>CAZWCV010000186.1:0-6761 GCA_964632725.1 uncultured Anaerolineaceae bacterium
AAACATAAAATATCATCAAAGTCTTTCAACGCGCTCCCCCTCCCTGACTCGTCGGATGCCCGCCATAGAGATGGCGGGACAGGGGCCGGGGGGTGGGGTAAAATCAGTCGGCGGCGACTTTCAAAACCTGTCCTGTCCTCAGCTGACTCGTCGGGGAAGGGGGCCGGGGGGTGGGGTAGAACCTGTCTCTGGCGCGTCGACAGCTGCTCTTATGAAGCTGTCATATTGGCGCCGCATGGCAGCGACTTTACCGGGATCTCCGGCGAAGGAGGAATAGTGTGACAAGCGCGCCGCGCCCCAAAGGTCCCAATAGGGCAGGGCGCCGGTGTCAAGCCGGGGATTCAAGGCAAGGTACTGCGCGGTGTACTCGCGCATGGCCGCCTCGCCAAGGGCCCACAGCATTTCCAGGCGGCTCTTGCCCAAGTCTCCCAGCGGATCGCCCAGCATAGCGTCTTCCCAGTCGAGGATGCCGTTAAGCGCCTCGCCCTGCCACAGCAAGTTGCCCAGCCAAAAATCGCCGTGCAACAGAGCGCTGGCATTCGGCTTGACAGGTTGAGCGACGCGGCGCATGGCGGCGCGGATTCTCTCGTCGGCCGATTCTCCTTCGGCGTCAAGGAATTCGGCAATCCTGTCCGCCTGCCGCGGCAGAAAGGACAATTCATGCCGAGCCAGGTCGACGGCGTGAATCCGCGTCAAAATCCCGGCCAGCCGCCGGCAAAAGGCGAGCGTGTCATCAGCGGCCAAGCGCGGCGAACCCGGCAGCCAAGCGGCGATGAAAAAGGGCGGCGCGTGGTCTTCGGCGAGGTAGAGCGGCTGAGCGACCGACAGTCCGGCGGTCGACAGCGTTTCGAGCAAGCGGAACTCGTCACGCGCGATTTCCGGGTTGCGCAGGCGATCGGCCGGGCTGTGCGTGAGAAGCGCAAGCTGCGCCGTCCCCCCTTCGCGCGCGCTGACAACCAGCAGATGGGCGCGTCCGCTCAAGGCTCGGGCGCTTTCGAGCGTGTAACCTGGACTGATCTGCGCCAGCGCGCTTGCGAGATGATTGCGGGAGATTTCCATGCCGCTTGATTGCAGTGGCCGCCCCCGACGCCTGCCAGCTCTTAGCGCGCGACTGGCCTTTACAGGCGGCGCGCGCTATGTCGCCTCCACAGGCGCGGCAGTCTCGTGCGCCAGCAGCCGCCAATGGGCCGGCAGATACACGATGCCGCGACTATCCATTTGCTCGATGACTTGCAGGTTGCCGTGGATGTTGAAGGTATAGGCGTAAGAGACCGAGTCAATCACGGGCCCGCCCACTTCCCGCGCCACCACATCAATCCAGTATTGCCCGGGCAGCAGGTTGATATTATCGATGCGGCATTGCAGGACGCCGTCGCGCCGCAAGCCGAGCTCCTTTCGCGCGGACATGGGCACACTAACGAAGCTGACAACGGTACTGGCCGGATCTACGATACGCAAGGAAAACTGATAAGTCTTGACCGGCTCCTTGACGTTCAAGGCAATACGGAAGTCGGCCGATTCACCCATGGTAAAGCCGGTGATCTCGTCGCCGCTGACGACATCATGCATGGTAATCCCGGTCACGCGGAAAGCGCCCGTGCCTTCGCGCAGGTCGGCGCTCAAGACATCTTTGCCGGCGATAACGGTTGACTTGTCCATCGACTTCAGGAAATAGGCGTTCAGGATGTCGTCGGGCGTCCCGATGGCGGCTACCCGGCCGTCATGAATATACACGGCACGCTCGCAGAGCCGCTCGATCGCATAAGGATTGTGCGTTACGAAGATGATTGTGACGCCGCTGTTGGAAAGCTCGTCCATGCGGTTCAGGCATTTCTTCTGGAAGTTCACATCGCCAACCGACAGCACTTCGTCTATCAGCAGAATATCGGCGTCAACATTGACGGCCACGCTGAATCCCAAGCGAGTTTGCATGCCGCTTGAATACTGCCAGACGGGTTTGTCCAGCCACTCGCCCAGTTCCGCGAAGGCTTCGACGATCGGTATCTTTTCTTCCATTTGCCGCGGCGTGAAGCCCATGATAGCGCCAAGCAGCTTGATATTCTCGCGCCCGGTCAAATCGCGGTGTATGCCCGCCGCCAGTTCAATCATGGGGAAGAGGCGACCGTTGACTTGCAACCGGCCGTAAGTGGCCGGGGTGACCCCGGCAATCAACTTTAGCAAGGTGCTCTTGCCGGCGCCGTTTTTGCCGACGATACCCAGGGACTCGCCCTTTTTCACTTCAAAGGAAATATCGCGCAAGGCCCAGGGACCGTAGGCCTCGCGATCGGATACATCGACGCCGCGCAGCCGGTCAAGTTGACGCCGCAGATAGGGACGCAAGGGCATGCCATAGCGCTTCCAGACGTCCGTCACGGCGATGGCAAGGTCGCTGCCGCCGCCCGTTTGAATGGTTTCTCGGCTCATGGTCTACACGACATCGGTGAAGTATTGGGACAGATAGCGATACAGCGGATAGGAGACGGCCAGCGCGGCGCAGGTTAAGACCATGCTGCTCGCCAGCATCGCGATATCGGGCGCCTGGCCGAAGACCAGGACGCGGCGGAAACCGTCTATAATTCCGACAGCCGGATTCAGCGAATGCACCAGTTGCAAGCCGTTTTCCAGCTCCTTGGCGGAATAGATGACCGGCGTCAGGATGAGCCAGACTTGCATCAGGTGTTGGATGCCATGCAGCAGGTCGCGCCGATAAATGGTGAAGGCGGCCACGCCGATTCCCACCGTCCAGCCCAGGAAACCGGTCATGAACACCAGGAGCGGCAGCCACAACCAGGCGCCGGTGATCGCTATGCCGAAGAGTTGCAGCGTCACCGCCAGGACGATGAAGGACATCAGAAAATCGAAGCTCGTGGTCAACAGCACCACGAAGGGGAAGACGTGGCGCGGCACGGGCATTTTGCGCAAGAGCGTGCCATTCGCCAGGACGCCATGCGGTATGCGCACGGCCGTGCTTTGAAAGAAGGTCCAGGGTACAGTGGCGGCGAAGGTAAAGGCCAGGCGGGGCGCGCCCTCGGTGTCCACAGCGACTAAACCACTCAAAAAGCTGAAGATCACGGTCGCCAAAATCGCCGGGATAATCGCCCATAAGGGCCCGAGGAAGGTGCGGCGATAGCGCGCGCGCACATCGCGGCTGACGAGCGAGATCAGCAGGTTCCAATAGCTCAGCCAATAGTGGAATCTGTCTTGCGCTGGATTGTTATTCGACCATTGACTCATACGGCCTGTAATTCCGCCACGCTTTATTGCCCGGATATTATCGCCTGCAATCGGCAATTATACAGCCTGAATGCGCCCGTATCTCAGCTGGCGCGGCGCCGGCCCTGCTCGGCGTGGACGCGCCCAAGCAACTTAGCCATTTCTTGCAGCGCATGGTCGCGGGTGGCGCGCTCCCCCCGCAAAGCCCGACCATAACACAGGCTGACGACCGGGTCTCGGTAACAGGCGAACATCATCTGAAAGGTAGCCGCCAGAAAATGCCGCTTGTCGCGGTCGCGATAGCGCCGCACCAGCCAATTGCGCAGCGCCCGGCGCGACAGCACGCCGCCGGTGGCCACCGGAACCACTGCCAGCTCGGGCACATGGCGGGCGAATAGCCGGATGCTATCCGACCATTGCGCCAGCGCCGCCAGCGCCCGCTCGAGATCCAGCGCCGGATCCGCCTCAATCTCACCGCGCGGATAGAGCAGCAGCGAGCCGCCGCCGCGCAGATGACGCAGCGAGGCCCTCAGCGCGGGTTGCGGGCGCTCGGCGTCGACCACGATGACATGGCGCCGGAATTGCGGCAGCGCGGGCAGGATGCCGAAGTCATGCGCCAGCACCCGCGTATCGCGCCGCGGCGACGACATCAGCAGGGCGTGGGCGTCGCCCAGGCCGGCGTGGTTGGCGGTGAAGAGCAGCGGCCCGGACAAGGGGACGTTGTCGGCGTCGTGAATGCGGATGTCCGCCGCGCCAATGCTCACGAGCCACTCGCTGGCGGCTTTCAAGTCGCCATCCCGCGCGATCATGCCCTCCATCTTGAGGCCGAGCCGGGTCAACTCCAGCACAAAAGGCAAACACGCCACATGCAGCAGCGCCCGCAACAGCCGCCGCTCGCAGCAGAAAGCGTCGACCACCGATGTCGACATGGCGCGGTACAGGCGGAGGAATGCGCGCATTAGCTAGCAGAGCGAAAAAGCATAGTTCTAGTGGGAATGGTGAAGGCGAAGCGTGAAGCCGATAGTCCAAGCGCCTCGATTAAGCATGCGCAATTCACGTCGTTATCTGAATCATAAAGATATGTTATGATTGCGAAAGACTTCAAATGGCTTGCTGAATTCGTGGGGAGGTATTTTCGCATGACAAACATTGTAAAGTTTCTCGTTAAGAATATTGCCACGATTCTCTTGATTGCAATTGTAGCGGGTGTAACCTTGTTCATAGCCGGAAACGTGGAAAGTCTTTGGAATTTCCTTTTTCCGGATAAGGTCATCGCAGAACACAAGTATACAATCGTTACCGGCGTACGAGGATTGGGCAACTTTGTGACTGCGGAGCATGAAGTCGCCAAGACCGACATAAGAGTGGAAATACATCGTGGTTTTCTCAATGCCGGATACTACAGCGCCAATCACAATGCCATTGGCGTTATCGAAGCCGGCATTAATTTTGACACAATAGACGAAGACAGCGTTGGCTTCAGCGACGATACCTATACTCTGAAACTGGCAGCGCCAATTGTCACCAGCTGTCGCATTGAGTACATCGATCAGAATGAACAATCGTTTACGTTATTGTCAGCAGACTGGGATACGGTTCGGCAAATTGCGCATGCTGAAGCGATGGCGCAGTTCGCCCAAGAAATGATTGAAGCGGGACTGCTTGAGCGCGCCGCGGAAGAAGCGGAAACCCGAATCGGAGACTTTGTTCGCAGCCTAACCGGGAAGCCGGCAATAATCCAAATTAAGGACACTGACGGTGAATTGCAGTTACCGGACTCGTGTAAGCCCATCGCGCCTAGCGGCTGGCAAAAGACGGAAGAAGGAGGTTGGAAGCGGGCCGAGTAATGACGGACAAGCAAAAGATTATACACGAACATCCACCAAAAGAGCGCAACCACTTTGCCCTTGTCTTGCGAGTGCTTGTTCCACTCGTATCGGTCATTTTCTTTTCAGGACCGATCGCTGAGATTCTTCTAATTGTCAGCGGGCATCCTAATGCGTCGGCTGCGATCCAAATTGCGCGAGATCCGGACTTTCCGCCCGAACCACTCCCGACCTATACGCCCTTGGCCACCTATACCGACTACCCAACACTATCACCCGAGCCCAGTTACACGCCACTAGCGACGCACACCGACTACCCAACGCTGACACCCGAGCCAACATATACGCCTTTGGCCACCTATACCAAGTTGCCAACGCATACACCTGAGCCAACATATACGCCCTTAGCTACCTATACGCCTTATCCAACCTATACTCCCCTGCCGACAAATACGCCAACCAATACGCCGACGAATACGCCAACTGCAACGCCGTTTCCGCCCGGCGCGATTATTGCGCACATCCAGGCAGAAGCAAAAGCCGAATTGGTCGTGGCGGAGCGCTCCCTGGTAGAACACGACTTCCATGTAGGCGTCGACAACGGACTTTGCAGCTTTGGCGGTGACTTTACTGCGCAAGCCAGCGTAGAAGCGGGTCTCGATCTCACAGACTTGGAAGGCGACAGCGTCGTTTACGATGTTGAAACGCAATCCTACACCTTGCTGTTGCCGTCACCTCAACTAACTAGCTGTGACATAAACTACATAAGGCTGGTCAGAAACGACCATACATTCTGCGCCGCGGATTTCGACATATTGCGATTGCTTGCCGAGATACAGGTCATGGATACCTTCGTTAGTCGCGCGGTGGAAGACGGAATCCTTCACGATGCACAGGAACAGTCCTCATTGATTCTTGAAGACCTTGTCCATTCCTTTACCGGGAAAAAAGTCATCACCCAGTTTGAGGTCACGGACGGTGATCCAACTATAGACGAAACATGCGAACCGAGCGTTTCAGACACGTGGACATTTGATGACAACAAAATCGTTTGGGAAAAGCGCTGACTCCAGGTCACGCGACCGCCATCGTCGCTTGCGGCTGGCGCCAGACCAGCTAACAGCCAAATACCAGTCGCCTTTCGCCCCTTTTCCGTTGTGTCCTTCGCGCCTTCGCGCCTTTGTGATCAAAAATCCCCCTCGGTGACCTCGGTGTACTCGGTGGTAAAAATCCCCCTCTGCGCCTCTGTGCCTCTATGGCAAAAAATCTTTGTGTACTTTGTGCCTTCGTGCCTTTGTGCTAATAATCCCCTGCGCCTCTGTGGCAAAAAAATCTTTGTGCCCTTCGCGCCTTTGTGCCCTTTGTGCTAAAAATCCTCTGCGCCTCTGTGTCTCTGTGGCAAAAAAAAACCCTGCGCCTACCCCCCACCCGTCATCAGCAGGCCCAGGTGCTCAATATCGACGTCGACATTCTCCACCTCGCCCACAATCCGACCCTCGTACATGACCGCGATCCGGTCCGACAGCGCGCGGATTTCATCCAGGTCTTCGCTGATGAGAAGAATGGCCGTGCCATTGTCCCGCTCTTGCAGCAGCCGCTGATGGATGTATTCGGTCGCGCCAATGTCCACGCCCCGCGTAGGTTGCGCCGCGATCAGCACGCCCGGATCCCGCGACAGCTCCCGCGCCAGCACCAGCTTCTGGATATTGCCGCCGGAGAGGC
>CAZWCV010000187.1:0-6642 GCA_964632725.1 uncultured Anaerolineaceae bacterium
GACAACCCGGAAAACTTTCATACGGAACCGCACCATCTCACTACAGGACTGTACAACTAGCGCCGCGAATCGGCGAATCTCGTCGCGTAAGATGTTCGTGCGTACACGCTTCAAATGAGCATAGCAAATGCGGTCTATCAAGGAGGACAGCCATGACGAAATTACCAGTGGCGATAATCGGCGGCGGTCCGGTTGGCCTGGCCGCGGCGGCGCATCTGCTGGAGCGCGGCGAGCAGCCCGTCCTGTTTGAAGCCGGCAGCAGCGTCGGCGCAAGCGTGCTGGACTGGGGCCATGTGCGCATGTTCTCGCCCTGGGAGTTCAACGTCGACGAGGCGTCCCGGCGGCTGCTGGAAGCAAGTGGCTGGGAGACGCCGCCCGCCGATGAATTGCCCACTGGCGCGGAACTCTACGAGCGTTACCTGCGGCCCCTGGCTGAGCTGCCGGTTATGCGCAACGTGATCCGGACGGGCGCGCGCGTCGCGGGCGTCAGCCGGCGCCGGCTCGACAAAGTAAAAGACAGCGGGCGCGAGCAAGCGCCCTTTCAACTGCATATCGTATACGCTGACGGCGCGGAAACGCTGGTGGAGGCGCGCGCCGTCATCGACGCCTCCGGTACCTGGCATAAGCTGAACCCGATGGGCGCGAATGGCCTGCCCGCCATCGGCGAAACCGCCCTGCGCCACCGCATCGCCTACGGACTGCCGGATGTCAAGGGACGCGAGCGCAAGCGCTACGCCGGCAAACCTGTAGTCGTGGTCGGCAGCGGCCACTCCGCCATCAACGTGCTGCTGGACCTGATCGATTTGCGCGCCGACTTTCCCGCTACTGAGATTGTCTGGGCCATGCGCGGCGACAATCTGCAAAAGGTGTACGGCGGCGGGGAAGCCGACGCCCTGGAAGCGCGCGGCCAACTGGGCCTGCGCATTAAGGCGGCGGTGGCTGCCGGCGCGCTGCAAATCGTGGCGCCCTTCGCCATCGCGGAAGTGGCGGCGATGGAGACCGGGCTCTGCGTTCGCGGCGAGGCCGATGGCGAGATGCGTGGTTATTACGCCGACGAGCTGATTGTATGCACCGGCGCCCGGCCCGACCTGGCGCTGCTGCGCGAAGTTCGGCTCGACCTCGACCCGGCGGTCGAAGCGACTCGCAGTCTGGCGCCGCTTATCGACCCCAATCTGCACAGTTGCGGCACGGTGCGTCCGCATGGCGAAGCCGAACTGCGCCAGCCGGAGAAAGACTTCTACATCATCGGCATGAAGAGCTACGGGCGGGCGCCGACCTTCTTGATGGCGACCGGCTACGAACAGGCGCGCTCAGTTGTCGCGGCGCTCTGCGGCGATTGGGCAGCGGCCCGCGACGTCCGGCTGAACCTGCCCGAGACCGGCGTATGCGTCACCGATTACGCCGACGACGGCGGGATCTGCTGCGCCCCGGCGCTGCCCACCCGGCTCGCAGTCGGCGAGATACCGATTGCAGTGGGCGACTTCGGCGCGCGACCCATTCAAACCGAGCCCTGCTGCTGAGGCCGCCGCCCGCGTAAAATGCTCGGCGTCTTGGTGCAACTGGCTCCCCTCCCCTGGCTTGCTGGGGGAGGGCGTTTGCTCCTCGCATTGTGCGTAGGGGCGAGCCTTGGCTCGCCCGCTCTTGAATGGACTTCCATTCAATTCTAGCGCGACATACTCGGTGCTACGTTTGTGCCTTTGTGGTCATGACACTACATAGCGACTCCGCTGTCTCGCTTGCGCCATCCGCCGGCGCCGATTATCATCTCCGAACTAGCGAAACAACAACAGAAAGGGCGCGTCATGGCACACCCTATGGTGCGGCAACTGCGCTTCACGCGCGGCGAATTCTTGCGCTGTCTCGACGGCTTGAGCCTGCCGGACGCCTATCTGCGGCACGGCCAGATGAATTGCATCAGCTGGATCATCGGGCATCTGGCCGCGCATGAGAATCAGGTCTTCATATTTTTAGCGCAGGACAAGGTGATACTTCCCGACCTGCGCAAGGTCTGCGGTTTCGGCAGCCCGCCCTCCGCGCCCAAACTTGACGATATGTGGGCCGCCTGGCATGAGGTCATGGCCAACGCCGACCCCTACCTGGACACCCTGACGACCGACACGCTGCAAGAGCATTTCCATTGGAAAGGCGAGCCGCTGGAAGAGACCATCGGCACGATGCTGCACCGGACAATCTACCACTACTGGTTCCATATCGGCGAGGCGCACGCCATCCGGCAGATGCTGGGTCAGCGCAACCTGCCGCAATTCGTCGGCGACATGACCGACGCGCCCTACCTGCCCCACTGAAGCTCTTCTGGTGATACGCTTTTAACGCTCGCGACCGTTGAAGTCTGAGCCATTCAACATGGCGATTCTCCGGCTAGACCCGGCCTTTTCGCTTGAAGTTTGCTCCCCCTCTCTGCTGATTCGGAGAGGGGGTCGGGGGGCGAGGTAGATTTTCGGCAATCGAGCCACAATAACAGTCAGACCCACGAGTCCAGTCACATGAGCAGGCAAGCGCGGATCGGCATCACCACCAGCTACGCGCACGGCGCGCAGTCGCTGGACGCCCGTTACGCGCGGGCGGTGGCGGCAGCTGGCGGTGTGCCTGTCATCGCGCCCCTGTTCGAGCGTGAGGAGACTGCGCGAGCCTTTGCCGCAATGCTGGACGGCTTGATCATCACCGGCGGTCCCGGCGTCACACGCGGTCTGGTCGGCGAGCTGCCGCCCGACTTGCCGGCCGTGGACGAGAAGCGAGATCGCAGCGACGCGCTCATCTTCCAGGCGATGGCCGATCGTCCCTTCCTGGGCATCTGCTACGGCATGCAATTCGCCAACGCCATGGCCGGCGGGGAGATTTACGGCGATGTGCAGGCGCAGGCCGACGCCGACGTCCACAGCGCCGAGCGCGGCGCCCGAGAGCATACGATTCAGATCGCGCCGGGCAGCCGCCTCAGCGCGATTGTGGGCGCGCAGCGACTGGCGACCAATTCCCACCATATACAAGCGCTGGCGACTGTGGGCGCTGGACTGCGCGTGACGGCGCGTTCCGCCGACGGCGTAATCGAGGCGATTGAGTCGGCGGACGGTCGCATCATCGGCGTGCAATTTCACCCCGAGCGCATGTTGCATCTGGCGCTGCCGCTCTTCCAGGATTTGGTGGCGCGCGCCCGGCGCTAAAACCAGCCGATCAGACGAGTCAGCCAATTCTCTTTGATATAGCCATGCTGCTGATACCAGGCAAAGGTATCGCGCAGGCTGGTTTCGATGTCGATCTGAGGCGCGCCTAATTCACGGTTGGCCTTGCCGGCGTCGAAATAGACATGCGACCGGCCGAGCCGCGTCTGATTCGCGTCCAACGGCGTCTGCATGCCCAGATGGCGCAGCAGGTCGACAAGGCGCGCCGTCGGCTCCAGCAGCCAATCCGGCGTCGACAGCAGCGGCGGACGCACCCCGCAGGCGGCGGCGATCAGCCCGAAAAACTCGCGGTAGCTCAAGTTGGCGGCGCTGAGAATATAGCGTTCGCCGGACCGCCCGCGCTCGATGGCGGCCACGTGCGCCCGCGCCACATCTCGCGCATCGATCACTCCCAGGCCGCCGGACGACAGGGGCAAGAGCCACTGAAAACGGGCCGTCTCGATGATAAAGCTGCCGGAGATAGCGTTGAGATCGCCCGGGCCGATAATCACGGCGGGATTCAGCGTCACGACGTCCAAGCCATCGGCGGCGAACTCAGCGGCGATTGCTTCGGCTTTCAGCTTGGTATAGGCGTACCAGAAGCGGTCGGGCGGCAGGTTGAAAGCGGTCGTCTCGTCCGCGCTGCCGGCGCCGGGCAAGATGCCGACAGTGGAGGCGCTGCTGGTGAAGACGACGCGGCGGACGCCGGTGGCTTTCGCGGCTGAGAGCAAGTTGCGCGTGCCCTCGACATTCACGCGCCAGAGCGCGTCGCGGTCATCATCCTTCCAGTAGTCGGCTTTGGCGGCGACATGAAAGACGACGTCGCAGCCGGCGCAGGCGCGCTCCAGCCGGGCGACATCGTCCAGGTCGCCGGCTACAGCGTCAAATTCCAAATCAGCCAGTTGGCTCAGCTTCTTCTGCGAGCGATAGAGCGCGCGGACAGAGTGCCCGGCTTCAGCGAGCTGCCGCGCGACGTGCGAGCCGACAAAGCCGGTGGCGCCGGTGACCAGAACTTTCATGCGGTTATCTTGCCACAGAACGGCATCATGCGACACGCCCGGCGTCTAGAGCGCGATCAGGCCGAGCTGGGTAGCGCGGACGACGGCTTCGGTGCGGCTCTGCGCCTCGAGCTTGCCCATAATGGCGTTGACGTGAAACTTGACGGTATGCTGCGTGATGCCCAACTCCAGGGCGATCGCCCGGTTGGTCAAGCCGCGCGCCAGATGCCGCAAAACCTCCTGCTCGCGCGCTGTCAGCGGACTCTGCATCGGATCGTCTCTCGCGCCGGCCGGGGCGTCGAGCAGCGTCGACAGCTGCGGATCGATGACTGACAAGCCGGCCGCTAGAGCGTCCAACGCGGCGACAATTGTGTCGCGTGCGCTCTCGCCCGGCAGCAGCGCAAATTGCGGGAACATACGCAAAGTGCGCAGCAAAGCGGACAGCGACTGGAATTCGTCTGCGCCGGCGATCGCCAACACCGGCAGGTCGCCCTCAATCTGGCCGAGGCGCTGTCGCATGACGCCGCTGTCCCAGCCCATATCAACAACCAGCGCGTCCGGCTGTAGACGGTCAATATCACGTTGCAGGTCGGCGCCGTCGACCTGCGCCAGCACCGCGCAGCCGCGCTCCTCGAGCAGCGCTGTCAAGCCCGCCCGCGCCAGCAGATTCTCGGCGACGACGAGCAATTGCGCTTCTTCGTCGAAGCGAGTGGGATCAATCATGGGGAGAAGCCTGTAGCAGCCACCACTGCAATATACGATTGCTTTAGCGCGACGTTGCCAATCTTGCTATAATTGCGCGCATCCTGAACAAATAGCCATGCCCGTTACCGACCGTCGCCAGCCCTCGGCATAGTGGATGAAGGAGGCCCGATATGGATAAAGCGAGAGTCATGACGCGCGATAGTCATGTAACCAATACGCTGGACTTGCTTAGCGCGGTATTTGCTGATTATCCCGGTCGCGATTTCGCCATCCGGTTGTGGGACGGCACAATATGGGAGCCACCGGGAACCAGCCAACATCGCTTCACCATCGCGCTCAACGGCCCCTCGGCGCTGCGCCGGATGTTCTTTCCTCCGACCGAGCGCAAGCTGGGAGAAGCTTATATGTTCGGCGACTTCGAGATTGAAGGCGAATTATACGCCGCCATCGATTTGGCGCGTTACCTGTGGGAAGGCTGGAGCTTGTCGGATACGCTGCGCTTCGCGCCCAAGCTGCTGCGCCTGCCCTCGCGCGATCCCGGCAGCAACAATCAGATCGCCCACCTTTCCGGCGCCAAGCACTCGGTCAACCGCGATATGCAAGCCATTCAATATCACTACGATGTGTCAAATGAGTTTTACCAGCTTTGGCTGGATGAAAAGATGGTCTATTCCTGCGCCTATTTCGCGGACCCCGCCGAGAGCATAGACACCGCCCAAGCCCGCAAGCTGGACTATATCTGTCGCAAGCTGCGGCTGCAGCCGGGCGAGCGCCTGCTGGATATCGGCTGCGGCTGGGGCGCGCTGATCATGCACGCGGCCGAACGCTACGGCGTCGACGCCCTGGGCATCACCCTGGCGGAGAAGCAGCTGGCCCTGGCCAATGAACGGATCGAGGCGGCCGGCCTGTCCGGGCGCTGCCGGGCCGAGTTGCTGGATTACCGAAATGTGGACGAAAGCCAGCCCTTCGACAAAATCGTCAGCGTGGGCATGGTCGAGCACGTCGGGCGCGAGAATCTTGGCGTCTATTTCGACAAAGCCTACCGCCTGCTCAAGCCCGGCGGCGTCTTCCTCAACCACGGCATCACGCTCTTCCTGGCGCCCCATGTCGCGCAGTATGAGGCGAAAGACTCATTTGTGCAGCAATACATCTTCCCCGACGGCGACAGCCAGCATATCGCTTATGTGCTGGATGTGGCGGCCAAGGCCGGCTTTGAAACCCGCGATGTGGAGAGCCTGCGCGAGCATTATGCCTTGACGCTGAAGCATTGGCTGCAGCGCTACGAGGCGCATGAAGACACGATTCTGGATATGCTGGGGCCGGTCGGCTACCGGCGCTGGCGGATTTACCTGGCCGGCGCCCGCTGGACCTTCGAGTCGGGTTACAATTCGATTCACCAGGCGCTGCTCTACAAGTCGCGCGCTGGCAAAGGCGCTGCCGGCGATCTGCCGCTGAATCGCGACGACTGGTATGTAGACTAGACCGCTCGTACCGTGACACGCAATTCCAGGCAATAAGCGCGAACGCTACGGGCTTCGACCAGGGCGGGCGACCGGATAGTTCGCCCCTACATGGCTTGACTGGTATTGCATACAATACACCTTATAAACTGCAACTGTGCTCAAAATATATGGGACAGTTGGTCAGTTCATACGAAAGCAAGAAATAACCCGGAAATTCGCAGATTTTGGCTCCCCCTCTCTGATGATTCGGAGAGGGGGCCGGGGGGTGAGGTAGAATAATACCCCCCTCCCTGACCCGTC
>CAZWCV010000188.1:0-2092 GCA_964632725.1 uncultured Anaerolineaceae bacterium
GGAAGGCATGTCCACCGGCATGTCGGCTGACGACATCATCGATGGCCTGGCCGACGAGTGGAACGAGCTCAAGGAGGAGTACGAGTAGATTCCACCATCTTATGGTCGCGTCTGTAGGGGCGAGCCTTGGCTCGCCCATATCCGCAAACATCTAATGCAAGGGCGGCGTTGTAGATCGACCATCTACGCATGATAGGAATTACGAATGATAGGTTTATCGACATCCGTTCGCTGTGGACGCCGATTTACACGCCGATCGGCTGGTCGCCTTTAACCAACGTGCTGTAGGGGCGAGCCTTGGCTCGCCCTAATGCGCGACGCAGGACGCCGGTGGCAATGGCAAATCGTATGTATCCTGAAACGCGACGCCGATCAACGCGATTAGGCGGCTACGATTATCGGCAAAGCGGTATCTATTTTGTTACGATCTGTACTTATCATAAGGCAAAACTCTTTGGCGCGATAGTCGACGGCGATATGGCATATAGCTCATTGGGCAAGGTTGTAACTGAGGAATGGCAGCATGTGGCGCAAGCGCGGAGCAATGTTCACCTGGATCAATATGTGGTGATGCCAAATCACCTGCACGGAATACTCATCATAGAGGATATGTGTGGCTCCGGCGCTGCACAACAGCATCCTGCAGGTTGCGCGTCGTCAAAGGGCGCGTCAGCGGGTTCGCTCGGGGCGATTATTAGCCAGTTTAAGGCGGCTGTCAGCCGGAGGGCGTGGTCCGGATTGATTAGCCGTGACCAGAAAATCTGGCAGCGGAACTATTATGATCATATCGTACGTAACGAGGAATCCTTTAACGACATACGCCGATATATCGTCGAGAATCCGGCGCGCTGGGCCGAGGACAGTCTGTATATTGACTAGGGCATGCAGGTTGACGGGCGAGCCAAGGCTCGCCCCTACGGCTGTTGAGGCTGTGAATTGCGTCGGGCGAGCCAAGGCTCGCCCCTACAGCGACTCGGGCGTCTGTGTGCTGGCGTTAAGCAAAGGACGATGGCTCGTACATCGGTATCTTAAACCATGAACAACGCTAGACGCCTCCTCTCATCCGACTCCCGCTATGTCATCGTCGTCCTGACGCCGATCGTCCTCCTCATCGCGCTCTTCATCTACTACCCGGCCGTCGACACTTTCAGCACCAGCCTGACCAACCGCAACCTGCGCATCCGCCGGCCGCCCAAAGCTGTCGGCCTGGACAACTACGTCAAACTGGTCCAGGACGACGAGTTCTGGGAAGTCACCGGCCGCAGCTTCAAAGTGGTGCTCATCACCCTGCCGCTGGAGATGGCGGTGGCCTTCGGCATCGCCATGCTGCTGAACCAGCGCTTCCCCGGCCGCGGCGTTGTGCGCACGCTCGCCATCCTGCCCTGGATGCTGCCCGGCGTGGTCAACGGCTTCTTATGGGGCTGGCTGCTCAATGGCGAATACGGCGCGCTCAACGGCTTCCTTTACCAATTCGGCTTGATCAGCGAGTACCAGTATTGGCTGCGCGAGCCCGATCATCAGCTCTTCTGGGTCTGCGTCGTGCAGACCTGGACGCGCTACGCCTTCCCCA
Source organism: uncultured Anaerolineaceae bacterium (assembly GCA_964632725.1). Classification (GTDB taxonomy): domain Bacteria; phylum Chloroflexota; class Anaerolineae; order Aggregatilineales; family Phototrophicaceae; genus UBA6055. The sequence continues at coordinate 1,571 of CAZWCV010000188.1, forward strand.
CGATAATTTTGCTGGCCGGCTTGCAGAGCATCCCCGACGACCTCTTCGACGCCGCCAAAGTCGATGGCGCCAACGCTTGGCATCGCGTGCGTTTTATCACCTTCCCGCTGCTGCTGCCTTCATTCGGCATCGCCCTGGTGGTCGAGTTTATCGCCGCTTTCCAGATATTCGATGTCGTCTGGACGCTGACCGCGGGCGGCTCGGCCGGCGGCGCCATGAACCCCTTCACCAAGACGCTGATGCTCTACAATTACGAGCTGGTCTTCCGCGATCTGCGCATCGGACTGGGCGCGGCGCTGTCCTACATCATCCTGGTTATGTCGCTGGCGGTGGGCGTGATCTTCGTCATGCGCGTCTACAACCAGGGGGTGCAGGAACCATGACGGCGAGACCGAATCGCGCGCCTGCTTGTCCTTCCTCGCAAACAGCTGCCGAGCGGCTGAAAGAGCCTTTAATCCGGCAGATTTCAGCAAGCGCGATAACGAGTCACCCCTCCCTGATGCATCGGGGAGGGGCCGGGGG
>CAZWCV010000188.1:2102-6629 GCA_964632725.1 uncultured Anaerolineaceae bacterium
GCGTCATCTATGTTCTGTGCGCGGTTGTGCTGATTTGGGCGCTGGCGCCGATTTATTGGGTGGCGGTCAGCAGCATCTCGACCCGGCGCGAGCTCTACGCCCAGCCCTACAAGATCTGGTTCCCCAGCGAGCCGACCATCGAGTCTTACCAGACCATCTTCACCCAGGGCGCCAAATTCCGCGACGGCAGCTTCTCGCCCACCGCCCACCTGATGAGCGCCGGCCTGCGCAACAGCCTCATCATCAGCGTGGCCTCGGCCGCCGTCGTCACGCTGCTGGCCACCGGCGCCGGTTACGCCTTCGCGCGCATGCAATTCCGCGGCAAAAACGCCATCTTCCTGCTGATCATGCTGATGCTGCCGCTGCCTATCTGGGTCTCGCTGATCGCGCTGTTTTTCATCATGTCGCGGCTCGAGCTGGTGGATACGCTGCTGGGCCTGGTGCTGATCTTCGTCACGCTGCTGCTGCCGCTGGCCGTCTGGATGATGACGACTTTCGTGCGCGATATACCGAGCGAGATTCAGGACGCCGCCCGCGTTGACGGCGCCGACCGCTGGCGCATACTCTACAGCATCGTGCTGCCGCTGGCGCGCCCGGGCATGGTGGCGGTCTTCCTGGTGGCCATGCTGACCACCTGGAATAATTTCCTCATCCCGCTGATCTTCAGCCGCACGGACGACTCGCAGCCGCTGACCATCGTGCTCACGCTTTTTATCGGCCAGTACGAAGTCGCCTGGGAAGATATGTCGGCCGCGGCTGTGGTGACCATGACGCCGCCCTTCCTGATGGCGCTCTTCTTCCAGCGTTACCTGGTGCGCGGCTTGACCATGGGCGCGGTGAAATAAGATCCCTCACCCCAAACCCGGCATCTGTAGGGGCGAGCCTTGGCTCGCCCACAATATCAGTTTATTCGCGAAACAACTGCCGCAGCGGCAACGTGAATCCCGGCAAGACCGCGCCGCCAATTAACTCGCCGTCCTTGCCAACGGACTCGCTCCTCGGCTGTCCGTCCATGACCGTCCATACTTCGGCGCACTTCTCCACCTGCCGCACCAGCCAGACCAGTTCAGTACCAAGTCGCAGATAGACTCCGGCCTTGCGGCGCGCTTGTTCCAAGGTTTGAGACGGTGAGATTATTTCTACGACCAGATCGGGCATAAACGGGGCATAAGAATCCAGGTCCGGCGCCGCAATCCTAGCCTTTCTGATGAAGGCCACATCAGGAAGCAACAGAGTGCGGCGGTCCGCTGGTGGGTAATGACCGCTCTCGACGACCACATCGCCCAGATCACGCTCAACAACATAATTTCCCAAGAGCCGCGCGATTTCTCCCGCAATCCTGGCGTGCAAGTAACCTGGCGACATCGTAACCAGCATCTCCCCATCTATCAGACAGATTTTCCTGGCGTCGTTTTCCGGCGCGCATGCCAGGCGCCAAACGTCGTCCACTGTGTACAGGCGTTCTCGGGTTGCCATCGGACCATCGCCTTCTCTGACGCTTCTCGCCACAAGTATAGCATCCGCGCTCGTACCATTCCACGCGGTCAAGCATTTGACTTTGCTTCAGTCACACGCTAAATTACAGATATCGCTAGCAGTTCAGGTCGCGAAATATGGCTGAGACTTCCGTCCTCCAGCAGCCCCTTTCCAGCAACGGCTACACGCTCTCCGCAGCGCCAAACCGGCTCGGCTGGCTGACGCCCACCTATCCCGGCGCATCCATCAAGGCGCTGCAAGAGCAATATCGCGAACAAGGCTATTTGTGGCTCAAGGGCTTTCTGGACCGCACCGAGGTCCTCGACTTTCGCCGGCGTTATTTCGCGGCTTATCGCGACACCGGGCTCGTCCGCCGCGACATCGACCCCGGCGCGGGCATCTATGACGGCGCGGACGAAAACAAGGGCCTGATCCGCAAAATGCAGTTGGAGACGCATCGCTGGGCAGCTTACGAATCCTTCTGCCTGGCCGCGCCCATCTGGAAATTCTACGAAGCCTTCCTCGAAGGACCGGCCTACCTGCACAAACGCAAACTCATCCGCCACATCTGCCCGGGCGAATCGCTCTCGACCGGCGCGCACTACGACCTGGTCTACCTGCGCGGCGGCGCCGACAGCGTCTGCACCAGCTGGATCCCCATCGGCGATATCCCGGTGAACATGGGCGGGCTGATCTATCTCGAGAATTCGCACCATTTCGGCCGCCGCAAAGAAGCCGAGTTCAGCGCCCTTAATACCGAGCTTAAGCCGGAAGAGCGCATCAACGCCTACAACAAGAATATGGGCAAACACGGCTGGCTGACCAAAGACCTGCCCTCGCTGGCCGAGCGGCTGGACACCCGCTGGTTGATGGCCGATTATGAAGCCGGCGATATGGTCGTGCATGGCGCCTACACCACCCACGCCGCCACCGAAAATGTCTCGCCCGAGCGGCGCATTCGCCTGTCCACCGATATCCGCTACCAGCGCGTGCGCGAGGAAATCGACGCCCGCTGGAACAACCACTGGTCTTTCGATGATTTCAAATAAACCACAGCCCCACATCCCGCTCACGATACACCCAGCGACTGTAGGGGCGAGCCTTGGCTCGCCCGCCGACGCCTGCCATAGCTCAAAGGAGGTGACGATTCCGCATTAGATTCAGGCATACCGATTTTCTTCATCAGGCAAGCTAAGACCAAAATGGAGCAAACTAATGATTTCACCCAAGAAACACAGTCTCTCCCGCCGCGATATGCTGAAGGCCATGGCCGGCGGCACGGGCGCCCTCGCGCTCAGTCAGCTGCCCATCGCCGGCGTGGCTGCGCAAGATCCCGTCACCATCACCTACTGGCACGGCTGGACCGAACAGTGGGAGAACTACGTCCAGGACATCGTCGACCAATTCCATGAACATCAGGACGCCGTTCGCGTAGAGCCGCTGGTCGTCCCCTATGCGGACTTTCTCGTGCGCTTGACCGCCGCTATCGCCTCCGGCAGCCCGCCCGACGTCGCTACCTTCTTCGGCTCGAACGAGCTGCCCGGGCTGGCCGCGCTCGGCGGCATCACACCTTACGCCGATCTGGGACCGCAAGAAGACCTGGACGCCTTCAAGGACTTTCTCACGCCAGCCGCGTATAACGGCGGCGTCGTTGACGGCACGCTTTACGGTACGCCCAGCGGCTTCGGCGTTTACGACCTGGCCTGGAACAAATCCCATTTTGAAGAGGTCGGCCTGGATCCGGAAGTCGGCCCCAGGACTATCGCCGAACTGGATGAAATGGCCGAGATGCTGACGGTCGAAGACGCCGATGGCAACTACGACCGCATGGGCCTGCTGCACCTGGGCCAGGGTCATGGCATACCCAGGTCCTGGATGGCCAACTTCGGCGGGCAACTCTACGATGCCGAAAACGACGCCATCACCGCCAACCATCCGGGCAACGTGCGCGGCCTCGAGTGGATGATGACCTACAGCGAGAAATACGGCGTGGAACGGCTGCAGCGCTTCCAGTCCGGCTTGTCAGGCGAGCGCGGCGGCACGCAAGACCCCTTCGTCTCCGAGCGGCTGTCCATGCAGCTGATCGGCCCCTGGAAGCTGGGCGATTTCCAGCGCTTCGCCGCCGATGGCTTCCGCTGGGGCGTCACGCACTTGCCGCCGGTTGAAGGCGAAGAAGATTCGACCGGCTGGGGCACCTGGATCTGGGGCAACTACCAGATCATCCCTTCCGGCGCAGCCAACCCGGCCGCCGCTTATGAATTCGCCAAGTTCTGGTCGGGCATCACCGATCACAACGTCATGGCCACAGTGGCCGCCTGGAAAGATACGCCCAGCACCACCACCGGATCCACAGCCGCGCTGGAAGTGCCGCGCATCTCCGCCCTCTTCGACGACTATCCCGACTATCGCACCTTCTTCGAAAGCATGGGCAGCCCACGCGGCTTGACCACGCCGATGATACCGGTGGCCAATTTCTATATGGACCGCCTGCAGTCGGAAATCGATCAGGCCCTGCGCCTGGAGAAATCGGCGCAAGACGCGCTCGACGCCGTGCAATCCGCCGTCGAGAACGAATACCGTCAGTTCTAGTTGCGCCAGCGGAATACTGTAGAGGCCAGTCTCGGCTCGCCCACCTGATTTCAATATGCGAGTCTTGAAAGGCTTGTCCGATAAGTCAAATGGCGCTGAAGAACTACGGTAGCGATGTGTCAGCGACACGAGATTAAAGGCACAATGCCGTGAAAAAAGTCATGTCTTTGCAGACTTTGCCAAGAGTTAGCTCCCCCTCCCTGACTCGTCGGGGAGGGGGCCGGGGGGTGGGGTAGAATTGGCGCTGTCGAGGCGAGTTACCGGACACGTCTTGTAGGGGCGACTCGGTGAGTCGCCCGCAAATACAGCAGATTGGTACGCACGCTCGACCCCTAAGTTATCCACCTACCACCAAACGCTATGCTGGCTAATCTCGACATCAAACGAACAGACATCAACAAAGCCGTATCGTTCGCGCTGCTGGTTGTCTTGTCCGCCGCCTTCATCCTGCCGCTCTTCTGG
>CAZWCV010000189.1:0-6527 GCA_964632725.1 uncultured Anaerolineaceae bacterium
GCGCCATTTCTATCTCCGTGCGCAGCATGATATGCAGGTTGTATGTGACCTCGTCGGCTTCCACGCGGATCAAGCTGGGCCTCACGCGATTGACGGCGCGATAAAAGAGCTCGGCATCGGCCGCCGCCAGCTGCTGTGGGAATGCCGCCTGCAGCCGACCGAAATGACGCTCCCAGAATGCATGGCTGCGGCCGATCTGATTCTCCCACAGGCGCGAGGAGAATTCGTGCGCCCCGTAGCTGGCGCCGCCCACTGCATACTGGCCGATAAAGTCGGTCGTCAGCGCGCTGCGGGTTAGCTCGGGCGCGACATTCTGCTCGTAGAGTCCGTGCCCGGCTTCATGCAGGGCCGCGAATATCGACATGGGCAGATAATTGGCGTCGTAACGCGTGGTGATGCGTACATCGTCCCGCGTGAACGAAATCTCGAAGGGATGCGGCGCGCTGTCGAGCCGGCCGCGCCCGAAGTCGAAGCCGATCAACCCAGCCAGTTCGTGGCAGACCGCTTTCTGGGCATCCAGGTCATATTCCGCCGCCCACAGGTCGCTTGGCAATGGCGCGTCGTTGGCGACGATCCGCCGCAGCAGAGGCAGCAGCCGGGCCTTGAGCTCTCCGAAAAAGACCTTTAGCCGCGCGGCGGACATGCCCGGCTCGAATTGCTGGATCAGCGCGTCAAAGGGATGGTCGTCGTAGCCTATGGCGTCGGCCAGTTCGATGTTGATCGCCAGCATCCGCTCCAGGTAAGGCTTGAACGCAGCGAAGTCGTTCGCGTCCTTGGCGGCCGCCCATGTGGCTTCCGACTCCGGACCCAGCGCCGCCAGCCGGCCGACGAGCTCGGCGGGAATATGCTTCTGCAATTCGTACGCGTCGCGTGTCTGGCGCAAGGCGCGCGCCGCATACACGTCGGCATTTGCTCCGGCCATTTCCGCTTCGGCCGCGTCCAGCAGGCGCGCGGTCTTGTCGCTGACGAAGACATCCTTGGCGATTTTGGTCAGCGTCGCCAGTTGCGCGCCGCGCGTGGCTGCGCCGCCGGCCGGCATCATCGCGCGCATATCCCATTTCAGCGTGTTGAGTATGCAAAGCAGATCGTTGTACTCGGCGATATGCGCCGCCAGCGCTTCATACGCAGTCATAGGATCCTCATTATGTACTTGAATGTTGCTACCGCCGTCGTGTCGGTCTTTTGGTCGTTGCCGCGGGCCAGCTTGCCCGCCACAGCCGCCCATGCTAAACTGGACGTGAACGGCTACGTTAAACGAAAGCGACGGCAATGCTGACAGAGGACATTCGGCTGGAACGGATAGAAGGCGAATACCAGGCGACGCGACGCGCCCAGGACCGCGCCTTTGACAGCATGAACGGCTTGGGCGAGCAAATTGAGCGCCTGGAAAAAAAGGTGGATGCCAACAGCAAAGGCATTGAAGCCAACAGCGAGGGCATCGCCGCCAACCGCGAAGAACTCTTGCTGCTGCGCCAGGCTGTCGCTGAAAATAGCCGCATGCTCTCCGCGATAATCGAACACCTTGATGTGCCTTACCGCCCCATAGGCTTCGACTATGGCAACCAGTAGCCGCTAAATCGCCCGCGCCGCGCCGCCATCGACGCGCAAGGTGGCGCCGGTGATATAGCTGGCCGCCGGCGAAAGCAGGAAAGCCCCGGCCGCGCCAAAGTCGTCGATCGTGCCGTATCGCCCCAGCGGGATGCCCGCCAGGCTGCGCTGCCGCACCTCTTCAAGGCTGATGCCTTGCTTCTCCGACGTAACCGCGTCAAGCTGCGCCACGCGATCGGTGTCGATCCGCCCCGGCACCAGGTTGTTGACGCGGATGCCGTCGCCGGCCAGCTCGTCGGCCAGGGTCTTGACCAAACCGGCCACGCCGGCCCGCATAACTGTGGACAGCGCCAGGCGCGGGATCGGCTCCCGCACCGAGCCGGATGTCACAGTCAAAATCGAGCCGCCCGCGTTCATCTGCGGCAGCGCGCAGCTGATCATGCGCACGCTGCTCAGAAGCGTCAGCTCGAAAGCCGCTTGCCAATCTTCCTCGCTGAGCTCCTTGACGGTTTTGGCGGGCGGGCCGCCGGCATTCACCAGCAGGCAGTCGATCTGGCCCCAGGCGGCAACCGTCGAGTCCACCCAGGCCTGAATATCGCTCAGCTGGCGCACATCGCAAGCGGAGGCCATGGTGTCAGCGCCGTAGTCATCCGCCAGTGTTTTCGCGGCCGCGGCCACGGCGTCAGCGCTGCGGCTGCAAAGCGAGACCTTGGCGCCTTCCGCGGCCAGCGCTTTGGCCACGCCATAACCCAGACCTTTGCTCGACGCCGCGACCAGCGCCACCTTGCCCTTGAGTCCCAAATCCATGATTCGCTTCCTCGTTTCGATTGATTGTGCCGGAACAATGGAGGCGATTATATCGCTTGCGCGGGAATTGTTCAGCGGGCAATGCGTGGATGCGCCGACTACTGCGGCAGGGTGAAGCTGAAGGTCGTGCCTTCCGATTCGACGCTGGTGGCCCAGATGCGCCCGTCATGCGCTTCGATGAAGCCGCGCGCGATGGCCAAACCCAGGCCCGTGCCGCGCGCGCCGTCGTCCCCGCGCATGCGCGAGCCCTCGCCGCGATAGAAGCTCTCGAATAGGCGCGGCAAGACATCTTGCGGGATGAACGAGCCGCTGTTGTGGATGTCGATGCGGACGTCGTCGCCGCTGCGCCAGGCGCGCAGGATGACGCTGACGCCGCTGTCAGCGTACTTGATGGCGTTGTCAACCAGGTTCGTCAGCACGCGCTGGATTTTGTCCGGCGCCATCCGGATCATATCGACATCTTCGGAAACATTGCCGATCAGCGTGATGCCCTGTTGGTCGGCTTTTGCCGTCATGCTGCCCAGCGTATCGGAGATCAAGTCGCGGATGGACGCTTGCTGCAAATTCAGCTTGAGATGCCCGACATCCAGCTGCGCCAGCTCGAAGAGATCGTCGATCAAATCGCTGAGATGCTGGACCTCGGCGCGGCTGTTGTCCAGGTAGCGCTGCACGGTTTCTTCGTCGTCCACCACGCCGTCCAGCATGGCTTCGATCATGACGCGTATCGACGCCAGCGGCGTGCGCAAATCGTGCGAGACCCAGGCGGTCAGATCGCGCCGCGTCTGTTCCAGCTGCTGTTTCTGCTCCTCGACCTCCTGCAGGTTCTGCGCCATGTCGTTGAAGGTATCGGCCAGTTGCGCAATTTCGTCATTGCCCGAAATCTTGAGGCGAACGCTGAAGTCGCGCCGCGCCAGGGCTTGCGTGGCGTCGTGCAGCTTGCTCAGGCGGTCGGTCATGGTCTTGGACGCGAAGAAGCCGATGGTCAGCGCCGACAAGCCCGCGAAAACCAGCAAAACCGAGGTCAGCGTGAGATAATGCGCCTGGATGAAGGTCAGGCGCGCGATCACCCAGACATTGAGGAAAATCATCAGCACCAGCAGGGCGATAACCATCCAGATCGCCCAGCGCAGGCTGCGAAACCATTCCAGTATGCCCAGCCGATAAAAAGCGAAGGACAGCAGCGAGCTCATCAGGCCGGTCATCGTCATAAACGCCAGCAGCTGCTGCACTTCGCCGCCGGGCAAGTCAAACATCACCAACTCGCTGAAGACGGCGCCGGCGATGGGGATCACCATTACGACCAGGAATATGATCAGCGGATTATGTGAGAGTCGCTCATTCAGGCGCATCATCCGGCTCGTTCTCCCTATTCTTCGGCCGGCGCCTCGAACTTGTAACCGACGCCCCAGACCGTCTGCACAAAATTGGGCTTGCTCGGGTTCGGCTCCAGCTTTTCCCGCAGGCGGCGGACGTGCACCGTCACCGTGCTCTCATCGCCGTAAAATTCGTAGCCCCAAACTTGATCGAGCAGTTGCTGCCGCGTGAAGACCTGGCGCGGATGCCGCAGCAAGAACCAGAGCAGATCAAACTCCTTGGCTGTCAGCGCGACGCCTTTGCCCGCAACTGTCACGGAACGGCTGCGCGGGTCAAGCGTCAAGCCGGAGAATTCCAGCGGCTGCTCGCTTTCGACTTCGGGCGGGCTGGCGCGGCGCAAGATGACTTTCACCCGCGCCACCAGCTCGCGCGGGCTGAAAGGTTTGGTGACATAGTCATCGGCGCCCAGCTCCAGGCCGGCCACCCGGTCGACCTCGTTGGAGCGCGCCGTCAGCAGAATGATGGGGATGTCGCCCTGCGCGCGCAGCGGGTTGTAGTCACTGTTGCCGCGTAATCGGCGTGTGATGGCGAAGCCGTCGACGCCGGGCAGCATGATGTCCAGCACGATCAGGTCGGGCTGGCTGTCCTGCAAGATCGACAGCGCCTGTGGTCCCGTCTCCGCTTCGGTGACCGCGAAGCCCTCGACTTCCAGGTAACGCCGCACGACTTCTCGAATCGTCCGTTCGTCGTCGACTACCAGAATGTTGCGCTGTTTGGCCATACTTCCTCGCTGTTGCTCAATTGCCCATCGCTTCTCATTTTAGCCTAGATTGCAATTCTGTCGGAACGGTTACGCCGCGCGGCCCGGCATTCGCAGAGAGTTTTATCTTTACCACCGAGTACACCGAGGACACAGAGTTGATGTTTAAATAGGGTCGCTGCTCGTTTGTAAAGCGCTTTCCTCTATGCTCTCAGTAGAACAAAGTAAGTCAAGCAAATCTCATGTCAAGAAGCTTTTCCTTTACCACAGAGGAAAATGAGGACACACAGAGGGGCGCGTAGACACTGCCCGCCCGCATAGAGAGTTCTGAATTGTTTCGATACCACCGCAATTCAGGCGGCCATCCGACAAATGAGAACTTTCGCTGGCATGCGATCACTTCATTGCTTTACTCGGTGTACTCTCTTTGACTCTGTGTACTCGGTGGCAAAACTTTTTCATGACTTGGTCGCATTTACTTCTGTGATCTCCGTGGTTAATTTCGGTCTTGGCGCGGACATGCCAGCGGCTTTGCGGTATGATGATGGGCGTTCCATGCAATCGAGGGAGACACCATACGATGTCCGACACTGTTCAAAACGCGATCGACTACCTGCACGAGACGCAGGACAAAATGATGGAGGACTACAAGGAACTGCTGCGCTTCCCCTCCATCAGCGCCGACCCGGCCTACGCTGATGACGTAAAGGCTTGCGCCGACTGGATTGTCGGGCAGCTTGAAGCCTTGGGCTTCGACAATTGCGAAGCCATCGAGACCGCGGGCCTGCCGGTGGTCTACGGCGAGTGGCTCAAGGCCGGCGCCGATAAACCTACGGTGCTGGTCTACGCGCACTACGATGTGCAGCCGGTGGACCCGCTGCCGCTCTGGCATTCGGAACCCTTCGAGGGCGTGATCCGCGACGGCAATATGGTCGCGCGCGGCGCCAGCGACAATAAAGCCGGCGTCTGGGGCAACCTCAAGACCTTTGAGGCGCTGCTGCGGGCTAACGGCGCCTTGCCCGTCAATATCAAGATCATGTTCGAGGGCGAGGAAGAATCCGGCTCGCCCAGCATAGAAGCCTTCGTCGAAGCCAATAAAGAACGTTTACAAGCCGATCTGCTGCTCAACTGCGACGGCAACCTCAAGCCCGACGACCCGCAGCTGACCTACGCCGGGCGCGGCATCGTCAGCGCCGAAGTGCGCGTGACCGGGCCCAGCGCCGACATCCACTCCGGCTTGTACGGCGGCCTGGTGCAGAATCCGCTGCACGTGGCCGGACAGATCATCGGCTCCTTGCACGATGACGACGGGCGCGTGCAATTGCCCGGCTACTACGACAGCCTGGTAGAGGTCAGCGCCGCCGAAAAAGAACGCATCGCCGCCGGCTTTCAAGACGACGCGCTCAAGGAAGGCGCCGGCGTCGAGCGCTTCTGGGGCGAGACAATCGCGCCGGCCTCGGAGCGCGCCACAGTCTACCCCACGCTGGATGTCAACGGCATGTGGGGCGGCTATCAAGGCGCAGGCAACAAGACCATCATCCCGGCTGAAGCCGGCCTCAAGATCACCATGCGTCTGGCGCCGGATCAAGACCCGCGCGTGGTTTCACAAGTGCTCAAGCGGCAGGTCGAAAGCTTCGCCAGCGATACCGTTGACGTCAGCTGCGAGATCGGCGAAGAAGCCTGGTATTTCCAACTGGTCACCGAAGGACCCTGGCTGGAAGCGGTGCAGTCCGCCATTGAAGCGACCGTCGGCGGCCGCGCCCAACTGGTGCGCACCGGCGGCTCCATACCCATCCTGGGTGTCTTCAACCGGTTGATCGGCCTGCCCATCACGGGCTTCGGCTACGGCGATGGCGACGGCATCCACTCGCCCAACGAATACCTGAAGATCGACACCTTCGTGAAGTCGCTGGAGGCGGCTGTGCGTCTGTATCACAACTTGGGCGAGGTTGAGGTTTAGCGCCGCTTGACGAAGAGTTGAGGCTTGTCCGACACCGGTGGATCTGTGTGCGCCATTCACCTACCCCCCTCGGTCCCCCCATTGCAATGGGGGGAAGAACACTTCTTTGGCGAGTTTCGTAGTCAAGACAAGGGCTGA
>CAZWCV010000190.1:0-6518 GCA_964632725.1 uncultured Anaerolineaceae bacterium
GGAAAATTCTTTTGAGACGAAATTTGCATGACTTGCTTATGTTTGCTTACGAGGGAGTTGACGGGACGATCCTGACCATTTGGACTCCCTTGCCGCAATGGCGGTATCGTCGCGCCTTGATCCGGGACAGGCGGCGAATCGAAAGCGACAGTCGCTACAGGCTCGCCGTCCCGGTTCGCCTCCGCTTTATTGTCCGCATATACAGCAGACGTGATTGGCGAGCGATGCGGCACGCGACAGTTCTGCCTTGTGGTCGGCATTCGCAGTGATGCCGGGCTTCAGGGCGCGACAACGCAAACTATCCGCCTGGGCGACCTGGTCGTCAGGCCGGTGCACGCGCCCGGAAATGCCGGGCTCGACGCCTGAGCGCTGGGCGGCAATCGGTTTGGCGGCGCGTTTCCTGGCGCAAAAGGTTAGTTCGGCGACGGTTGCGCGCATTTGATGAATCCGCCGGTAGCGCCGGTCTGCTTCCTTCCGACGGGCGCCTGAAGAAGTAGCCTTCAATTCGGTTGCTCGAAACGTGAGCGGCGCTAAAATTCATAGTGATGTCAATTAAGCAAGAGTGAAGAAAGTAATAATGGCTGCCTCCCAGATGCTCGACGCGCGTTCATCCAGGCTGTTGCCAGTCTTTGTTATTGTAGCGATCGCGCTCCTTTCAGTTTCGGTCAGTCGGTCGGCGAATATTTTCGTCGACCAGGCCTGTTCGTTGAGCGAAGCCATTCACGCGGCGAACAACGATCATGAATTCGACCGCTGCGCGGCCGGCGACGGGGACGATACGATTACCTTAACCGGCGACATTACCCTTGGCGGCCGGCTACCCGTCATCACCACGGATATGACGATCGACGGCTCGGATTTCACCGTTTCCGGCAACGACAGCAACGCGATATTCTCCATTGAGGATGCCGAAGTCACGTTGCGGAACATCACGATTACCAATGGGCGGACCGGCGCGCGCGGAGGCGCCATTCATATCGATGGCGGTACGCTGATCCTCCGTAACGCAGTCGTAAAAGACAGTTGGGCGGGTGATGCCGGCGGCGGCATCTACGCCGGCGACAGCACGGTGAGCATATATGGCAGCCAGGTCAAAGACAATACGGCCATGCGCGGCGGCGGCGCCGGCCTCTATTTCACCAGCGAAAGCCGTGAACATACATTGAGCGTCGGAGAACTCAGCAGCTTCAGCGGCAATGTCGCGGCGCAGGATGGCGGGGCCATACGGGTAGCTGGAGGCATTGTAGAGTTTGACAAGAGCAGTTTCACCGGCAATCAAGCGGAAGAAGGCGGCGTGATCGAGATCTGGAACGGCCGCCTGAAAATCGAAAACTCGACCCTGAGCGGCAATCACGCCCGTGAAGGCGGCGCCATCAGCGCGGGCGCCGACTCGGACTATACAACGGAGATTACCATCGTACATGTTTCGATGGCGAACAATACGGCCGACGAGCGCGGCGCCGCCATCGCCTTTACCGGTTCGCAGGCGACGCTGAGCATCGGCAATACAATCATCGCCGGCGAAATCGACGAGGGCGTGACGCATTGCCATCCGGGCGTCAGCGAATACAGCGTCATTGAGTGGGTCAGAAACGCCATCAGCGACGGTTCCTGCCCGCTGGTTGCGCCAGTAGCTGAGGCGACGGACACACAAGATCCAACGGAGACCTTGACCAACCAGAGCGCGCAGTTTGTCTCGGAATCCACCGAGACCGCGACGCCGTCGACCGAGGCGCAGAACGCTGTCAAAGATGAGGAAACACAAGACGTCACGGCGCCGGTCCACAATGTGATATTGGGCGAGCCGAGGACGTACAAGGGCGTGACCTATTTCCCGCTCGCAGCGGGCAGCCCCGGCATTGATACGGCTAATCCGGAGCTCTGTGAAAGATTGAGCGATCCCGATTCCGATGTTGTGGATACGAAGCGGCCGCAGGGCGCAGGCTGCGACATCGGCGCCTTTGAGTTGCCGTGGCGGGAGGCAGACCCGCGGGTTTGCGAATATGTGGCGCAGCCCGGCGACAGCTTGATCCTCATTGCCGACGCGCTCAACACCAGGGTCGAGGACCTGCGGCTGCTCAATCGACTGACTGATGACTTGTTGTCCGTGGGTCAGTCGCTTGATTTGCCCGGCTGCCCGCCCGGCGATATCGACCCCGACTCGCCCGGCTATCCCTATATCTGCGAAGAATTGCCTGTCGGCTTAATCGTCAGGAGCCGAGACACGGACGTGCGCTGCCTGGTGGTGGAGATCAGCGATCTCGACGAACATCCTTTGATGAAGGCCGGCATCGAAGTGGCGGTGGCGATATGGGGACGTACAGAGGCGGGTGTGGAAGCCTGTTTCTCTGGCGGGGGCTCGCTGGTGTTTATGGATACGTCGCTGTCTCCGCCGACAGTAACGCATTTGTCGCTTTATTCGTCCGGAGAACTTGGCTGCGGACTAATTTCGAAGAGCGGCGCGATTGCCCTGGTGTCGCCGCTTGATAGAGACGCGTCAATCCCCATGACCGATTGCATGCTGACCACATTGAGTGTGCTGCGCCTGCGCGACGAAGCGGACGGGCGGCAAGTCAGGGCCTTGATTCCCTTCCGCGCGACCTTGCCCGCCAAAGCCAGAACCGCCAGCTGGTTCAGGGTCGACTTCATGGGCCAGGACGGCTGGATTAGCGCGGGACATGTGCAGACGGAAGGTGTCTGCGAATAGGGTCGGGCGAGCCCGGGCGCATTATTCGTCCGGTCCTGCTTCCCCGGCGCAAGTCGCTCTGGACAGCATGTCGTCGACAAAGGCTGCGACTTCAAGGCGCGTCTGGTCGACTGGCGACGAATCATCCACAGAGCCGCGACGCCAAACCAATGCGCGCGCAATCAGGCTCGACCAGCGTGTATGGCAATGCTGCGCCCAGGTCGCCGCTTTCACTTTGGAGGCAGCCCGGCCATGCGCCAAAGTGTAGACGCCACGAGCGACAGTCAGCACGATGTAAGACAGAGACTTGAAGTCAGCCGCGTCTTTGACCGACAGTCGATAAGCGCAGATGTGCTGGCGCACGGCATCAAGCCAGTCCTCGCGCGGAATCGGGTCAATGAGCGACTGAATGCGCGGGCCGCGCAGGGCGACGCCGTTTTGGCGCAGGTCGTACCAGCTGATCAGCCAGTCGTCTCCCGCTTGAATCAGGTGGAAGGGCTCGCCGGGGCTGATGATGCCGATCGTGCTCGAAGCCACGCGAAAGGTCTTTAGCGCCCGGCGCGAGATATAGGCTAGCTCCAGGCGGTCGCGCCATTCCGGGTGGTCGCCGACAACCCGCGCGTGCATTTCATGCAGCAGCCGAAACTGTCGCTCGTCCAGGTCGGCTGCGAGCACGACGACCAGATCAATGTCGCTGACGGCGATCTCAAAGTCGCCGCTGATTAGCGAGCCGTACAGATAGACGCCGACCAGATCACTCGCCAGAATCGCATCGAGCTCGGTAATCAAGCGTTCAATGATGTGCCGCACGAGTCGTATATCGCCGCTTTTTGCTGCATCGGCCATGTGTCTGGCGGGTCCCCGGGTCACTTCTCGCTTTGTGCGGAAATCTATCTGAAACATGGTAGACTTTGAGCCGATTGGATTCTACAGAGAAAGTTCGCATCCATGAAGATTACGCGGATTGAAGCCACCGTCGTAGAGCAGCGCTTGGAGCGGCCCTTTTACTTTTCCCAGTTTGAGTTTCAGACGCGGCAGATCTGCCTGGTGAAGGTCGTTGCCGAAGACGGGACTTATGGCTGGGGCGAGGGGTATGGGCCGGCCACGGTGGTCAAAGCCGGGATCGAATATCTGAGGCCGCTGGTCCTTGGCGAAGACGCGCTGCAGGTGGAGGCGATCTGGAGCAAGATGTATTTGCGCGCGCAGGATTACGCGCGGCGGGGCGTGCTGGTCGCGGCGATCAGCGCTATCGACATTGCTTTGTGGGACTTGCGCGGCAAGCTGCTGGGGCAGCCGGTGTCGGTGCTGCTGGGCGGGCGGCGGCGCGAGCGTGTGCGGGTTTACGCGACTGGCCTGTACTTCACGGACACGGACAATCAGGTGGGCGCGCTGGTCGACGAGGCGCAGCATTACGCGGCGCAAGGCTTCAGCGCCATAAAGATGAAGGTCGGCCTGGGCGTGGAGACGGATCTGCGCCACACGCGCGCGGTGCGGCAGGCGATCGGCGACGATATCGAGTTGATGGTGGACGCCAACCACGCCTACTCACTCAGCGAGGCCTTGAGCTTTGCGCGGCAGATTGAGCCGCTCGGCGTCAGCTTCTTTGAGGAGCCGGTTTCGCCGGACGACTACGACGGTTATCGCGAGCTGCGTCAGCGGACCTCAATCGCCATCGCCGGCGGCGAATGCGAATATCTGCTGGCCGGCTTCCGCCAACTCTTGAGCATGCGCTGCGTCGACATCGCCCAGCCCGATATCTGCGGCGCGGGCGGCCTGACCGAGGTCAAGCGCATAGCGGCGTTGGCAAGCGCCTTCCAGACCAATATCATCCCGCATAGCTGGGGCACGGGCATCGCCTTTGCCGCCGGCCTGCATTTTGTGAGTACCCTCGATCCGGTACCGGGCCGCCTGCGCATGCCCGAGGCTATGCTGGAAATGGACCGCTCGGAGAGCGCCTTGCGCGACAAGCTGACGCAGCCGCAGTTCAAGCAAGTGGATGGGGGAGTGGCGGTGCCGACCGCGCCCGGTCTCGGTGTGGATGTCGACCCGAATTATCTTGCCCGCTACGCCAAAGGCGGATAGATGTCACAAGCGATTTCATTGCAGGCGATTCAGGCGGCGGCTTTGCGAGTTGCCGACTCCGTCGTGCGCACACCGCTGCTGCGCCTGCCGCTTGAGGATGCCCCGGCGGAGATCTTTCTCAAGCTGGAAAACTTGCAGCCGATTGGCTCGTTTAAGCTGCGCGGCGCCGGCAATGCTATGGCGCTGGCAGCGCGCGACGAACTGGCGCGCGGCGTCTACACCGCGAGCGCGGGTAATATGGCGCAGGGCGTGGCTTTTTGCGCGGCGCGCCTGGAAATTCCCTGTCATGTCGTTGTGCCGGATCATGCGCCGGAGACGAAATTGGCGGCCGTGCGACGCCTGGGCGGCGAGATCATCAAAGTACCTTTCGATCGCTGGTGGGAGGTAATCGTCAGGGGCGAATTCGCCGGCCTGGAGGGCGTTTTCATTCACCCGGTGAGCAACCCGGCCGTTATGGCGGGCAACGGCACGATTGGGCTGGAGATGCTCGAGGACTTGCCCGATGTCGACGCTGTGGTCATCCCGTATGGCGGCGGCGGACTGAGCTGCGGGATCGCCTCGGCCATTCGCGCGCTGAAGCCTGATACGCGCGTCTACGCGGTCGAAGTGGAGACGGCGGCGCCCTTGGCGGCGTCGTTGCGCGCCGGGTCGCCGGTTTCGGTGGAATATACGCCCAGCTTCGTGGATGGCATCGGCGGGGTAAGCGTCCTGCCGGAGATGTGGCCGCGGGCGCGCGATCTGTTGGATGGCTCGCTGGTGGTTTCGCTGGACGAAATCCGGGTGGCGATACGGCTGCTGGCGGAGCGGCAGCGGGTGATCGCCGAGGGCGCGGGCGCGGCGTCAGTGGCGGCGGCGCTGGCTGGTCAAGCCGGAAGCGGCAAAGTGGTCTGCGTGGTCTCGGGCGGGAATATCGAGCGCGAGATCCTGGCGGAAATACTGGCGTCGGGCTAATCAGCGGGCGGCACGGCGGCCAGCACGGGCAAACCGGCGTAGGTCTCGACATCTTCGCGGCGGCGCACAATCGCGCTTTCCAGATACTCCAGCACAAAGACGATGATGGCGCCGACGAATATGCCGGCGATAAGACCGACCGCGGTGTTGATTCGCAGGTTGGGACGGGCGAGGACGGTTACGGGATTGTCCTGCAGGCTGGCGTAGATGCGGTCTTCGCGGCGCGCCTGCTGGTTTTGATCGTTGCGGTAAAGGATCAGCAACTGCGCCCATTCGTGGGCGACGCGCTCGGCCTGGCCGGGGTCTTTGGATTCGGCGTCGATCTGGATGACCTGGCTGTCGAGGTTGGGGGCGATGCGCACGTCGCCGCGCAGCCGCGTCGGGCTCATATCAAGTTGCAGCAGGTCGATGACTTCGGCGGCGCGCAGCGAACTATCGAGCCAGGCGACGTGATTATTCAGCGTCTGCTTGGCGGCTTGCGTCAGGCCGAAGTCGATGCGGCTGGGAACGATCAGCACCTTCTGGGTGGCGCGGTAGACCGGGTCCATGCCGCGGCTGAAAAAGAAGGCGGCGCCGGCGGCGATGATGCCGAGCAGCAGCATGATCCAGCCGCGCCGAACCAGTATGCTGGCGTAATCAATCAGGTTCATAGCGCCATTGTAGCATAGGCGCGTAGCAGGCAAAGTGGGATATTAACGATAAGGGGCTGTAGGGGCGGCATGGCATGCCGACGCGTATTTTCTACCCCACCCCCCGGCCCCCTCCCTGACTTTTCTGGGTGGGGGTGCCCTGGCTGCGC
>CAZWCV010000191.1:0-4057 GCA_964632725.1 uncultured Anaerolineaceae bacterium
GCAGCGATTATAGACAGGGGGCAAAAAGGCGACAAGGGAGAAACTACTGCAACTCGACGCTGGACACCGCCGAGACATCTATGCCGCTGACCTGGTTCATGACGCTGTTGATGATTAGCTGCGCGAAACGGAACAGCGCCTGCATTTGCGCGATGCGGTCGAGATATAAGCGCGCCAGCATCTGCTGGTCGGGCGGCAGGTCGTTTATCGAAGCCGAGATGCGCTGATGGTTTTCCTGCATCACTGAAAGCGCGTGCTCCAGGTCGCGCAGCTCGCGACCGCTGAGGAAATTGGAGAAAATCTGCCAGAAGTCGGTTTCGGCCTGGTAATACTTGCGGCGTCCGCTGCCGCCCCGCACCCAGACTTGACGCACCATGCCCATATGTTCAAGCGAGCGGATATTTGTGCTGACGCTGGCTTTGGATATGCCCAGGCGCGCCATCATGTCGTCCAGCGAAAGCGGCTCCGCGCTCAACAGAAGGCTGCCGTAGAGCTGGCCCATGACCTTGCTGAAGCCAAAGTAATCCGCCAGCTGGCTTAATCCATCCAGCATGCTGTCATGCACGATTTCCAAGTCATTGGCCAGCGGACGTTCGCCACCCTGCTGGTAACCTTGATCATGCGACATTGCGCTTGACTTTCCCTCATTTCGAGTACTGTCGCCTGGTCGAGAGTCATTGACCGGCTGCGCCAGTTATTCTAGCATTGCGCCCGGCGGCTTTCAAGCGACGCGCAATGTCCCGCGCTTTTCACCTGGCGGTACTTCAAGACATTCGCTATGCAGGCGGCGGCATGCCGGCTAGCGGGGAAAGCGGCGCAGTGGTACGATGGATATTGCATAAAGTTTCACAATTCGCCGGCAAGGAATCCGCGTCGATGCCCGGTAACGCAGCGACCTCAATACCAGATATTGTCATCGGCCGGCTGCCATTGTATCTGCGCGCCCTGCGCCGTTTGCGGCACGAAGACAAGCTGGTAACCTCGTCGCACGAGCTTGGCAAGCGCCTGGACATTAGCTCGGCGCAGATTCGCAAGGATCTGTCCCACTTTGGCGGCTTCGGCAAGCAAGGCACGGGTTATCAGATCGATTTTCTGATCGAAAAGCTGCGGGATGTCCTGAAAATCAATCAAGAGTGGATGGTGGTGGTCATTGGCGCCGGCAATCTGGGCAGCGCGATTTCGCATTATCGCGGATTTCAGGATCGGGGCTTTCGCATCGCGCACTTGTTTGATGTGAGCCCGGCGGTCATCGGCCAGCGCATTGGGGATTTCGTGGTGAGGCCGCTAAGCGGCATGAGCGAGATCATCCGCGACGAAGGCATCAAGATCGCCATGCTGGCGGTGCCGGCCGAGCATGCCCAGTCCGTGGCTGACCGGTTAGTGGAAGCCGGCGTAAAGGCCATACTCAATTACGCGCCCATCAATATCAATGTGCCGGAAAAGGTGCAAATCCAGTATATTGACCCGGTCACGCATTTGCAGCATATGACTTACTATCTCGATGGCTGAGAGCCATCGTCGGGATTGCTGGTCGAATCAGAAGTAATTGGTCTGCGCCAGGCGGCGCAGAATCGCGGGGTCTTCCAGGGCGCGGCCGCAGCCCACCACCACATTGATCAAGGGATTATCGGCTTGATAGACGGGCACGCCGGTTTCGCGCGTCAGGTAGGCGTCGACGCCGCGCAGCAGAGCGCCGCCGCCGGTCAGGACGATGCCTCGGTCAATGATGTCGGAGGACAATTCGGGCGGCGTGGTGGACAGAACGGCGCGGACGACCGTGGCGATTTGGACCAGGGGTTCGGCCAGAGCCTCCACCACTTCGCCGGTGGTGACGCGCACCGTGCGCGGCAAGCCCGACACATTGTCGCGGCCCTGGATTTCCATCGAGAGTTCTTGCGGCTGGTCGACGGCGGCGCCGATCTGGATCTTGATTGACTCGGCGGTGGGTTGACCGATCGTCAAGTTATATTTGCGGCGCACGTAGCTGATGATGCCGTCGTCCAGGCGCAGCCCGCCGACGCGGCCGCTCTCGGCGCGCACGATGTTGTTCATGGTCAGCACAGCCGCTTCAGTGATGCCGCCGCCGATGTTGACAACCATGCCGCCCGCCGGCGTACTGACGGGTAAACCCGCGCCCAGCGCCGACGCCAGCGGCTCCCACATTAACTGGACTTCGCGCGCGCCCGCTGCCAGGATGGCTTCGCGAACCGCCCGTTTTTCGACGCTGGTGGCGCCATAGGGAACCGACACCATCACGGACGGCCTGAACAAGCGCATGCGGCCGGCGATCTTGCTAAAAAAGTACTCCAGCATGGCTTCGGTGACTTCATAGTCGGCGATAACGCCGTTCTGCAGCGGACGCATCACCTGAATGTCTTCGTCGTCAACGCGGCCCAGCATTTCGCGGGCGGGATTGCCGAAATCGACGATTCGCTCTTCTTCCGCCAACAGAGCGACCAAAGAGGGCTCCTGCAATACGATGCGGCCGCTGTCATAGATGAGCACATTAACTGTGCCCAAATCGACGCCCAGACTCTTTCCAAAGCGAGCCATAGGAGTTATCAAAGCTCTTTTGAAATGCGCATTAGGGTTATTTTACAGCAAAAACTACGCCCGGACTACAAAGGCAGCGCCGGGCGTTAGAGAATTTCGGGAACGAAAGAGGGCGGCGCCGATTCAGGCGTCTGAACTCTCCTCGTCGAGAATGCGCAGCATAGAGCCGCGGCTGCGAATCTTCTGGCTGATGCGCACGGCCAGATTGGCGCGCCGCAGGGCCAGCTCAGCTTCGCGATTGTCGGCGCCGGGCAGCCCGTCATCCAGCAGCTGTCGCGCCCGTTCGCGGGCGGCCTGCGCTTTTTCCAGGTCCAGCGCGTAGGACGACTCGGCCAGATCCGCCAGGACAATTACTTTGTCGGGACGCACGTCGACCACGCCGCCATAGACCGCAAAGCGCTCTTCGGCGGCGCCCTTGCGCACGACCAGCTCGCCGTAGGTCAGCGTGGTCAGGACCGGCGCGTGATTCGGCAGCACGCCCATCTCGCCTTCGACGGCCGGGACGATGACGATATCGGCTTCGTTTTCCTCGAAGACCTTTTTCTCCTGCGTCACCAACTCGATATGAATCGGCATGATCGGCTCCTAAGCGCTTTCGCGGCTGGCGTAGCGTTCCTGCACATCCTCAATTGGGCCGCACATGTAGAAGTCCTGCTCGGGAATATGGTCAACTTCGCCGTCCAGGATCATGCGGAAACCGCGCACGGTATCGCGTATGGGCACGTAGCGCCCGGCTTGCCCGGTGAATTGCTCGGCCACAAACATGGGCTGGCTGAGGAAGTTTTCCATTTTGCGGGCGCGGGCTACGAGGACCTTGTCATCGTCGGACAATTCTTCCACACCAAGAATGGCGATGATGTCTTGCAAGTCTTTGTAGCGCTGCAGCACCTGCTGAACTTCACGAGCTGTGCCGTAATGGTCGCCGCCCACGACTTCGGGCTGCAAGATATTGCTGGTGCTGGCGAGGGGATCCACGGCCGGGAAGAGACCGCGCGCCGCAATCGAGCGTTCCAGGGCGATCGTGCTGTCAAGATGGGTGAATACCGCAACCGGCGCCGGATCGGAGTAGTCGTCGGCGGGCACGTAGACCGCCTGCATGGACGTGATTGACCCACTGCGCGTCGAGGTGATGCGTTCCTGCAGCATACCCATTTCTTCGCCCAGGTTGGGCTGGTAACCCACGGCCGAGGGCATGCGCCCCAGGAGCGCCGACACTTCCGCGCCGGCCAGCGAATAACGGAAGATATTGTCAATGAAGATGAGCACATCGCGGCCCTGATCGCGGAAGTATTCCGCCATGGTCAAGCCGGACAATCCGACGCGCAAACGCACACCGGGCGGCTCATTCATCTGGCCGAAGACCATGGCCAGTTTGTCGAGCACGTTGGCTTCTTTCATTTCATGGTAGAGGTCGGTGCCTTCACGGGTGCGCTCGCCCACGCCGGCGAAAACGGACAAGCCGTCATGCTGGGTGGCGATAGAGATGATCAACTCCTGAATCCTC
>CAZWCV010000191.1:4067-6296 GCA_964632725.1 uncultured Anaerolineaceae bacterium
GTCTTGCCGCCTTTGGTCATGGGGGCGACCAGGTCGATGACTTTCATGCCGGTCTCGAAGACCTCAATGGTCGGCGACTGGTCCTCGAAAGAAGGCGCGTCGGCGTGGATAGGCCGGCGCTCGGCATCATCCGGCACCTGATCGCCCATGTCGACCGGACGTCCCAGCACGTTGAAAATTCGCCCCAGGGTCGGCGCGCCTACAGGCACGGCGATCGGCTGACCGGTGGCGTAGGCGGCGGCGCCTCGGGCCAGTCCGTCGGTCGAATCCATGGCCACAGTGCGAACGGCGCTGTCGCCCAGATGCAATTCTACTTCGAGAACCAGGTCGTCTTCGTCCTGGCGAGGCACTTCCAACGCGTCGAAGATGTCGGGCAACGCGCCGGCCGGGAATTCGACATCGACCACATTGCCCAGCACTTGCGTTACCGTCCCTTGAATTTCTGCCATATTCCAAGCTCCTTACTTGTGATTCCTGCTTGCTGAGCGTCGCGCGCTCAGGCGTCCAGCAATTGTCCCTGGTTCGGCTGCGCACTCAGGATGGCGTCTGCCGTGTTATCAATGGCTTGCTGCAGCGCATTGGCGCCGCCAACAATATCCAGGATTTCAGCCGTGATTTCCGCCTGCCGCGCCTTGTTGTAGAGCAGCACCAGGTCGGCGGTGACTTGAGTGGCGTTGTCGGTGGCGTTGCGCATAGCGGCCATGCGAGCGGCGTGTTCGCTGGCTTGCGCCTCCAGCAGGGCTTGATAAAGCTGCAATTCGGTGAAGCGCGGCACAATTTCTTCGACGACTGCCTCGGCGCTTGGTTCGTAGTCGTAGTTCTGCGTGCCATCGCTGACGAGCGCCACGTCCTTCACATATTCGGCGGCCACTTGCTGCGCGACAGTCTCGGTGGTCAGGGGCAGCCAGCCCAGAACAGCCGGACGCTGCGCCAGCATATTGATGAAGTCGGTATAGGCGATGAGCACCTCGTCGACTTCGCCGCTGAGGTAGGCGTCCATGGCAATGCGGGCGATAGGCGTGATATCGGCAATGGTGGGCGTCGCCGGCAAGTCGCTGAAGGAAGCAACGATGTTGGCGCCGGAGCGAACGAGCGAATCGCGAGACTTGCGCCCGACGGCGACATAATCCACCGGCTTGCCCAGCCGCTCGTCAAAACGCTGCGCGACGCGCAGGATATTGGTGTTGTAGGCGCCGGCCAAACCGCGGTCGGATGTGATGACAACGACCATGACGCGTTTGACTTCTTCACGCTGCGTCAGGAGCGGATGCAGGGGCACAGACTTGCTGGCCGCCTGGATATTGACCAGGATTTCCCAGGCTTTTTCGGCGAAGGCGCGGCTGGCCAGCACACGCGCCTGCGCGCGCCGCACGCGCGAAGCGGAAACCGCTTCCAGCGCTCGCGTGATCTGGGTGATATTCCGCACACTGCGGATGCGATTCTTGACTTCTCTGAGCGTGGGCATCTAGCGTCTCCCTTCTGCAACCGGCGGCAGCACTAGGCCCATGCTTCGTTAAAGGTCTTGACGGCAGTATCGAGTTTCGCCTCAATTTCGTCTCTGGCTTTCTCGTTGCGGTTCTCGCGGATGAACTGGCCGGTATCGGCGAATTGCGTACGGAAGGCGCGCAAGAAGGCGTCTTTCCAGTCCAGCATCCGCTCCACCGGCACGTCGTCGGTGAGTCCGCTGGCGCCGGC
This sequence comes from uncultured Anaerolineaceae bacterium, assembly GCA_964632725.1. GTDB lineage: Bacteria > Chloroflexota > Anaerolineae > Aggregatilineales > Phototrophicaceae > UBA6055. The sequence goes on from CAZWCV010000191.1 coordinate 5,763, forward strand.
GTAGGTAAGCGCCACTTGATCTTCCAGCGACAGCGTCTGATACTGCACTTGCTTGAAGAGCTCGGTCAAGCGCAGACCACGATCAAGCTGCTGTTGCGTCGCCTTGTCCAGGTTGGAGCCAAATTGGGCGAAGGCGGCCAAATCGCGGAACTGCGCCATCTTCAATTTGAGACCGCCGGACACATCCTTCATGACGCGCGTTTGCGCGGCGCTGCCGACGCGGCTGACGCTGATGCCGGTGTTCAGCGCCGGGCGCAAGCCGGCGTTGAACAGCTCGGATTCCAGATAGATCTGGCCGTCAGTAATGGAGATGACATTGGTGGGGATAAAAGCCGAAACATCGCCGAGCAAGGTCTCGATGACCGGCAAGGCGGTCAGGCTGCCGCCACCGCGTTCATCGCTGAGCTGCGCCGCGCGCTCCAGCAGGCGACTGTGCAGATAGAAGACATCGCCGGGGAAAGCTTCGCGGCCGGGCGGGCGCCGCATCAAGAGCGAAACTTGACGATAGGCGTTGGCGTGTTTGGAAAGGTCATC
>CAZWCV010000192.1:0-4509 GCA_964632725.1 uncultured Anaerolineaceae bacterium
CGCTCGATCGCTATTCAGCAGCGGCCGGGGCTGAGGCGAACTTCGCCCCCGCTTATGACGCGCTGGCGGATTTGGACGCGGCGCTGGCCGACCTGCAGGGCGCGGCGGCGGATCTGGCGGAAGGCGAGGTCGGCGATGCCGGCGTGCGCGCTTATAATGATGCCCTGCTGGCACTAGCCCGCGAATTGGTGCGCATCAACTTCACGCGGCAGGGGCGCTTCCGCACCGAGCCAGCTGTGCGCGTGCCGGAATTGCCCGATCTGGCGCCGGCGCTGGACTTGGCCGATGCCGATCACCACATGCGCCGGGTCACGCGGACGCATCTCCTGCGCGGCGTCAATCGCGTCGCCTGGGCTTTCGAAACCTCGGCCAACATCGTCCGCGCTGCGCTGGAAAAGATCTAAACGGATAAGAAATTGTAGGGGCGACCCATTGGGTCCCCCGCCGAACAACGAAAAATCCGTAGGGCGACTCGGTGAATCGCCCGCCGAATTGTACAAATCATGTAGGGGCGATCTATCCGATCGCCCGCTAAAGGAAAAACCACATGAAACTGATCTACCTCGTATCCGGTCCGATGGGGCGCACAGCCGAAGGAAAAGCCGAACTGGGACGCCGCCGCGAATACTTGCAGCGCTGCGCCGCGCCCGGCACCGAAGTCGATATCACCGATATCCCGGCCGGCCCCGGCTCCATCGAGAGCATGTACGAAGAGTACCTGTCCATCCCCGAGACGGTCAAAAAGGCGCACGAACTCCAAGCCGACGGCTGGGATGGCATCCTGCTCGGCTGTTATGGCGACCCCGGCCTGGGCGCCCTGCGCGAGATGGTCGATATTCCCGTGGTCGGCGCCGGGCAAGCGACCGCGCTGATGGCCTCGGCACTGGGCCGGCGCTACTCAGTCATCACCGTCACCGACAGCGTCATCGGCCCGCTGGAAGAAACCATGCGCAACAGCGGCGGCGGCGACAAGCTGGCCAGCGTGCGCGCGGTCAATATCCCGGTGCTGGAATTGCACCGCGACCGCGAGCAGGCCATAGAAGTGACGATTGAAGAGGGGCGCAAGGCCATCGCCGAAGACCGCGCCGATACGCTGATCGTGGGCTGCATGAGCATGGGTTTCCTCGAGATTCCCGAAGCCTGCCAGGCCGAGCTGGGCGTGCCATTCCTGAATCCGGCGCGGGTGCAGCTCAAATTCCTGGAAGCGATGCTCGGCTCAGGCCTCAGCCATTCCAGGCGCGCCTATATGACACCGCCCAAAATCGCCTCGGGGCAGGCCTCGAGTCCGGCTGATCTGTATCACCGCCGAAATTGAGCGCGCCCTGCTTACCCGCCATCCGTTCTCGCAGCAGTCGCTTGCTCTTGCATGGCCTGCGCTGGCGCCTGGTGCTGGCGAGGCAGTCGACAGGCTAACGCTTTCGACGCAATAATCTGATTTGCCCATGGAGAATCAACCGTCCATCTTCGTTACTCGGTCCGGGATGGACCTCTCAATCTTCCTGGTCTATCTCACGGTCGTCTTTGTCACCCTTCGCGGACTGGCGCCGGGCATGCGCGCCAGGCCCAGGCTGATAGTGGCTGCGGCGCTGGCCGCGCAAATGGTTGTGATCGTCACGGTGTTGTTTGCTCCACTGCCGACAGGTAACGAACGTTGGCTGTGGAATACAGAGAATGAGTTCAACCTGGTCTCGCTCGTAGCCACGATGCAATTCGCGTTGGTGGGTTGCGCCGGGCTAATGACCTGCTGGATCGCGACCGAGCGTCCAACTTTGCATCGCGCTTTTTTTGCATTTGTCGGCCTGCTTTTCCTCTATTTCACTGTCGATGAATACTACGAAGCGCGCGGCTCTTTTGCGTCATGGTGGATATACTACAGCGCGTTTGGTTTGGCTCTCGTACTGTCGTCGGCGCTGATCGCCTACCGCTCGCCGCGACGAACATGGAAATGGTACGCGGGTTTTGTGTTCGGCTTGGCCATAAGCGCGCTCGGCGCGATAGTCCTTGATATACTGCCATGGACCTGTGGCGTTTACGGGCTCCCGCAGGTCAGGGTCGATCGCTGCCTGGACCTGTGGCGGCTGGAAGAGATTTCGGAACTCACAGGCGTTTGGATGGCGCTGGTTGCGCTCTGCGCTCTCTACAGCGATGCCAAACGCGCGGCGGAGAGACGGAAAACTACGCGGATTCTGTATTTGGCGCCGCTGGCATTTGTTCTGCTGGTCACCTTTCCCTTGCTTCGCTCAACAGTTGAAATGCGTTTGACGACTCGTCCCCTGCGAGTCCAATTTGAGTCCAAAGTCCAGCTTGAAGCTATGAGCCTGCAATACAGGCCCGACGCTGTAGATTTGAAGCTCTACGTCTCAGCCTCTGAATGGAACAGATTCAATGGACTGGGGTATTCTCTGCATCTTGTTGATCAAGTATCGAGTCAATCCATCGCTAGCTGGGAAGAGAACATATCGCGCGTCGGCGCTTGGCAATCGGCTTTGTTTGATCCGTTCAGCCGATACAGTGAAAGCATGCGTATCAACATCCCGCCCAGTGCGGCCGCCAACCGCGCCATGTGGCTCGTGCTAACGCTTTGGCGTGAAGAAGATGGGCGGTTTTCGCGACGCAAAATCATCAGCAGCGACCGCCGCCTGCTCAGCGACACTCAAGTTGTCCTGGACGAATTCGTCATCAAGTCCAGGTCCGAGACTGACGCAACCGCAACGCTTGCCACATTTGAAAATGGCTTCGCGCTGGAGTCGGCGACCTTGCCAGCGAGTATCCGCTTAGGCGATGCGCTCAACGTCACATTCAGCTGGCGCAGCAGCCAGGCTAGCGGAATCGACTACCATCAATTCTTGCACCTTCAGCACCAGGAGACCGGTGAATGGTGGGGCTTTGACCAACAGCCTTTGGGCGCGCGCTTGCCGACACGGCTGTGGTATAGTCAATTGGCTGATTCAGAAGTGTGGCATGTGCCCGTTCCAGACGACTTGCAGCCGGGGCGATACGCAGTTTTTACGGGACTGTATGCTTTGGGTGGTCAGGAGCGCCTGCCCGGGCATGGCGCCGCTGGCGATGCGCTGGTCGACGCGATGTTGCCGCTGGGCAGCTTGCTGGTCGAAGCCTCGTAGAAACGAAACCAATGTTCGGGGCGAGGCTTTCCCGCCCACAAACGAATGAATCCACATCGGGAAAGGAAACAGAATGCACTACGTACTGACTGGAGCAACCTTGATTGACGGCAACGGCGGCGAGCCGTTAACCAATGCGGCCGTGCATGTCCAAGGCGAGCGCATCGCCTGGGTGGGCGCCGCGGCTGACCTGCCACCGCAAGCGCAGGACGCGGAACAGATTGATGTCAGCGGCAAATGGCTGCTGCCCGGCTTGATCGACGCCCATATCCACATCTGCTACAATGGCAGCGAGAGCGTCTTCGCCCTGCTCGAAAAACATCGCGACGAGCTGGTGCTGGAGGCGGTCGATATCTGCAAGCGCACGCTCTCGCACGGCGTGACCACCATCCGCGATGTCGGCGGCGAGCAATTCATCGAGATGTCGCTGCGCAACGCCATCAATCGCGGCTTCATCGAAGGACCGCGCATGAAGCTGTCCGGCCGCGTCATCTCCATGACCGGCGGGCACGCCCACTTCATCGCCCGCGAAGCCGACGGCCCCGATGAGATGCGCAAGGCCGCGCGCGAGCAGATCAAAGCCGGCGCTGACCTGGTGAAGCTGATGGCCACCGGCGGCACCGCCACGCCCGGCCAGGACATCCACGCCAGCCAACTCACGGTGGCGGAGATCTCCGCCGTGACCGAGGTGGCGCACATGATGGGGCGCAAGGTGGCGGCGCACTGTCACGGCACCGGCGGCATCCGCAACTGCATGTTGGGCGGCGTCGACACCATCGAACACGGCACCTACCTCGATGAAGAGACGGCCGACATGATGGTGGAAAACGGCGCGGCGCTGGTGCTGACGCTGGGCGCCGGCAATCCCGACCTGGAGAGCTATCCGCTCTCGCCCGTGCAGCAGGCCGATGCCGAACGGCGCAAACCCATGATCGAGCAGGGCATCAAGCAGATTCGCGGAACGATCGCCCTGGCGCGCTCCAAGGGCATCTTCCTGGGCATCGGCACCGACGCCGGCGGCAATCCGCTGGCGCCGCACAACTTCAGCATGGCCCGCGAACTCGAGCTGCTGGTCGACAACGACCTGACGGCCTTGGAGGCCATCAGCATCGGCACGCGCAATAACGCCGCCGTGCTGGACATGAACGACGACATCGGCACGGTGGAAGCGGGCAAATACGCCGACCTGCTCGTGCTCAACAGCGACCCGCTGGTGGATATCCGCAATCTGCGCGATATTTACGCGGTGGCCAAGGGCGGCGTAAAGGTCTGGGGCTGAGATTGGAATCGTTGTAACAGCTTGCCGGGCCCCCAACCCCCCCCCCAAACCCCCCCAAAAAGGACGGGGGGGATTAGGGGCAAAAAAAAAGAGAAAAAAAACCCACAC
>CAZWCV010000192.1:4519-6284 GCA_964632725.1 uncultured Anaerolineaceae bacterium
GGCCCCCATCCCCCGGCCCCTTCCCCCACAAGGAGGGAAGGGGAGCTTAGGCGCCAGAATCTCGTCGAAAAAAGCCCCTCCCTCTTAATGGGATGCTCTCCATAGAGATGGAGAGACCGGGTTTGGGGTGGGGGTTTCATAAAGAGGACGTAAATGCCCACGATCGCGATAGTTGGCGATATTTTCCCGCAAGAGGCGCTGCCGCAAAGCGCCGAACTGACGGAGGTGCGCGCTTTGCTGGGCGCGGCTGATATCGCCTTCGGCAACCTGGAAACGCCGGTCTCGACTCGCGGTACGCCGACGGATAAGTGGATCAATATGCGTATGCCGCCCGCATTGCTGGCCGATGTCAGCGAGCTGGGCCTCGACATCGTGACCCTGGCCAACAACCACATGCTGGATTTTGGCGAAATCGCGCTGCGCGATACGCTCGACCACTTAAGCGCGCAGGGCCTGCCCTATGTCGGCGCGGGCCTGGATCTCGACGCCGCCTGGCGGGCTGAAATCGTACGCGTCGGCGACGTGAGAGCAACCTTTCTGGGCGCTGCATCGACATTGGGTCCCGGCTCTGCGGCCGCGGCAGGCAAACCCGGCGTCGCGCCGATTCGCGTCTCGGAAGCCTACCATCTCGATCCGGCGGCCAGCCTCGAGCAGCCGGGCAGCGCCCCCTACGTCCACACGCGCACCTGGCGCGAAGACCTCGAGCGCGCCGTCGCCGCCGTCGAAGCCGCCCGAAACGAAGCTGACTTTGTCGTGCTGGCCATGCACTGGGGTGTGCCGCCCTTCTGGCGCTCGCGCTTTCAGGACGGCCTGGCCGATTATCAGATCGAGGTCGGCCGCGCGCTGATCGACGCCGGCGTCGATGTCATCGTCGGCCATCATCCGCATTCCTTGCAAGCAGTCGAGGTCTATAATGGCAAGCCGATATTCTACAGCCTGGGCAACTTCGTCTTTCACCATAATCACGGGCCCATTCGTGACACGCCCGTCAGCCGCCATGCGCCCTACAGCGTCAGCGTGAACCGCAGGAACCGCAACTGGTCGGAGACGGTCATCGCGCTGGCCGACATCGCGGCCGACGGCGCTGTGACCTATACGCTGCGCCCGGCCCTGCTGGACGCAGTCGGCAACCCGCTCTTGCTGCGCGGCGACGAGGCGCGCGCGCTGGTCGCGCGGCTGGACGATTTGTCGCCGAATGCGCGCATTTCCTGCCGCGACGGGCTGGGTTATTTGCATTTGGACTAGCGAACGGGTCATACTTGTCGGGTGATAGAATTTGCGAGATTGCGGAATGACGGAGGTGCGTTACAATCAGTCCTATTGCAGTTTTGCAACTTCAATGGCATTTGCTGCTTATTCAGGTAAAGGAGATAAACCAACCATGAGCAGAAAACTTGTAAGTCTTTTTGTCCTCTTGCTGATGCTTCTGGCGCTGGCCATTCCGGCCGCGTCGCAGACTTCGGGCGAGATGGTGCCGACCATCACCGTGCATTCGGTGACCCAGGCCGAGCGCCCAATTGAATATGAGACCACGCGCCTGGTGGTCGAGAACATGCGCGAGCTGGGGCTGGATGTTGAACACCGCGCCATCCCCTGGGCGCAGATGATTGACGAGATCTGGTTCAGCCGCACGGTCGATAGCGCTGTCGCCGACCGTCCCTTCCAGATGACCCACTGGCGTATGGTTGGCCGGCCCGAGCGCTCCGACCCGGACGAGTTTACCTACAACCTCTTCCATTCCAGCGTGCGCGATGGCGGTTACAAC
>CAZWCV010000193.1:0-6233 GCA_964632725.1 uncultured Anaerolineaceae bacterium
GCGCACTTGCCGGACATAGTCGACCAGGACCTCGATGCCGATGTCAGTGAGCTGCAGGCCGGTGAAGGGGTGCATGACATCGCGCCGCTTCAGCGCGCCCGGCGGCGAAGAAACCGCGCCCTCGACGCCTTTCAGCAGGCCGACGCCGATGTCCATCTTGAGGAACTTGAAACCGGCGTCCATGCGCTGCTTGAGGCGCCTGCCCATGGCCGCGCCGTCCGCGACCGTGTCGGTATCGCTGTAGATCAGCACCTTGTCGCGGAACTTGCCGCCGGCCAGCTGATAAGCCGGTACGCCATAAGCCTTGCCGGCCAGGTCAAAGAGCGCCATCTCGATGCCGCAGACGCCGCCGCCTTGCCGCCCGTGATAGCCGAACTGCTTGATCGCCCGGAAAAGCTTGTCGATATTGCAGGGATTCTCGCCCAGCAGGCGCGACTTCAGCAGCAGCGCGTAAGTCGGGCTGGCGCCATCGCGGACTTCGCCGTAGCCGCTGATGCCCTGATTGGTGTCGATGCGCAGGAGGCTGACATCGTAGGGCAGCGCGCGCAGATTGACGATGCGCAAATCGGTGATGCGCAAGTCGCTCGGGCGCGAGTGGGTGTTGATATTGGATTCAAGCTTTTGGCGGCTCATTGCCCGGTCTTTCTTCCCATGCGGCGGGACTGATTACTCTCCTAACAGGGGACCGGGCAGCAAGTTCTTGTCCGCGAGCCCGGGGTAATCGGCAGCGTATTTGCGCGTGCGGAAGAGCCAGTTTCTGTCTGGGATGGGAGTGATGAACTCCCAGACCACTTCGCCCTCCGTCGTGACCTCGATCAAGCGCCCGGATGTCCCTTCGGTGATAAGCGTGTTACCGTTTGGCAAGCGCTGAACGCCGGAAATGATACGCGAGTAGAAGCCTTTATCATACTGCCAGACGATTTCAGCATCGGCTGTCCAGTCATACGCGCCATCTTCGCGCAGCGGCAGCTTCAATTCGAGAACCGATGAATACTCATTTTCCCCGTCATCATCTTCCCTGATCAGATTGTTGCGGTTGTTGAACAGGAGGATGTTGCCGGCGCCGGGCAAGCCTTCGTCGATCCATTGAACATCGTGTTGCAGGAAGAGCTGTCTGTCCTCGCGCTGGTCGCCGGCGCCATGCGCAAAAGGATTGCCCCAGCGATAGAGCAAGTCGCCAGCCGGACCGGCCGCCACCTCGGTAGACAGGCTGCGATCAATAACCCAAAGCTCGTCAAAGCTGCGCACGCTGATGACGATCTGGTCGAGCGCGGGGTTGTAATTGACGGCGTTGGCATGCATCCAGTCATGCGGCCCCACGCTCCAATCGAGCGGCAGGCCTTTGATAGAGTAAGTCTCAAAGTTGATATCCAGCCGCTGCGGGTGGGCGGACGGCGAGCCAAAACTCGGCAGATTATCGTCAGTGTTCTGGACAAGGTGATCCCAAGTTTGCCATTCCCAGACAATCTCGCCGCTGGCCGGGTTAAGCTCCAGAATGGTATCGGGCAGGAAGCTATCGATTTCTTTGAAGCTGGTCGCGGCGATATCGGGGTGAAGCCCCCTGGCGACGGCTTCGTCGAGGTGATGGTAATCCCATACAAGAGCGAGGATGTTGCCGTTAGGCAGGATATCAATGCCATGATGCTGTCGCCTGGCAGGGTCGCGAAATACATATTCCCAGACCATTTCACCATCCCAGGTATATTCGGCAACCGCGCTTTCGACCGGATAAAACATGGCAATGAGCGATAGGTCCAGCTCTTCATTGGGCGATCGCACCACCACCACATTGCCATTTTCCAACAGGTGGATTTCGCGGGTTTGAACGCCGAAGTCCCATTCGTTTATCACGCGGCCCTCATTGTCAATGACATAGGCTTGATGATCAAACTGCGGCGCGAAGAAGGTATAGCCGTCCAGAGCCCGCTCGCTATTGACCCTTACGCCAAACCCGTCATCCTGCGCCTGGCTGACCGTGGTGAGGCTGCAAGCGAGAAGCACTGTAACAATTGCGCGCAACAACATCGACATATTCGTCCTCTCAGACTCGAAATAGACAAACGAAAATCGAGTCTTAAGTTTGGACTACCTGTAAAGTATGCGCAAGTTTAACAGTCTCCGATTTCAGCGCCGCAGCAGGCCCCGCTCGCGGTAGACGTCGGCCGCTTCCCGTATGAAGGCGGCGTTTTCCGGCGCGCCGTAAGTCGACTCCAGATAATCGGCCAAGCGCGTCAGTTCTTCGTAAGAAGCCCGCTCCGGGCGCAGCGTCTCGTAGATCTTGAGCATCTCGCCGTTGGGCACATCGGTCAGCTCGGCCGCCCGCAGCAAGTTGGCCGCCAATTGCGGATAGCCGCCCGTACGCGCGATTTCGGCCTGGCGCCGCAGCGTGTCGGCGTGGGTGCGGAGGTCGTCGCCGCCCAACTCGCCGGCAGCCAGCGCTTCCGCAGTGATCTCGCTGAGCCTGCGCCCGCTGTGCGCCCGCAGGGATTCCGCGGCCTTTTCGCGCAGCGGATACTCGCTCACAGGCCCGGCTCCCAATCGTAGCGCAACTCTTGCGGCGGCCGCTCGGGGTCAACTTCGTCGGTCTCGCGCCGGTGCAGCAGAGCCGTCTTGACGATCAGGCGCAGGCGGGCGCCATTGTCGATCTCCACCGCCACCGGCAGGGTCGCCAGGCCCAGGGCATAACGCGCGGCGTTGCGGCCGATGGCTTCGTAAGTCTCCAGCGTCAAGCTGGGCGACTGCGGGAAGAGCTCAAGGTTGTTCAGCGGCGCCAGGTCTTTCTGGTGGATGACGGCGGTGCCGCGCGATTGCAAGCCGATACCGATGCCGCTGCCGCTGAGGCGCGCGCCGGCATAACCGATGGCCGCGCAATCGGAAGTGTGATAGACGCGCACGATGCGCGCCACCAAGCCCTCGCCGGCGACGCCCGTCAATATCGCTTGCAGCACCGCTTCCTGTTCGAGCCCGCCGATTGTCTTGCTCAGTACGCGCCCAAAAGCCGGCCCCAGCGCCAGCACCACTTCATTCTGGCTGCCTTTGGCCGCCGGGCCGAGCTCGACCAGGCGCGACAATGGCTCGCCCGCATGCGGCTCGACGAAGCCCTCGGGCGACTTGGCCTGCGGGATAGCGCTGATTTCGTCCCAGCGCGGGCCGTCCAGCCGATAGCCGCTGCCGGGCCCGGCGTAATCGTTGGCGTCGTTGATGCCGCTGAGCACCTTGAAGTCGCCGTCGAATATCGCCGACGGCTGCAAATAATCCGCCGCGACGCGCTGCCGCCCCATCTCCAGAATGTTGTCGGCGACCTCAGCGTAGCCGCTGTCTTGCAGCGCGCGTATCACCGTCAGGAAGTCGCCGTCGCCGGCCATGAAGGCATCGGCCGCTACCAAATCGGGCACGATATCGCGTTCGGGCATGTCATCGCTGCCATGCGCCAGGGTCGCGGCTTCGACTTCTTCGTCCGTGATCGCGGGCAAGTCCATTTGGCGATAGACTGCCTGTATCGCGCGGGCGGCCTTTTGGCGGATCGCCAGCGCTTCGTCTTCGCTGATCGGGCGGACGCCGCCGTCAATCTGCATATCGCGCTGCAGCACGTTGTAGTCGTCGAAGTCTTCGGCATCGAAATTGCCGCCGCCGAAGAGGTTGTCGCGCTTGGGAATGGCGCTGTAGCCGCTGAAGATGAAGTCAGCGCCGGGGATGAATTGCAGCATCAGCTTGGCCGACTTGCGGATGCTGGAGTGCGAGGCCAGCGCGTCGTTGCCGGCCGCCACTTCCAGGCCCAGCATGGACGCCAGCAAGTTCTCCGCCAGCACGGCGCGCACCCCGCCCGGCAAGGCTTCCGGCAAAGCGATGCAGGATATCGAGCCGTTCTGCACGCCCTGGCTGCCGGCGCCTTTGACAACCAGCAGGCAGCGCGCTTCCAAGTATAGCATCGACTTGCGCTCGGCGCGGCCCATCAGCGCCTCGGAGCCCGTGCCGGAAGTGAAGCGGATCTTCACACCGCGCGAGGCGTAAGCTGAAGCGAGGAAGGCTTTCGACCAAGGCGTGTCATCGCCATCGACGAAGGTCATCTCAGTGCCGTAGACCGAAAGCGTCTCGGCGTAGCTGGTCAGCCCCTTCATCGCCAGGCGCAGGCCCAGCGCCTCCTCAACCGAGCATTGTGTCAGTACACCGCCGCGCCCGGTCTGCGTGCCGACCAGGATGGCCAGCGCGTTAAAGGGCGCGAAACGGGCTACGCGCACGGTCGTCTCGACCTCGGCGAAACCACGCAGCGCCGCTTCCGCCGCGTCCGCCGCCAGCAAAGCCGGATGCTCGCGCCAGTTGGTGACATGCGCTTGATTGGCCGGCGTCCGGCGCACGCGCATCTTGGCCAGCGCCATCATCATTTCGAGCACGTTGAGGTGGCGCATGATGTCGGTCAGCTTGGCGGGCGTGCAGCCGGCGATCAAGCGGGCGATCTCGGCGCGCGGCGCGTTGATATCCGCCAGCATGCGCGCGTAGGCTTCGGAGGGCAGCGCCATAGCTTCGGCAGCCACATCAAGGTCGAGGGCATGGGCGACGATGAAGCGATCCAGCGCGTCGAAGTCGGCCGCCGCCACGCCGTCCATCTCGGTAACGCGGCCACCCTCCAGCGCGATGCTCGGCTGCGGGTCATAGGGGCTGTCGGCCACGATCAAGCCGGCTTCGGGCCAAGGCTCAACGTAGGTCTCTTTGTTGATGTCGCGCCCCGCCAGCAGGTCAAAGCGCTTCGAGCGTTGTTTCTGCGACATGCGGCAAATCTAACATAAGCAAGCGCGACTGTCGACAGGGTATCCGCCGTCGACCAGTTGGGCGCTTTGTAGGGGCGACTTATCAAGTCGCCCGAAACGGCATCAAATCCAACGGGCGACCAGATTGGTCGCCCCTACGACCCTCACTTCGTCCAGCATTTACATCAGTCCAACATAAACGTGAGACTTGGGCGAAGTCGCCATTTTTAGAGAATCGCTCGCCTGCCACTGCACTGGTCAACCATAACGCTCGCGCAGGATTTGGGCCGCTTGGGTCATGGCGCTTAGTTTCTGATAGGCCTCTTCCAGCGAGACGGGGTTGGTGCTGGTCGGCGCGAAGCCGCAGTCGGGATTGAGCGTGATCTGCTCCGGCGCCAGGTAGGCCAGGGCCTCTTCCACGCGTGCCACGATCTGTTCGGGCGTATCGGCGATCTCGCCGCGCACGTCGACCACGCCCAGCCCAATCTCCTTGTCGGTGGGGAAAGCGCCAAATATCGAGACATCGCCGGCTTGGGCCACGGCGAATTCCATGGCCAGCTGATCGACATCGGCAGCCAATAGAAATGGCATGATTGGCTCGTAATCGCCGTTGGCGTAGACAGTGCGCGCGCGGTTGCCGCGGCAGACGTGAAGCGCGGTCTTGACGCCGTCGATGCCGGCCACAACGCGATTGAGATCGTCGATGACGCGCTCGACTTCGGCGTCGGGGTCGTCGAAGCGCGCGCGGTGCTCGGGATCGACGAAGAAACAGAGCCAGGGATCGTCGAATTGCACGACATCGACGCCGGCGTCTCGCAAGGCCAGCACTTCACTCCGCAATATGGGAATGACCGCCTCGATGAAGTCGCGCCGCGTAGCGTAGGCTTCGCGCGAGAAATCCGCATGCCACAGGCGCCCGCCCACCATATGCGGCGATGGCAGCGCTACCTTCGTTTGACGCCCCGTGTTCCGCCGCAGGTAGACCGCGCCACCGGCAGCGATGGGCCGCGTGTAGCGCATCGGCGCCACCACCAGCGCTTGCTGGAATTCCTTCAGCGTCCATTGCTGCGGCGGCGACAAACCGGTATCGGGTACGACTTCGGGCGCCAGCGCTTGCGTCCTATATTCAGCACGCTGAAAGCCCTCGACCATCTGCGCGAAGACTTCAAAATAGCCGATGCGCCGCCATTCACCGTCCGATATGATGTCGACGCCGGCGCTTTCCTGCAGGCCGATGGCGAAGGCGATCGCCTTGTCCATGGCCGCGTCCAGCGCCTCGTCGCTCAACTCGCCGCTCTGATGCCGCAGCAGCAAATCAAGCACCCACTTCGGGCGCGGCAAACTGCCGATGACACTCGATGGGAAGAGCAGGTCGTCTGTCATATGTCGAATCTCCAAGCCAACCCCACCCCCGGCCCCCTCCCCAACGGGTTCTGACGACAGGACAGGTTTTGAAAGCCGCCGCCGACTGATTTTACCCCACCCCCC
>CAZWCV010000194.1:0-6202 GCA_964632725.1 uncultured Anaerolineaceae bacterium
TGTTGCGGCTGAGCATGTCAATCTCGCCACTGGCCAGCGCGGTCGGGCGCTCGGCAGCGGCCAGCGGACGGAAAGCGATCGCGTTGGAGTCGCCCAAAATAGCGGCGGCGACAGCGCGACAAATGTCGACGTCGAATCCTTCAAAATCGCCGGCGTCGTTCTGCGTGCCGAAGCCCGGCAGCACCGAGTTCACGCCGCAGATCAACTCCCCGCGGTCGCGTATGCGTTCAACAATGTGACCGTCCTGCGCGGCTGTGAGGCCAGTACCCACTACAAGCACGGCCACTACAAGCGCCGCAATCAATAGAAAACGCTTCATCTGTACAATCCTCCTTGCTAATCATCGCGAAACAATCCGGTCGCCCGAGCCGCGTTTCTCGACGGCGGTTCGAGCGCTTGACCTACGGACAGTTTACTTTGACCCGGCAATCCCGCCAAGCCGAAAGTGCAACTTAATGAAAAAGAAAACCGCCCGTTAAAGATACATTAACGCAGCGGTCGTCTCGCTGTCAAGTAAAACAGCGCGGAACGTTGGAATTAAGGATTCAGCTTACTTGGCGGCCAACTCGAAATCGGCCGGCCGCACTGTCTCCAGCACCTTCAGAATGCCGGCGCGAACCTCGCCCGGTTCGGCGTGGCGGCCCACTTCCTTCTTGGAAAAGACCAGCTCGCCGTTGACCGTGACGTCGAAAACGCCGCCGGTGGCGGGGATCAATTTCCAACTGCTGATGAAGTACTCAATTTCACGTTCGTTCAAAATTTCGTCCGTCAAACTGACGGCATTAGGTTGGTGTCCTCAAGTCGCGCAGTACTTGACGACAATGTCCATTCCACCTTCTTGCATGACAGCATCCTTTCCAAAGCGCTAAATTTCAAGCTGTCGCAATTGTAGCCAATAAACCAGAAAATGGCAAGTGGCGCCCGTCGAAGCGTTTCGACTCGCTACCCTACCGCCAGTCTACGGGAACAAGACGGGAAACCTACAATGCCGCCGCCCGGCTTGACCCGCCGTTCCGGCCGTTTATGCTTGGCATGGATATTACACGGAAAGGAGCGAAAAGTGCGCGCGAAACGATTGACGCCAGCCGCAATTGCCCTCGGCTTGCTCGGCATGATTCTGCTGGCAGCGCCGGCGCAGGCTCAGAGCTTCCGAGGCTTCACTTGTGAGGGCCTGTGGGAACACATCTACGCGGACGGGCACGTGATCTTTGAGGAAACCAACCGGTGGTTCTACAGCACTTGCACGAGCGGCCGGGCATCAGGCGATGAGGAGGACGATGTTGAAGCGCCGGCGCGTAGACCGACAGTGGTCACCTGCGCCTACCTGCCGCCCCGGGTCGCCGTCTTTGGCCACGTCAGAGGCACGCAATGCCAGATGGTCGGCGAGGTAGTGATTGCCGGGCTGCCTGGCCTGCACGAGCGCGGTTTCATTGACGCGGTGGATGTATGGAGTTATGTCAACGGCGGGATTGAAGTCTGCTTCCGCAGCGGAGGCTGGCTGGTCTTTCTTGATGCGGCCTATGCCCCGCGCATGTCGTCGGAACTGGCGCAGTTCACTCGCGACGGCATGACCTGCGGCGCCATCGACCGCGCCGGAACCGTGGTGCTGCTGCGCGACGCCCCGCCCTCGGCGCCGCAACCAGAGGGCGACGCGCTGCCGACATTCGATTCCATTGCGCAGGCCGATTGCCAGATCAAACTGGTGGAGACGCTCTTCCTGCGCGCCGAGCCGGCCGGCGAGATTATCGGCCTGGTCTGGCTTAATTCCGAAGTGCCGGTCTTCGAGATCAGCGGCGACTGGTACCGGACCGAATTTGAAGGTCAGGCCGGCTATATCAGCCGCTTTTACCGCCGGGTCCTGCGCGGCGGCTGCGCCTGAGATTTCATTTCCCATTCCAATCCCCTCCCTGATTTGAGGGAGGGGCGACCATCTGCCGCGGGCGGGAGAAGTCTACCGCGAGCCTACGGAAGCTACGCGGCTCGCCTGCTATCAATCAGGCTTGCTTGACGGGCGGGTTCCCAGACATAGACTATGAACAGGCAACACTGGAGACACGAGGCGGCGATATGTTTTATCATGCACCAATTCTTGCTCGCGCGAGCAGAATCGCCGTCTTGATCGCACTGGCCGCGGGGCTGCTTGCGGGCCTGCCCGCGCGAGCGCAAGCCACGATCTGGAACCTGCGCGCTACCGACATTGGCAGCCGCAGCGTCGCGATCAAATGGGAAAAGGGACAAGGGAGCGACAACTCTCTAATCTACATCGGCCGGATCGGCCGCGACCAAAGGTTTGCGGGCAATACGACCGAAGCATCGTTCCGCATAAACAATCTGCGTCCCAGAACACGCTACGTCATTTCTGTGTATCACGACCATAGGGTCCTTGAGATTACAGTTCGTACAGAATCAAGCGATGGCAATGACGAGACCCGGCACGCGCCCCCGCCAGTAAAGTGTCCATTCCTGCCGCCCGGAGTCGTCGTCAGCGGGTTTGTGGAGAATACCCTGTGCCAGATGACCGGCGACGTAGTCATCTCCGGCTACCCGGACCTGCGGCAGCGCGGCTTCATAGATGCAGTGGATCTTTGGTATTTCGTCAATGGCGGGCTTGAGGTCTGTTTCCGCAGCGACGGTTGGCTGGTCTTCCTGGACGCCACTCACATGCTACGCGCCGCCACGGAGCTTGAGCATTCGCATCGCGATGGCATGACCTGCGGCAGCATCGACCGCGCCGGCACGGTGGTGCTGCTGCGCGACGCCCCGCCCTCGGCGCCGCCACAAGGGGGCGACGCGCTGCCGACATTCGATTCCATTGCCCAGGCCGACTGCCAGATCAAGCTGGAGGAGACGCTATTCCTGCGCGCCGAGCCGGCCGGCGAGATTATCGGCCTGGTCTGGCTTAATTCCGAAGTGCCGGTCTTCGAGATCAGCGGCGACTGGTACCGGACCGAATTTGAAGGTCAGGCCGGCTATATCAGCCGCTTTTACCGCCGGGTCCTGCGCGGCGGCTGCATCTGAAGGCCCCGCAAAATCGCCCGACTGCTCGAGGCCCGGCCTGCGGAAATCCGAGGCGGGCTTTCTTTAGGGGCGGCGTCGGAAACCTACCGCCAGCCTACGGACGGTACGCGCTTGGACTACTAATAGCCAGAATCGCTTGAAACCTGTCATAAGGCCCATAGACTAGGGACATAAGATCTATTTTGCGCGATAGGAGGCTAACGATGATCAAGAAGAGAATTCGCCTGGCAGCGCTGCTGGTGTGCTGGCTTTGCCTGCTGGTCGCCGCCCCGGCGGCGCACGCGCAATTCGATTGCAGTGTTCTGGAAGGTTACGGTTATGACGTGCTCTTCCCGGCCGAACGCGTATGGTTCGACGCGAATTGCGTGGCGGATGATGATGATGATGACGACGATGAGGAAGAAGCATCGTATCGCCCGCCCGATGTGACTTGCCCGCACCTGCCGTCCAGAGTTGTCGTCACCGGTTACGCGGTGAATTCCCAGTGCCAGATGGTCGGCGCGGTGGTCATCGCAGAATATCCGGGTCTGCAGGCGCGCGGCTTCATTGACGCGGTTGACGTGTGGAGCTACGTCAATGGCGGGCTGGAAGTCTGTTTCCGCACCGACGGCTGGCTGGTCTTCCTTGACGCCACATACATACAGCGTATGGCCACGGAGCTGGAACATACCCATCGCGATGGCATGACCTGCGGCGCGATCGACCGCATTGGCACGGTAGTGCTGCTGGAATCGCCGCCAGCGTCCGACCAGGCGACGCAGCTGGCGCAACCCACTTTGCCCGTCTTCGAGTCGGTCCCGCTGTTCGACTGCCAAATCAAGCTGGTGGAGACGCTCTTCCTGCGCGCGGAACCGGCCGGGGAGATCATCGGCCTGGTCTGGCTGAACTCCGAAGTGCAAGCCTTCGAGATCAAGGGCTTCTGGTACAAGGTCGAATTCGAAGGGCAGACCGGCTACGTCAGCCGCTACTATCGCAAGGTCTTGCGCGGCGGCTGCGGCTGATCCTGGCGAATCACATCAACAGAGCAGACGCCCGGTCTCCGTCGCGAGGTCGGGCGTTTTTTTTTGGCGCGGCAGGGGAACCCTACTGCAAGCCTACGGGAAGTCTGCGCCAGGCCTGCGGTCGAGGCCGACTGCTTGACTTGTGGATTGCCGGGCATAAACTATCCGCAGGGTCTGATCTGAAACAGGAGGCGCCACTATGGCACATCATCACCACCCGCGCAATATCTGTATCATTCTCTTGATTTCGCTGGCCGCGGCGCTGCCCGCGCTCGCGCAAGACGGGGTCCGAAATCTTCGCGCAACCAAGACCCGCAGCAACTCGATCTCGCTACGATGGGACAGTTCGCCCGGGTCCTCCGGCTACGGCTATTATGTTTATATTGGCCCGGCACGCGGCGACACCAATAACCCGGTTGGCGGGACGAACGGGACATCGTACACCATCAAAGGGCTGCGTCCGAACACGGCGTACCGCATTACTGTCGTGGTTGCCGGCAGCCCGCATCTGGGGCAAAGCGCGATCACAGTTCAAACCGGGGAGAAGCGTAAAGATAAAACACCAGCGAGGTACGTGCCCGCGCCGGTCACCTGCCCTCACTTGCCGCCCAGAGTCGTCGTCACTGGCTACGTAGAGAATACGCAATGCCAAGTGGTCGGCGAGGTGGTCATTTCCGGCCATCCCGATCTGCGGCAGCGCGGGTTCATCGACGCGGTAGACGCATGGAACTACATCAATGGCGGACTGGTCGTCTGTTTCCGCAGTGAGGGCTGGCTGGTCTTCCTCGATGCCGCTTACGCCCCGCGCATGGCGACGGAGCTGGATCACAAGCATCGCGATGGCATGACCTGCGGCGAGATCGACCGCGCCGGCACGGTGGCGCTGCTGGAATCGCCGCCAGTGGCAGACCCGGCGCCGCAACCGGCCGCCGCGGCCCAGCCCAGCAATTCCTTGCCCGTCTTCGAGTCCATCCCGCTGCATGATTGCCAGATCAAGCTTTTGGAGACGCTCTTCCTGCGTGCCGAGCCGGCCGGGGAGATCATCGGCCTGGTCTGGCTGAACTCCGAAGTGCAGGCCTTTGAGATCCATGGCTATTGGTACAAGGTCGAATTTGAAGGGCAGACCGGCTACGTCAGCCGCTATCACCGCGAGGTCTTGCGCGGCGGCTGCGGCTGAACTCCCCCCACCCCACGGCCCCTTCCCGCCAGCTATATGGCGGGCATCCCATAAAGAGGGAGGGGCTTCAATTGCAAGAGGAAACTGAAAGAAACATATCCCGCCCTTTGGATTCAGGGCGGGGTCTTTTTGCTTTAGACGACGATATTGACTTTGGGATCGCCGCCGATGCGGCCAGGGCTGTCGCGATTCCGGCATTTACAGCGGAGACTCGGCGAACCTGTCCGTACCGCTGATTCTTGTGGCGAATCCTACTGCAATCCTACGACAAACTGTCGACTGAACTACTATGCGACAGGCTCGCTTGAATCGTCGAAATACAAGCTTATACTGCGAGAACTAGTAAGACTGTACCAGGAGAATTAAGTCATGAAACTCAGACTGCTTGCGACTTTTCTGCGCCTATCGCTCTTCATTTCACTGGCATTCGCGCTGGCGGGCGGATTCTCCGCGCTCGCGCAGCAATCAAGCCTGAATGTACGCGTGTCCAAAGTCGGCAAAGAGTCCATAACCATCCGCTGGGAACATGCCGAGCCGAACTTGTTCTACTCAATCTCCTTCAGGCGCGTCAGTTCACGATCCTCAGAGTCCGCGCGCGCCGGCGGTACGGCCGGCAATAGTTTCACGCTGAGCGGACTGGCGCGAGGCACTACCTACAGAATCGAAGTTAATGGCGGCAACTTTGTCGGCAGCGTGACCGCGACCACCCGGCGGTCGACAACTGATCGCGATCGTTACACGCCGCCGCCGGTTACTTGCCCGCACTTGCCGCCCAGAGTCGTCGTCACTGGCTACGTGGAGAACACCCAGTGCCAGATGGTCGGCGAAGTCGTCATCTCCGGCCATCCCGAATTGCAGCGGCGCGGCTTCATTGACGCGGTGGATGTGTGGAGCTATATCAATGGCGGTCTGGTCGTCTGCTTCCGCAATCAGGGCTGGCTGGTCTTCCTGGATGCCGCTTACGCCCCGCGCATGGCGACGGAGCTGGATCACAAGCATCGCGATG
>CAZWCV010000195.1:0-6009 GCA_964632725.1 uncultured Anaerolineaceae bacterium
GCGCCGCCCTCAACTTGCTGGAAAACGCCAGCCGGCTATATCAGTCGCCGACTATCAGCGCCGAGCAACTGCGCGAGACCTTGCAGTCCAAGCACCTGCGTTACGACAAGACCGGCGAGGAGCATTACAATACCATCAGCGCTTTCATCAAGAGCATGCGCGCGGGGGATGTGGACGCCGCGCTCTATTATTGCGCCCGCATGATTGACAGCGGCGAGGACCCCAAGTTCATCGCCCGCCGCATGGTCATCTTCGCCAGCGAGGACATCGGCATGGCCGACTCCAAGGCCCTGACTGTGGCCAACGACGTCTTCCGCGCGGTCGAGACTATCGGCCTGCCGGAATGCCAGTTCAACCTGGCGCAGGGCGTCGTGTATCTCGCTTTGGCGCCAAAGAACCGCAGCGCCGGCAAGGCCTACTTCGACGCGCTGGCGGATGTCGCGGACCTGGGCAACCTGGCCATCCCGCTGCATATCCGCAACGCGCCGACGCAGCTCATGCGCGAGCTGGGCTACGGCGACGGCTACCAGGCTTACACCGATGAGAGCCTGCTGCCGGAGGTGATCAAAGGCAAGCGTTATTTTCACAAACCAAAGTGATATACGACGACGCAACAAGGTGACGCGCACGATGCCGGACATCCCATTCGCTGCGGAGCGTCACCCCTCCCTGATGATTCGGGGAGGGGCCGGGGGTGGGGTAGAACAGCGGATGATACTGGAAGGGTATTCATGTCCAATCTCAACATCTTGCTGATCACGTCCGACCAGCAGCACTGGAACACGCTGGGGCAATTCAACCCCGAGATTCAGACGCCGGCGCTCGACCGCCTGGCCGAGCAGGGCACGACTTTCACCCGCGCCTACTGCCCCAACCCCACCTGCACGCCCACGCGGGGCAGCATGATCACGGGCAAGTACCCCTCCCAGCACGGCGCCTACTCGCTGGGGACCAAGCTGCCTGAAAGCGAGCCCACAGTCGGCGAGATCCTGGGCGAGGCCGGATACCGAACCGCGCTGGTGGGCAAGGCGCATTTCCAGCCGCTGCAATCCACCGACGACTACTCGTCGCTGGAAGCCTATCCGACCCTGCAAGACCTCGACTTCTGGGCCGACTTTGACGGGCCCTTCTACGGCTTTGATCATGTCGAGCTGGCGCGCAACCACACCGACGAAGCCCACGTGGGCCAGCATTACGCGCTGTGGATGGAAGAAAAGGGCTTGAGCAATTGGCGCGATTATTTCTTGCAGCCGACCGGCCATGTCGAGTCGCAGCGGCGAAAGTGGCTGATCCCCGAGCGGTATCATTACAATGCCTGGATCGCCGAACGCAGCCAGTCGCTAATCTCTCAGTATCAGGACGCCGGCGAGCCTTTCTTCCTCTGGGCCAGCTTCTTCGATCCCCATCCCAAGTACCTGGTCCCCGAGCCCTGGGACACGATGTACGATGCGCGTGAGGTCACTGTGCCGTCGGTAACGCCGGGAGAACACGACGATTCTCCGCCGCATCTGCAAATGACGCAGCAGCCTGACCCCGATTTCACCGCCTGGCAGGAGCCCAATGGCGCCGGCTGCCACGGCTTCCATTCGCACCTGCACGACCGCGACGAGCTGGCCAAAGACATCGCCTGCTACTATGGCATGGTCAGCTGCATGGACAAGTACATCGGCGCCATCATCGACCACCTGGACAGCTTGGGTTTGGCCGAGAATACGCTGGTCGTCTTCACCAGCGATCACGGGCACTATTTCGGCCAGCACGGGCTGATCGCCAAGGGCGCTTTTCATTACGACGATGGCGTCCGCGTACCGATGATTGCGCGTCTGCCGGGTCGCGTCGCGGCCGGGCAGCGCAGCCACAGCCTGCAATCGCTGGTCGATTACGCGCCGACTTTCCTCGAATACTGCGGTCTTGATGTCCCCGATGGCATGACTGGCAGCGGACAGCAAGCCATCTGGAACGGGGACGAGAGCGAATGCCGCGAGCATGTCATCATCGAAAATCGGCATCAACCGACGACCCTGCACCTCAAGACATACATTGGCGAGCGCTACAAGCTGACGCTGTATTACGGGCGCGACTACGGCGAAGTCTACGACCTGCGCGATGACCCGGGCGAGGTCAGCAACCTGTGGGCGGACGCTGACCTGCGCGCCGAGCTGAGCGAGGCCTTCCTGCGCGCCGAGATGCAAAAGGAAGAGCCGCTCAAGGCCGAGAACCTGGCGCAACC
Source organism: uncultured Anaerolineaceae bacterium (assembly GCA_964632725.1). Taxonomy (GTDB): domain Bacteria; phylum Chloroflexota; class Anaerolineae; order Aggregatilineales; family Phototrophicaceae; genus UBA6055. The sequence continues at coordinate 2,231 of CAZWCV010000195.1, forward strand.
GCATAAGTCGGCGGCCATGTACCTCAAGAGCTGCAACCAGGGTCACTGGCAGATCCGCTTCGACCCGGCGCTGGACCGCTTCGAGTTATTCGATTTGGCGGCAGATGCGGGGCGGTCGCGGAATCTGTGGGACGAGCCGGCTGCGCGTGAGAAACGAGCCGATATGGCGCGGGCGCTGCTCTTCAGCCGCTGGGGGATGGAGCCGCTCTGGATGCCGCGGGTGGCGGGGGCGTAGTCGCGCTAGCCCCGCCGCACCACGACATAGCCGATCGCCAGCGAAATCACAGTCGCCACCTCAATCGGCAGCGCCGGCTCCATGAAGCGCAACCAGAGCAAATGAATGCCGATTAGGATTACGGCGCTGATGAATACGCGGTCGAAGGCGTTGGTGTAGAAGGGCAGAAAGCCGTCGCGCGCTGAACCCCCCTCGGTCCCCCCGACGGGTTGGGGGGAGGTTTCTCTTCGCTTTTCGCCCATCGCGCCCTACTCCTTAACCGCGCCGAAGGTCAAACCCATGACGATGTAACGCTGCGCGAATATCACGATGATGGCGGAGGGTATCAGCGTCAGCATCGACATGGCCGCCAGCTCGCCCCAGTTGGTGCCGGTCACGGTCACGAATTCCGCCAGCGCGGTTGTGATGGTGCGCGCCTGCACACTGGTGAGGTTGGCGGCGAAGAGATATTCATTCCAGGCGAAGATCCAGCTCAGGATCGCCGTGACCGCCAGACCGGGCGCCGCCAGCGGCACGATAACATGGCGCAGCACGCCGAACAAGCCGGCGCCGTCGATCATGGCCGCGTCATCCAATTCGATGGGAATGCCGTCGACCACGCCTTTGAGCAGCCAGATGGCGAAGGGCAAGTTGAAGACGCAGTAGAGCAGGATCAAGCCGAGTTGCGTATCAAAGAGCGTCCAGTCGCCGATGCGGAAGCTGCGCGTGAACATGAGGAATAGCGGCAGCAAAAAGGCGGCCGGCGGCGCCATGCGGTTGGTGATCAGCCAAAAGAAGATATTGTCCTTGCCCACCAGTTTGTAGCGCGACAGGGCATAAGTCGCCAGCAGCGCCAGGACCATCACCAGCACGGCGTTGGCGCTCGAGATCAGCAGCGAATTGCTCATATAACGCTGGAAGCTGCTGTCGCCCAGCACGTTGCTGTAGTTCTCCAGAAATATGCGGCTGATAGCCAGGTTGGGGCGCGCGAATAGCTCAACGCGGCTGCGCATGGAGACGACGAACATCCACCAGATTGGAATCAGCGTTAGCAAGGTCATGAAGACCCAGAAGCCGTAGGTCGTCAAATGGCGCAGGACGCGCTGCCGCAGGCCTAGGCGCATGCAACCGCTCCTTTATGCCGGCGCGCCTCAGCAGAATGTAAGGCATGCCCCGTAGCGCTGGTCTTACGATAAAACAACTGGCATAGCGGCAAATAAACGCCAAAGGAGGAGCGAGCCTTTTGAAAGGCAAGAGATTGCCGAGAAACTCGCCATGAATTGCTCCTCTTCCCTAGCCTGCTGGGGAAAGGGCCGGGGGATGGGGTAGAAAAAGCGTACCCGCATGGCGCTATGCCGTGACGCTTGAGATTCATTCGACTTCGTCCTTGCTCTGACCTGAAATGCCGATGAAGAGCAGCCAGCAGAGCACGATTGTCAGATACAAGGTGATGATGGAAATGGACGAGCCGTAGCCGTAATCCGTGCGCGGGAAGACCACGCGCCAGATATAGATGCCGGTGAAGCGCGTACCCGGTCCGCCGCCCGCCAACATCCATACTTCGTCCACTGTGCGGATCGCGTCCATGATGCGGATGAATATGGTCGTCAAGAGCACCGGGCGCAGGAAGGGCAGGGTGACGTACCAGAAGACCTGGAAGCGGTTGGCGCCGTCGACCTTGGCCTGTTCCACCGGTTCCCTGGGAATCGACGACAGGCCCGCCAGCATCGTCAGCGTGACGAATGGCGTCCAATGCCAGACGTCCATAATTACCGATGTAAGCAGCGCCTGATCGGGATAAGTGCCGATAAGATAGTCGATATCAAACCAGCGGTCGAGCAAGAAGGGGACGGGCCCGAAACCCGGGATCACCAGCAAGCGCCAGATCGCGCCCACGGCGATTGGCGCCACCATCAGCGGAAAGGTGTGAATGATGCGAAACAGCGACTTGCCGGGGAAGTTGCGCGTCAGCATTTGCGCCAGAAAGAAGCCCAGCACAACTTCGCTGGCGATGGCGAATATGGCGAACTTGGCGGTCAGGCCGACGGAGTTTAAGAAATCGGCATCAAATACCAAGCGGCGGAAGTTATCCAGAGCGTTGAAGCGCATGCCGTCTTCCGCGGCGAAGACATTCCATTCGTGGAAGCCGACGAACAATACATATAAGAAGGGCAAGAAGCCAAAAACAATTAGCACCAATAAAGTGGGGCTGAGCAGCAGCCAGCCGGTTCTTGGATTTCTCATGAATCCCCCACCCCCTGGCCCCCTCCCCCATAAAGGGAGAAGGGGAATCGGTTCCAATTGCGTAGCACTCGCCCCCCTTCCCCCCTTGTGGGGGAAGGGGTTGGGGGATGGGGGGCGATTACAATATGCGCTACATGCCGTAACCCAAACGGTCGAGTTCTTCATCCACAGCCGCCGCGGCTTGCGACAGGGCCTCGGCCGGGCTCAGCTCGCCCAGGATGGCGCGTTGGATGAAGGGATCGATGACTTCGCGCACTTGCGCGTGGAAGGGGAAGGGCGGCGCGCCAGCAAACAGCGGGCCCTGCTCTTCCAGGAGCGTGTAATAGCCGTCAACCTTGGCGTCCTGCTCGGCGATCAGCGGATCGTCAAAGGTGGCCGTATGGGTGATGCGCGCGCCCGCGGCTGCCCATTCCGCCTGTACCGACTGCTGACCGATGAACTGCAGCCAAAGCAGCGTGGCTTCCTTGTTGCGCGACGAATGCGGAACGCCAAAAGCGCCGCCGTCATAGTAGCCGATGTAGCCTTCGCCCATTTCGGCGGCTTCAATGACGCCTTCCGCCGTGACAGGCAGGCGAACGCCGACGTTGCCGGTGACAGCCGAGCGGCTCTCATCGGTGGCGATCCAGGCGGCGTTTTCACCGTAGACCCAACCCTGCGCGGCGCGGCCGGCGGCAAAGGTGGACGCAACTTCGTCCCAGGTGCTCGAGGTGGCCTCGGGCGGGGCGAATTCCAGCATGCTCAGCCAGAAAGTCAGCGCCTCTACGGCTGTGTCGCCGTCCAGCGCGCCGCCATTGGCGCTCATGGCCGAGCCGGCGTCCAGGTTGATGCCCCAGTTGTACAAGCCGAAGGAAGGACCGATGGATTCGAGGAATTCGTAGGTCGAGGCCGGATGACCGGTCGAGCCTTGCACCGTCGTGCCCCAGAGGTCCATGTCCATGCTTTCGCCGTAGCCGGTGAAGAATTCGGCGTTGTCGCGGTACTGGTCAAAGCTTTCGGCCGGCGCCAGCGGATAGCCGTATTCGGATTCGAAGGCGGCCATGATGTCGGCATTCTCGAAGAGGTCCTTGCGATAGAGGTAGACTTTGACGAAGGCTTCCATCGGCACGCCGAAGAGGTCGCCATCGGCGTTCTTGAAGTAATCGGCGAAGCTGGTGAATTCGCTTTCGTCGTAACCCTCGTAAGCCAGGTCCGGGTTGTCGGCGGCGAATTGCGTCAGGTTTACCAGGTAGTCCTGCGCCAGGTAGGAATAGATGATGTCCTGCTCGATGTAGACGAAGTCATAGATGCCGGTATTGGCTTCCATGTCGTTGATCGCCTTGGA
>CAZWCV010000196.1:0-5975 GCA_964632725.1 uncultured Anaerolineaceae bacterium
TCTTCGCTGTCTTGCTCGCGGCTGATGCGGCGCAGCGCCCAGGCGCACAAAACCAGCGCCAGAACAAATACGATGCCGGAAACCAGGGTATAAGCCGAGCCGCCCAGGGAGTCGCCAACAACCAGCGCCACCGCCGTCCATGCGACCGCCAGCAGCCCCAGCGGAATCATCACCTTCCAGCCGAACATCATCAGCCGGTCGTAGCGGATGCGCGGCAGCGTGGCGCGAATCCAGATCATGCCGCAGAGCACCAGCACGACTTTGAGTATGAATATGACCGGCGCCAGTATGGGCAAGCCGTCCATGGGCCAAAGGTGATAGCCGCCGAAGAAGACCGCAACCGCCACCAGGCTGACGGCGATCATGCCCAGGTATTCCGCCATCATGAAGAGGGCAAACTTCATGCCGCTGTATTCGGTCATGTAGCCCTGCGTCAGCTCCTGTTCGGCTTCGGTCAAGTCGAAGGGCGCGCGATTGGTTTCCGCCAGCAGCGCCAGGATGAGCACAGCGGCCGCCAGTGGATTCTGGAAGACGAACCAGTCCCAGATATTGCGCTGGGCGTCGATGATGTCGCCAATGGCCATGCTGCCGACAATCATGACCGGCACCGCCAACGTCAGCGCAAAGCTAAGCTCGTAACTGATCATCTGCGCCGAGGCGCGCAGCGCGCCCAGCATGGCGTATTTGTTGTCGCTGGACCAGCCGGCCAACACCACGCCGTAGGTGGCGATGCTGGTGATGGCGATGACCCAGAGGATGCCGACATTGGAGTCAATCAAGCCTTGCGGCACCTGGAACCAGACATCGCCCAGCGACGGCGCGAACCAGGGCAGGACCAGGTCGGGCCCCATCGGGATGACCGCGGCGATCATCAGAATCGGAATTACCTTGATCATGGGCGCCAGGCGGAAGACCCACTTATCGGCGCCGGCGGGCATCAAGTCTTCCTTGAATACCAGCTTGACGCCATCGGCGGCCGGCTGCAAAAAGCCCATGGGGCCGACTCGATTCGGTCCGACGCGGTGCTGCAAGAACGAAAGCAGCCGCCGCTCCAGCAAGGTCGCATAGGCGAAGCCGGTCACGATGACAAAGGCGAAACCGGCGGCGAAGATAATTGGCCACAGCGCTGAGCAGCCAGCGTCATCGGCGCATTGCACCACGTTGGTCACGCGCGCTTCCGGGTTCAGCAGCAGCCCGATCGCGCCCTCGCGCCCGTTGAGATTGCCGGCGGCATCGAAACCGATCCAGGCCGCGATCGCGCCCAAATTGGCTATGATTAGCGCCAGAACCACGATCAGTCCGATCAGCGCTATGATACCTATGCCAATGCCGAGCTTCATATTTCGGCTCATACTTGATTACCTCTTGCTTCAGTCCGCTGCGGCAACGGCTACGGATACGCGACTGACAGTCCCACCCGTAATCGACAGCGGGGCAGCCGCTTCCGTCATGTGCCGCGGCAAAGCCACCGCGCCGGCTGCTATCTCGTCGCTGATGCAGGCGCGTACACGAACAGTTGAGTCGCCCGCTTTTATTTCGATGACATCATTCTGAATGATGCCCAGCGCCTGCGCGTCGGCGGTATTCATGGTCGCGGTTGCGTCCAGGATGCGCGGCTCCATCAACAGCGACGGACGGAAATTGCGCTGGCGATTATACAGCCGCGTCACCGGCATAATCAACAGTTCGCCTTCGTCAGCGGCTACGCTTTCGGGAGCATTGACAGCGACCGGCTTGAGCGCCGCTTCGCCATCGGCGACAGCCGGAATCTGAATGCCGAGCCCGCCTTCATTGGAATAGGCGGTGCCGCCGTAGTATTGGTCGCGGCCGCCGACATCGGGGAATTGCCGCTTGACTTGCCCGAGCGCCTGGTAGCGCATGCCGTCAAACTCGGCGACATTCTTGCTCAGCTCCAGCATGACGGCAGCGGCCGAGGGTTTGAGATGGCTCATACCCATGGCTTGCCGCAGACTGCCGAAGAGCTTCCAGGCGGGCAGCGCTTGCCCCAGCGGGCCTTGCGCGGTGTAGAAACGCTGCACGCGCCGCTCGCCGTTGACAAAACTGCCGTCGCGCTCGGCGAATGTTTGCAGCGGCAGGACGTATTCAGCCAGTTCCGAAATGCCGTCGTCGAAGAAGTTGGCGTAGATGATTGTCTCGACTTCGCTGAGCCAGGCACGCGCGGTCGGGTCATCATCCAGCAGTTCGGCTTGCGCCACGATCAGCACCTTGGGCGGTTCCGCGGCGATGTCCAGGCTGGCCGCCGGCGAATAGCCGAGGTAATGCAGACCCATGCCGTTGGCGCCGGGGATGGGCGAGAGCAGACCATTGTTGGGTCGCCCGACATGCCCGGTTTCGATAAGGAAATTGGCGGCTGCTTTGGCCAAAGCCGCGCTGCCCTCGAGCGTCAGCCCTTCAGCGCCGGCTACGATCACCAGATTCTCGGCTTTGCTCAGTCGTTCGGCTATGGCCGGGCGCCTTTCCGTCAGCTCGCGCATGACCGCTACCGCCTCGCCGGCGCCATAACGAATGGCGTCGCCTTCGACGACCTTGTCGTTGCGCGCGCCCTGCACTGCAAAGTCTTCCAGCCGCGTATCACGCGCGTTGGCCACGACCAGGTAAGCGCCGCGGTCTTGCGCCTGCTTCAAGCGCAGCCGCCAAATCGGGACTTCTTCTTCCAGGTCGCTGGCGATCACCAGAATGGCGTCGCCCTTGCCCAGCTGACCGAGGTTCGTGCCGAAGCCGACGCCGGCCCGCGTCACAGACTCGGCGCCGCCATGCGTCGGCGGCCAGGCGCCCAGACGGCTGCCGCCCAGCCCTTCCATCAACCGGCGCAATTCCCAGAGGTCTTCGTTTGTCATACTGCTGCCGGCGATGGCCGCCACATCACCGCCGGCGTTTCGCAGCGCCTCGGCGATATCAGCGATGGTTGCCGCCCAGGTCGAGCCTCGCAAGGTATCGCCAGCCCGCATTTGCGGCGCTTGCAGGCGGTCAGCGCTGCGCGTGAAGTGATGGCCAAAGCGCGTCTTGTCGCTGATCCAGATCTCGTTCACCTGCTCATTTTGGCGCGGCATGACGCGCTTGATCATGGCTTTGCCGTCGAAATCGCGATCCAGGCGCATGCTCAAGCTGATATTCTCGCCGGCGGCATCCCAGGGCGAAATGCTAGGCACTTCATTTAGCTCCCAGGGCCGCGCCCCGAAACGGAAGTCGGCCGTGGTCAATGCGCCAACCGGACAGATGTCGGTGGTGTTGCCGCTGAAATAGGTATCAAATCCCGGGTCCGAATTGGTGATGATCTGCAAGCGGCGGCCGCGTTCGTGGAAAGCCAGCACATCGTCGCCGACGATCTCGTCCTGGAAGCGGACGCAGCGGGCGCATTGAATGCAGCGTTCGCGATCCAGGAAGATCAGGTCGCCCAGCGGGTAGTGTTTCTCCAGCAGCTGCTTGTCTTCAAAGTACATGCGCGACGATTGCGGCCCGTGGCGCATGGTGAGGTTTTGCAGCGGGCATTCGCCGCCTTTATCGCAGATAGGGCAGTCCAGCGGGTGGCTGCTGAGCAGAAATTCAAGGACATCGATGCGCGCGTCGATGACTTCCCGCGTCTCAGTCTTGATATGCATGCCGTCGCTGACGACGGTGGTGCATGCCGTCTGCAGCTTGGGGAAGTAGCGAATCTGCGGCGTACCGTCGTCGTTGAGGACGACTTCGCCGGTGGCGCGATCTCGGGCCGGCGTGCCCAGCTCGACCAGGCACATGCGGCACATGCCCACCGGTTCCATCTTGGGGTGATAGCAGAAGACGGGGATATCATTGCCGGCGTGCCACTTGGCGGCATCCACCAGATTAGACCCGGCGGCTACCTCGTACTCATTCCCGTCGATGTTGATCTTCACCGTGTCGGACATTCGCGCCTCCGCATTTCATCCACGCGCAATTGGGGTCGCCGTCTGCTCATGGCGCTCCACCATTCTTTTTCCGTAAGCCGCGCGGTCGCTCATGACCTGCTCCACGACATGCCAGGCCTTGGCGTCATCCAGCCGGTCCGCGAGCGCCAGCGCGCGCTCGAAATCTCCCTTGGCGCGCTCATATTCGCCCCGCTCCAGCAGCAATTCCCCGCGCAGCACAAGCTGAGTCATATCGTCCGGCGCTGCGCTGATTGCGCCATCGAGCTCGCGCAGGCGCCGGTAGAATTCGCGCTCGCGCCCCAGCGGCGGCTGATAAACAACGCCGATCAGCGCGTCGGCCAGGCCGCGCCAATTCAAAGTCCGCCCTCCGGATAGCTGCATCATGCCCTCAACTAGGCCCGTACATGCTGCGCAAAGTCGTCGGGAAAGTGACGAATGGTATGGATGATGGGATTGGCGGCGAAGTCGCCCAGCGCGCACAAGGTCGTGCCCGCCATATTTTCGGCGACATCTTCAATACGCTTGACGTCTTCTTCTGTGCCGCGCCCGTCCAGAATCCGGTCGATGACTTTGTCCAGCCAGTAGGTGCCCTCGCGGCATGGCGTGCACTTTCCGCAGCTTTCGTGGGCGAAGAATTTGGTGACTTTCGAGGCCACCCAGGTGATATCGACGCTCTCGTCCATGATGATTATTGAAGCCGAGCCGATAATCGTACCGATCTCGGCCGTGTGTTCATAGGACATGGGCGTATCGAGCACTTTGTCGCTCAAGGGCACGATGGGCCCCGAGCCGCCCGAGGGCAGCATGGCCTTGAAGGCGCGGTCGTCGTGCAGGGGACCGCCGGCGAGATCATAGAGCAGCTCGCGGAAGGTCGCGCTCATGGGCAGTTCATAATTGCCGGGCCGCTTGACATGCCCGCTGACGCAGTAGACTTTAGGGCCGGCGCTCTGTTCAGTGCCTATGGCTTTGAAGGCTTCAGGGCCCTCGCGCATGATGTAGGGCACGTTGGCCAGCGTTTCCACGTTGTTGACGACAGTCGCTTCCTTGTACAGGCCGCCGCCCTTCTGCGCCGGGAAAGGCGGACGCACGCGCGGCTGGCCCAGGTAACCTTCCAGGCTGTTGAGCAAGGCGCTCTCTTCGCCGCAGATATAAGCGCCGGCGCCGAGATGCGTGTAGACCTCGCAGTCGTAACCGGAGCCGAGGATGTTCTCCCCCACCATGTTCTTCTCGCGCAGCGCCTCAATGCAGGCGTCCAATTGATCGCCGATGTCCCAAAACTCGCCGCGCAGATAAATGTAGACGGCTTTGGCCTGGATAGCGTAGGCGCAAATCAGCGAGCCCTCGATCAACTGATAAGGATTCTCTTCCATGATTTCGCGGTCTTTGAATGTGCCAGTCTCGCTTTCGTCGGCGTTGACTGTGACGTATTTGACCGGCTCATGCTGGGGGATGAAACTCCACTTGACGCCGGTGGGAAAGCCAGCGCCGCCGCGCCCGCGCAGGCCGGAAGCCTTGACCAGGTCGATGACCTCGGCCGGCGTCATAGCCAGCGCTTTCTTCAAGCCAGCGAAACCGTCGTGCGCTTCGTAAGTCGCCAACTCTTTGATATTGGCTATGTCGCGACCGCGTAAAAGAATGTGCATAATCGCCTTTGCTTCCCTAGTCCCCGCGTTTTTCGCCAAGCCCTGGCGTCACTCGCCCGCCTTAACCGGCTGCGCCGATTCCTGCCGCCACTTCGCCAGAAGACCGCGCATTTTGTCCTGGTCGAGGTTCTCGACATAACGGAAGTTGCACTGCAGCATCGGCGCCTTGTCGCAGGCGGCCAGGCACATGACATGCTCGACAGTGAACATGCCGTCTTCGCTAGTTCCACCGTCCCCTACGCCCAACTCCGATTTCAGCCAGTCGTAGAATTCATCCGCTCCCTGCAGCGCGCAGGGCAGATCCGTGCAGACATGCAGCCAGTATTTGCCCTTGGGCTTTTCCGAGTACATGGTGTAGAAGCCGGCGATCGACTTGACCTGGGTCGGATCCAGGTTCAGGATCTCCGCCACCTCGTCAATGCCCTCC
>CAZWCV010000197.1:0-831 GCA_964632725.1 uncultured Anaerolineaceae bacterium
CCCGAATAAATGTTCTAATTGAGGCGGCGCTCATTACGGCGAATACCTTAATGCTGTGGCGGCTGCTGATCATCTTATAGTTCTCGCTATGTGAACTATGAATCATCAATGCCCATTACTATACAATGGCTAGCTCCAATTGTCAAAAAACATTTTTGTATGCTAATTGTGTCGTAATACTCCAAATAATATCTGGCCGTCTTGGCGTGGTCTTGCCGCGAAATCGGCGCTATGCCACAATGCGGGTACACTCGAATTAGTGGGCCGCTGTCCGAAATTGGCTGTGAAGATATGGACTTACGATTTCGCCTGATGCTCTTGACCCTGGTCGGTCTGATCGCAGCGGCGGTCTGGACCTTTCCCAGCTGGCGCCTTTACTTCCGTCAACGCGGAGAGAACGACGCCTTCCCCGGCCTGGAAATCGACTTGAAGGACGACTTCCTGGCGCTATCGCCCGTGTAATCTGTTATAAAGGAAGGTGAGGCAAACATAGAAATCAGGTCGACTATGCTCGAAACCAAAGCGCCACCCGCAGCTGTCACCGAGCCGCGCGATATCAAGCGCTTCACCCTGGAAGACCGCTATACCGCCGCGGAGGGCCGCGTCATCATGAGCGGCATACAGGCATTGGCGCGCCTGCCGCTGGACCAGCAGCGGGCGGATAAGGCGCGCGGGCTGCGCACGGCCGGCTTGATCACGGGTTATCGCGGCTCGCCGATTGGCGCGCTGGATTTTGTGCTGGAGGGCATCCCGCACTTGCTGGCGGAGCACCATATCCGCTTCATCCCGGCCGTGAACGAAGACCTGGCCGCCACCGCCATCATGGGCAGC
>CAZWCV010000197.1:841-5878 GCA_964632725.1 uncultured Anaerolineaceae bacterium
CCGTCGAACATCGGCGCGGCCAACCAGCTGCCCGAGCCGAAGTTCGACGGCGTCTACGGCATCTGGTACGGCAAGGGGCCCGGCGTCGACCGCAGCGGCGACGCCTTCAAGCACGCCAATCTGGCCGGCGTGGGACAGTATGGCGGTGTGCTGGCGCTGGCCGGCGATGACCCGTCCTGCAAGTCCTCGACCATCCCCTCGCACTCCGAGGTCGCGCTTTACGATGCGCTTATGCCCATCCTCTATCCCGGCAGCGCCCAGGAAATTCTCGATATGGGTTTGCTCGGTTTCGCCTTGTCGCGTTTCAGCGGGCTGTGGGTTGGCTTCAAGATCGTCACCGATGTCGCCGATGAATACAGCAGCGTCGAGGTCGGCGCGGGGCGCGTCAACATCGTCGAGCCCGATTTTCGGCTTAACGGCCGGCCCTGGCGGCCAACGCAGAATACCGCCCTGCTCTCGCCCTACAGCTTGCAGCAGGAGAAAGAAATTCACGACGAGCGGCTGGACGCGGCTCTGGCCTTCGCGCGCGCCAATCGCATCAACGAGATCGCCCTGCCGACGGAAGACGCCTGGCTGGGCATCATCGCGGCCGGCAAGACCTGGTATGACTTGCGCGGGGCGCTGCACGACATCGGCCTGGATGACGAGGCGCTGGAGCGCGCCGGCATCCGCCTGCTCAAGCTGGGCATGATCTACCCGCTTGAGCGCGAGATCCTGCGCGAATTCGCCGCCGGTCTGGACGAAATCCTCGTCATCGAAGAAAAGCGCTCCTTCATCGAAACCTTCTGCAAGGAAGCGCTCTACGGCAGCGGACACACCCCGCTGATCGTGGGCAAGAAAGACGAGACGGGCGCCAAGCTGGTCAAAGCTGATAACGAGCTGGACGCGGACGAGATCGCGCTGGTGCTGGCGCGGCGGTTGCGCGGGCGGGTAGACGCGCCGCAGCTGGAAGGCCGCCTGCGCGCCATCAAGCGCCCGCCGGACCTGGGCGTGATTCCTATTGCAGCGCGCTCGCCCTATTTCTGCTCCGGCTGCCCGCATAATCGCTCGACCAAAGTGCCGGAAGGCTCGATGGCCGGGGCGGGCATCGGCTGTCATACCCTGGCGATCATGATGGATCGCAATACCGCCGGCGTCACGCAGATGGGCGGCGAGGGCGCCAATTGGGTCGGCGCTGAAGCCTTCACAAATATCGACCACATCTTCCAGAATATCGGCGACGGCACCTTCGCCCACAGCGGCTCGCTCTCGGTGCGGCAGGCGGTCGCCGCCGGCGCGACCATGACCTACAAAATCCTCTACAATTCGGCCGTGGCCATGACCGGCGGCCAGGCAGCCGACGGCTTGATGCCCGTGCCCGAGATGACCCACCTGCTCTACGCCGAAGGGGTGAAACGGACCATCGTCATCTCGGACGCCCCGGCCAAATTCGCGCCCGACGCCAATTGGGCGCCGGGGGCGGAAGTTTGGGAGCGCGACCGCATGGACGAGGCGCAGCTGCTCCTGCGCGACACCCCCGGCGTGACCGCGCTGATCTACGACCAGGAATGCGCGGCCAACTTGCGGCGCAAGCGGCGGCGCGGTCTGGCTGCCGACCCCACACTGCGCATCGTCATCAACGAAGCCGTCTGCGAGGGCTGCGGCGACTGCGGCGCCGTCTCAAATTGCCTCAGCGTGCAGCCCGTCGAGACCGAATTCGGTCGCAAAACGCAGATTCATCAGTCGTCCTGCAACAAAGACTACACCTGCCTCGAAGGCAACTGCCCGGCCTTCATGAGCGTCATCCCGGCCGAGTTGCCGCAGCAGCAAGCCCGGCCGGGCTTTCGCGTCGAGCAGATGCTGGCCGAGCCGCGGCGCCAAGTGAACGGAAGCGCGAATGTCTTGATGATGGGCATCGGCGGGACGGGCGTGGTCACGGCCAATCAGGTGCTGGCCACAGCCGCAGCCCTGGACGGCTATCACGTGCGCTCGCTCGATCAAACCGGGCTCAGCCAAAAAGGCGGTCCGGTCGTCTCCAATCTCAAGATCACTGCGGCGCCCATCGACTTCGCGCCCAAGATCGGCGCCAGCGCGACCGACGCCTTCCTCGTCTTTGACGTGCTGACGGCGACGGCAGCCAAGAATCTCGCCCGCGCCCATCCCCAACGCAGCGTCGCCATCGTCAGCACCAGCAAGGCGCCGACCGGCGCCATGGTGCGCGATACCACTGTCGAATATCCCCAAGGCGATCAATTGCTGGAGATCATCAACCGCGCGACCCGCGCCGGCGACAATGTGTTCTTTGACGCGCTGGGCTTGGCGGAGGCGCTCTTCGGCGACCACATGATGGCCAACTTCATCGTCATCGGCGCCGCCTACCAAGCCGGCCTGCTGCCCATGTCCGATCGCGCCATCGAACGCGCCATCGAACTGAACGGCGTAAAGGTCGAAGACAATCAGCACGCTTTCCGCGCGGGCAGGCTGGCCGTGGCCGACCGCGACTGGCTGGCCGGGCTGGAGGTCAGGCGCCCCGGCGAACTTGCGCCTCCTGTTGAGCGTTCGGCGGCAGCGCAAGCCTTGATTGACTCGCTGCCGGCCCAGGGCGAGCTCAAGCGGCTGATAGACATTCGCGTACCGGAGCTAATCGCCTATCAAAACGAAGACTACGCGCGCCGCTACATCGACGACATCAAGCGTGTCTATGCGGCCGAGCAGGCGGCCGGCCCCGGCCGGACCGACTTGAGCGAAGCCGTCGCCCGCTACCTCTTCAAGCTGATGGCTTACAAAGACGAATACGAAGTGGCGCGGCTCAGCCTGAAGCCGGAAGCGCAAGAGGCGATCAACGCGCAATTCGGGGCGCGGGCGCGCGTCCGCTATCATTTGCAGCCGCCGCTGCTCAAGGCCCTGGGCTTGAAGCGCAAGCTACAAGTCGGCCGCTGGTTTGATGGCGTCTATCGCCTGTTGCGCCAGCTGCGCTTCCTGCGCGGGACGCCCTTCGACCCCTTCGGCTATGATCGCGTGCGGCGTGTCGAGCGCGAGCTCATCGCGCAGTATCGCCGGCTGGTATTTGAGTCGGTAAATGACCTGAGCGCGGACAATTATGCGCGGGCGGTTGAGTTAGCGCGACTGCCCGATATGATCCGCGGCTACGATGAGGTCAAGCTGGGCAATGTCAAGCGCTTCCGGGAGGCGGTGCGGGGGCTCGGTTTTGACACAGAGCGCCTCAGTCTTTGAGGAAACCGGTCGTCCGCCGCGGCACTTCCAGGTGATCCATGATATCGGAGAGCATCTGGCTGTTTTCCGCGATTGCCTGGCGATTCGCCAATATCTCGTCGCGATTCGCTTCTATCGCCGAACGGTTCGCCTCAATTGCCTTGCGGTTCGCTTCTATCGCTATGCGATTCGCTTCGATTGCCGCGGCATTCGCAGCCACCTGATCGGTCAGCTGCTGCAAGACATCGCCCAGCCCATTCATACGATCAAATACCTTGACCTGCGCCTAGCGTACGGTCTGGTATTCATCTTCAACGCGTTCAAGCCGAATATCATCAGTCAACATCGCTCTTGCCTCGGTTCGCTTGTACTGCCTCAACTATATCACAGGACGCCGCTCTCGACTAAAGCGCGGCATTCCGGCGAATCGAAGCAGTCGCGCACCCACTCCGCCTTGTCGCGCGCGCCTTCCCGCGCCAGTTGCGCCAAGCCCTCGTCTTTCATCCAGTTCGACTTCTTGTTCTCGCGGATTAGTCCGCGCAGGGTCAAGTATTGCGCCTTGCGCCCGTTGCAGGGGCGGCAGAGCAAGATGCGGTTTCGAATGTGATTCTCGCCGCCATCCGCCCTTGGGGTGATGTGATCCAATTCCATGAACTCGCGTTCCAGTTCACGTCCGCAGCCGGCGCAGATGACATTGCCATTGCTGCGTTGGGCGATCGCCAGAATTCGCACTATCTGCCGATGCGTCAGCTTCTCCCACGGCTCCATCGCGCGCCGTATCTTCAGCTTGAGGCTAGGAGCTGCCAATTCGTTGTCATCACTGCGGCGCGGGGGCTCCGCGCTGTAATGTACTTGCGGCAAAGTCACATGGCTCTTGTCGTCAAAGCGTAAAATTGTGTCCCGCTCCATGCGCTCCATCACCTGCGTGTAAGCGCCGTCCCAGATGTCCATGCCCACCCATTGTCGTTTCAAGCGTTCGGCAGCGATGGGCGTGGTGGCGCAGCCGCAGAAAGGGTCAAGCACGAAATCGCCTGCATTGCTGCTCGCTCTAATCATTCGTTCGTAAAGTGCGAGGGGCTTTTGAGTTGGGTAACCAGTGCGCTCCTTGTGACTGCCGGTCAAAGCCTTGATGTCAGTCCACACGTTTGAGGCGGGCCTGCCTTTTGATTCGCCAAGGTAGACTTTGCGTTCTGGAACGCCTTTGCCGCCGCGAGCCTGCGAAATCCGATTGTCGGCTTCAAGCTCGCGCATTCGTTCCAAAGGATAGCGCCAAGTTCGCGTGTGTCCGCGAAACTCATAGGTGTAGCCTCCGCCGGACAATCCGCCAGTGTGCAACGGCGCAGTCCGGTATCGTCCACGCTGATCTTTCTTGCGATACGTTCGCCGGACATAATCTTCGTCGAGCGGAGCCCACGCGCCGTTCCATACTCCCTTGCCGTCCTTGGCGTAAAACAGAATCATATCGCATACCCGGCCGTACTTCTTGGCGTCATTATGCGAGCCGTAGCGCTGCCAAACAATCTGCCCGCGCAAGCAATGCGGGCCGAAGACTCCGTCCAGCAAGGCTTTCAGGTAAGCAAATGCCGTGTCATCCGTATGCAAATACAAGCTCCCGTCCGGCCGGAGTATGCGGCGCATCTCGATCAGGCGCACACCCAGCCAACAAAGAAACGCAGCCATATCATCGCCGTACGCCATGCGCGCCGTCGCTATCACGCTCTCCACGGCGGGCCAGTCGTCTTTGATGCTATCCGTCCATTCTTCGTGTACGTCATCGTCCCAGCGCCAGCGGTCTTTGAAACGGGCGCCGGCCGCCAGGCTGTCGGGCGTGGCGTGAAAATCGCG
>CAZWCV010000198.1:0-5758 GCA_964632725.1 uncultured Anaerolineaceae bacterium
CTGTCCTTCCTCGGTCTCGGTGTGCCGGAAAGCGTGCCCACCTGGGGCGCCATGCTGGCCAACAGCCGCAATCAGCTGCTTAGCGGGTCCTGGTGGCTGGCGGTTTTCCCGGGACTGGCGATTATGTTTACGGTAGTGTCGCTGAATATCCTGGGTGATTGGACGCGCGATTTCCTCGACCCGCGTTTGCGCGGCTCGGGCCAAGGTCTGTAAGGAGAAGCTATGCTGGACGGACAAGCTGCCGTGGTCACGGGCGCGGCGCAGGGTTTGGGTTACGCCATCGCCAAAGCATACGCGGCGGCCGGCATGCGCGTGGCGCTGCTGGATGTGCGCGGCGATATCCTGGATAGCGTCGCTGCCGCGCTAAGGGCGGCCGGCGGGGATGTGCTGCCGATTACCGTGGATCTCGCCGACGCCGCCTCCACGCAAAGCGCGATAGATAACGCCCTGGCCCACTACGGTACACCACGCGTGCTGGTGCACAACGCCGCACTGCTCATCACCCGCTCGATGCTGGAGATCACCTTCGAGCAGTGGCGGAAAGAAATCGATATTATTTTGCAGGCCGCCTTTATCCTGAGCAAGGCGGTCTGGCGGCCGATGATCGGCGCCGGCGGGGGCAGCATCGTTTACCTGTCCTCGGGCTCCGGCTACAAGGGATTCATTGAGGAGGTCGCGTACAACCCGGGCAAACACGGCATCGAGGGTCTGATGAAATGCCTGGCGCTGGAGGGCAAGGCCTTCAATATCGCGGTCAACGCGGCCACGCCCGGCGCGCCTATCAATACGCCCATGTCCGATTCCAACTATACGGCGGAGCAGAAGCAGCGCTGGGTCGATCCGCAATTGCTGGCGCCGGCTTTTGTCTTCCTGGCGGGTCAGGACGCGTCGGGCATAAGCGGGCATCGCGTGGCGGCGCGGGCTGATGGGACATGGGATGCGATAGACTTGTTGTAATTTGGCCACAGAGGCACAGAGAAAAGCAGTTTGGCGGAGGTTCGAAACGAGAGACGGCGGCTGGGATGCGATCGATTTGCTATGATTTGGCCACAGAGGCACAGAGAAAAGCAGCTTGGTGGAGGTTCGACAGGAGTGACGGACAATAGGCAGTCAGACCCATTGACATATCACATCATTGGCGCTGCTATTGAAGTTCACCGTGTCCTTGGTCCGAAATTGCTTGAGAATGTATACGAAGAGGCGCTCTGTATAGAACTGAATATGCGGAGACTTAGCTATGAGCGTCAGAAAAAGATTGAACTCGATTACAAGGGACACGAAATCGGCACTTTCTATGTCGACGTTATCGTTGAAAACAGCGTAATCGTCGAACTGAAGTCGGTCGCCAATCTTGCGCCAGTTCATGAAGCGCAGCTGATGAGTTACTTGAGACTAACGGGATTGAAGCGGGGATTACTTATCAACTTCAGCGTCGCAACACTGAGAGAGGGCATTAAACGAATGGTCGTCTGATGCTTTTCTCTGTGCCTCTGTGCCTCTGTGGCAAATTGAATCGTGTGCCTCTGTGGCAAAAGATGTAGGAGATAATCATGGCCGAACATTATCTGGACGACAGCGTTACGCAACCGTTTTGGGACAACTCGGTTACGCCGCGCTTGACGATTGAGCCGGGCGATACGGTCGTGATCGAATGCGCCGAGCCGGTGGGTCAAGTCACGCCTGACTGGACCGCCGACGAACTGGCCAACCTGGACTTCGCGCTGGTGCACGCCTTGACCGGCTCGATCCGCATTGAGGGCGCCGCCGTCGGCGACGCGCTGGAGGTCGAGATCCTCGATATGCGCCACAAAGGCTGGGGCTGGACCGGGCATATCCCGGGCTTCGGCTTGCTGCAGGAGGATTTCGATTACAGCTATATTCATCACTGGGAACTGGACGGCGACACCTGCGATTTCGGCGCTTGTGGCATCAGCCTGCCCTTTGAGCCATTTCCGGGCTGCGTGGGTGTGGCGCCGGCGGAAGCGGGCCGGCTGACGACTATTCCGCCGCGTATCAATGGCGGCAATGTCGATACGCGCGATCTGGTGGTCGGCTGCAAATTCTGGCTGCCGGTGCTGGCGGAGGGCGCGCTCTTTGCAACCGGCGATTGCCACAGCGCGCAGGGGCAGGGCGAGGTCAGCGGCACGGGCATCGAGTCGCCCATGACGGTCACCATGCGCTTCAATGTGCGCAAAGATCTGGCCATCAAGGAGTTGCAGATTCAGCGCCCCAGTCCGATGACAAAAGTTGATAGCGCCGGCTACCACATCACCACCGCGCACGGGCCCGATCTAATGGCGAACAGCAAAAACGCCGTGCGCTATATGATCGAGTGGCTGGTCGCTAATCACGGCTTGAGCGAGAGCCAGGCCTACTGCATCTGCAGCGCGGCGGGCGACTTGAAGATCGCAGAGATTGTCGACGCGCCCAATTGGGTGGTCGCCTTTCATATGCCACTGAGTATCTTTGGTTGAAGGATGCTCTAGGCGACTTACTCGCTGGTCTCAACCAGAGCTTGAGCCCTGGCCAGCGCGCGCTCCAGCTTCTTTATTTTCGCCTTTGACCTGGCGAGTTTTTTCTTCGCTTGCTTGCGCGCGAGTTTCCTGGCTTGTTTAAGAGCCAGTTTCTTCACCCGCTTGGGCGTAATCCTGGACGCTTGCTTAATTGCGGCTTTCTTCGAGGACTGCGCCTGCGTCATTTCCGTTTCAGCTTGCTCCAATCTGGCTTCGGTTTGCGTCAGTTGACCGCGCAGCTCCCCCAGTTCGGCGCGCGCATCCGACAGATCCATATTGGCGGCGGAAAGCTGAACTTGCATGTCCGCCAGCTCGGCCGCGCGCGCCTGCAACTCCAACTGCGCGTCTTCCACCCGCTGTCGCTCAGCGGCCAGTTGGGACTGCCGTTCGTCAAGCTCGGCGGTCAGCGCCGCCAACTGCTCGCGTTCGCGCGCCAATTTGTTGCGTTCGCGCGTCAGCAAACCCCGCGCCGTCGCCAGGCGCTTGCGTTCCGCTTTCATCTCGTCCATTGATGGCTGCGACTTGTCGCTCATGATGATTCCGCGTCCTGTTAAATCTCGCTTAACACTCTTAACAATAGCATAATTCTCGCGCCGCTTCAACTTCATAGCCACCGCGGCAGGCTGAAGTCCGGCCGGGAACGCGCCACGCGCGCCCCCTGCTATAATGGCTCACATCTGCCGAGATGATACCGAAAGTCACTGAGCAATGGCAAATCGCGAATTGAGCATCGCCTTTCAGACGGACAAGCGCGCCGGCGAGTACATCGCCCTGGCCAAGCTGGTCAATCAATACGCCTTTGACGTCGTGACGGTCTATTGCGATGCGCCTTACCATCCCAGCTACGGCCCGCTGCTGTTGATGGCTCCTCATATTGAACGGGCGCGCATCGGCCCCTCGGGCATTGCGCCCTCGCGCATTCATCCGCTGGACATCGCCGCGCACACAGCGCAGCAGCCAGACCTGGCCCCGGCAGGCGACAACATCGGACAGCTGCGCGGCGGCTGGCTGGCCGAGCATGGCATCCGCGAGCTGGAGCCACCCATCGGCGCAATACGGGAAGCGGCGGACATCATTCAAAAGCTGCTCGCTGAAGAGTCGGCCGGGTACCAGGGCCGCGTCTACCAAATCGCGGAGCATGTTCGCGCTCCCTATCCGCTGCCGGATGCGCCCATCCCCTTGCAGATCGGCACCTGGGGGCGCAAGCTGGCGGCATTAGCCGGCGAAGTTGCCGACGAGCTCAAGATCGGCGGCTCGGCCAATCCAACCATAATTCCGCTGATCGCCGATTACATTGCCGCAGGCGAGGCGCGAGCCGGGCGCCCGCGCGGGAGCGTCAAGATAGTCATCGGCGCGGTCTCGGTCGTTGACGAAGACCGCGATGCAGCGCGCTGGGTGGCGCGGAAAGCGGTATCGCTCTACCTGCCGATTGTCTCGAAGCTGGACAAGACGCTGAAAATCGACCCCGAGCTGATGGCGCGGGTGCAGGCCCGGGTGAACGCGGGCCAGGACGAAGCGGCCGCCCGGCTCATCCCCGATGACATCCTGGACCGCTTCATATTCGCCGGCGATCCGCGTGACATCATTGAGCAATGCGGCCGGCTCTACGACGCCGGCGCGCAGCGCATCGAGCTGGGCACGCCGCATGGGGTGCACGAAGCGGCGACCGGCATCCGCTTGATCGGCCAGCAGGTAATCCCGGCGCTGCGCGAATACCTCGCGCGTTAACCACAGATGTCTCTGTCGCCCGGTTGCGCCAGCTCTTCATTGTCGCGCCGCCCGCCAGTCGCTATACTATGCGTCACTTGTCCGACCATAACGATACGTAACGAAGGGAAAGATGTCATGTTCAAGAAACTGCTTACAGTGCTGCTGATTGTCATGCTGACGGTCATGCTGGGCGCGGCGACAAGCGCTCAGGACGACATGGAGACTTATGTGCTGGGTGTGGCGCTGCCATTTAGCGGCAACCTGGGCACCTTCGGCCAGGACTTTGCGCGCGGTGTTGAGTTGGCCGTCAGCCAGGTGAACGCCGAATTGGAGGCGGCCGGCTCGTCCATCCGCTTCGAGATCGCCAGCGCCGATACCGAGAATACGCCGGAAGGCGCCTCGCGCGCGGTATCGACCGTGGTACAGACGACGGGCGCGCAGGTCTTTGTTGGCCCGCTGACCACCAGCGAAGTGCTGGGCGCCAAACAATTCGCCGATGAGAACGGCGTGGTCATCGTGGCGCCGGCATCCAGCGGCGCGGCGGGCGCCATCCCGGGCGACAATATCTACCGCGTCATCTATCCGCCCGATGTCTTCGCCTCCAAAGCCTACGCCAATATTGCGCTCGAGCGCGGCCACGAGAACATGGTCGTGCTGCACCTGGACGACCCCTTCGGCAACGGCATGAACGAAGGCTTCACGGCTAACTTCCAGGCCGGCGGCGGTGGCGAGGTGGCCTCCTTCGCCTATACGCCGGGCAGCACCGAACTCTCCAGTGAAGCGGCGGCGGTAAGCGCTGCGCTGGCCGGCTTCGGCGACAATGCCGGCTTTTTCTGCGTCTGCTTCCTCTCGGGCGCGCAGGCTTTCCTGCAGGTGGCGCAGATCGACCCGATCCTGACTACAGTGCAATGGATGGGCAACGAAGCCATGACCGCCGACGAGATTCTGGCCGATCAAGGGCACGCGCAGACATTGGCCAACGCCGACTTCATTACCGTGTCCTTCTCGAGCGAGTCGACGCCGCTGACGCAGATCTTCATTGATGACTTCAACGCCATGTTCGACAAAGATCCCGGCATCTTCACCAACTACGCCTTTGACGCCGCCAATATCGCCATGCTGACGATGCTGGCTGTCGGCAACGATGGCGCCGCGGTCAAGTCGATGCTGCCTTTCATCGCCAACCACTACATCGGCACGGCGGTGCAAGCCTACCTGGACGAGAACGGCGATCAAGCCATCGCCAGCTACGGGCTTTATCAGGTGAGAGAGGATTTGTCGGAATTCGCAGAGGTCGGCGCTTACAACGGCAACACCGACACGATCACGTATAACTAGCCGATTATGGGGATCCCCCACCCCTAACCCCTCCCCGTAGGTCTGTGTCTACGCGACCCATAAAGAGGGAGGGGAACAATGAAAATAGTCTCCGCCTGTAAGCTCTCCCCTTCCCTCCTTGTGGGGGAAGGGGCCGGGGGATGGGGTGTAGTGGTCCTGAAAAACTGGACACCTAGTAAAGAGAGTATACTAGATGC
>CAZWCV010000199.1:0-5604 GCA_964632725.1 uncultured Anaerolineaceae bacterium
TCCGCCGCGTTCTATTCCACCCTATACTGGTGGTATGGACGCGAGACTGCAATTCATCCCCATCATGATCGTGGGTTTTGGCGCCGCGCTCTGCCTGACGCCGCTGACGCGCCAGATCGCCATGCGGCTGGGCGTGACCGCAGCGCCCAACAAGCGCAACATCCATCAGCGCCATGTGCCCCTGATGGGCGGCGCCGCTATCTATATCGCCTTTGTGCTGTCCGTGCTGCTCTTCAGCCCGCCCGATCATCTGCGCGAGCTGGGCGCCATCGTGGCCGGCGCGTCGCTGCTGGCGATCGTCGGTTACCTGGACGACCGGCGGCATCTCAGCCCGCGCGTCCGCCTGTCGGCCATGACCTTGTCCGCCGTCCTGGCCGCGCTGGCCGGCGTCCAGATCCGCCTGTTTAACAACCTGCTGATCGACATACCGCTGACGCTATTCTGGATTGTCGCGCTGATCAACGCGCTCAACTGGATCGACAATATGGACGGGTTGGCGGCCGGCACAGCGACCATTTCCGCAGGCTTCTTTCTTATTCTCGCGCTGACGCAGGGGCAAATCCTGGTGAGCATGCTGGCGGCGGCGATATTCGGCAGCGCCTTTGGCTTCCTGATTTACAACTTCAATCCGTCCAGCACCTTCATGGGAGACATGGGCGCTTATACCCTGGGTTTTGTGCTGGCGATTCTGGCGATCAAACTGAAGTTCGCCGCTCAGCCCCTGAACGTAACCTGGATGGTGCCGGTCTTTGTGCTGGCGCTGCCCGTTCTCGATATCAACCTGGCCATCGCCACGCGCCTGCTGGAGCGCCGTCCGCTGATGCTGGCCGCCAAGGACCATGTCTCGCACCGCATTATGGAACTGGGCGCGACGCAGCGTCAAACGCTGGCCCTGCTCTATCTGTTTTCGGTCGTATTCGGGCTGGTGGCGCTGGCCGTCAGCCAGGCGGACGCGCCTGACGCGCTGGCGCTGGGCGGCGTATTCATTTTGGCGCTGCCGCTCATATTCTGCCTGCTGGTCTACCTGCGCTGGCGGCGGGGCGCCCGCGACGCGGCGGCTTGACCTGGCTCATCCCAAACCCTCGGCGACGAGTCGTAGCCCGGCGCCCAGCTTGTCGCGCCAATCCTCTTTCGGATGACGAATGGCATTGGTGCATACGCGAAAGAGGCAGACAGCTTCGCGATACGCGAGGCTGCGCGAGTCCCAGCCGAAGCGCGCCAAAGCCGCGTCGCGCAGGCTGTCGTAATAGCGGCGGCAATTATCGGCGCGGGGCCGGCGCGCGAATTGCGCTGACCAGCGCAGATGAGCCAGGAAATTGCCGATATCAAGCATCGGGTCGCCCGGGGCGATTTCCTCAAAGTCGACCAGCGCTATTCTGCCGTCCCGCAATTGCAGCATCTGATCATCGTAAAAGTCGTTATGCGCCATACAGCTCGGGCGCCAGTCTCTGACAAATGGATCCAGGGCATCCACGATATGATTCAAGACCGGCGCGGCGTCGTCGAAGTCGCGCAGATTGTGACGGAAGCTCCGCAAGGCTCGGCGGTAGGCGCGGCTCAGGTCGAATGCCGGGACTTGTTCGCGGTCGACCCGGCCTTGCCACAACTGTTCAAGCCGCGCCAGCAAGCGCTCCGGATTTGGCGCCTTGCCCTTGCGGATTAGATCGCGCAGATTGCGCCCTTTCACCTCCGCCAGCCAAAGTACGCCGCCCTCAGCCCAGCAGCCGGTCAATTCCGGCACAATGAAGCCCGATTCTCGCGAGCGTTCGTATGCGGCCAGAAAGGGCGCAAAATCCGCCTGCCGGACCACGCGGGCGTAGAGCTTGACTTTCCCGATGCTGTGGCGCAGGACAGCGCGATAGGTTGGGCGGTAGCGAATCAGTTGGACGCGGGCGCGGCGCGCGGGCACGGCCAAAACATGCTCGTTCACCAGCTGCAGGGCGCTATCGGGACGAGCGGCGGGCGCCAGGCCGGGCAAGCGCTGATCCTGCGGAAAGCGACTGACCGTGAGCGCCGCGCTGCGTCCCAAAGTGGCAACGAACTGCTCAGGCGGCAGGTAGTCGTCCTCGCGCCAGGTAAGCTCATAGCTGACGGTGGCGCTGCTGCCAATACTATGAATGAAGTGGCGAATGCGAATCCGCAGCGGCTCGCCATAGGCGGCCGGCAACTGAGCCCGGCACTCGTCCCAAACCCACTGCGGGTCAAAGAGAACGGGCAAATCCGGCAGTTTGGGGTCGGCCGGAAACTCAGGCGTCTCGAAATATGCAGGCGCAGCAGTCGCTACACTCACGATGAGACGCCACTATCGTCCGAGTCAAGGTCAGAAGCGTCGATGGGGGAGACATTGCCGGTGGTGTCGATGCCGTCGCTGTCCGTGCCGTCGTTGTCGGTGAGGTTGCCAGTGGTGTCGATGCCGTCGCTGTCTGTGCCGTCGTTGTCGGTGAGGTTGCCAGTGGTGTCGATGCCGTCGCTGTCCGTGCCGTCGTTGTCGGTGGGATAACCGGTGGTGTCGAAACCGTCGCTGTCCGTGCCGTCGTTGTCCGTTGGCAGTGGCGTCGAAATGCCGTCGAAGTCGGTCGTTGGCGGCGGCGTGTCATAGCCATCGCTGTCGGTGCCATCGTCATCAGTCGGCGGTATGGACGAATCAATGCGATCGGCGTCGCGGTAGAAGAATTGCTGGCCCGGATGAATCATTGACGGATTGTCGCTCTGCGCCCTCAGCACCGCGTAGGGTATGCCCAATCTGGCTGCGAGCCGCCAAAGCGTATCGCCGGGCCGGATGGTGTAGGTGTAGACTAGATCTTCTTCGCCAGGGGGTGTGTCGTAGCCGTCGTCATCGGTCGGAGGATCGTCGCCGGCGTCTTCATCGTCGTCTTCATCGTCCTTGACTTCGGCGATTCGGGGCGTGATAACGGCGGCGTCGTCCGATTCGCCGCCCTGCGCGTTGAGGAAATCGCTGCGGTAAAAAAGCAAGACGGCAATTAAGGCCAGCGACACCAACTTGACCAGCAACGCTAACGTAGATGAAAACACTCTGGTACGCATGATAATTCTCCCAACACCAACTAACATAAAGTTTTTTACATGCGTTAGATTTTGGCCGGTCCCGGTTCATATTGCAAGTGTGCATTGCCGGCTAAATCTGCCATAATCAGCCGGGAATTACCGGGCGACAAATAAAGCGGACATTGACCTATGACCCGTATCGCTGTGACGTCAAATTCGCTGGTTGATTACAGCCCCGACCGCTGGCGCTTGATCAAGATCGACGATCAAAGAGCGCCAAAGCTGGTGCTGGAAGCCAAGCGCGGCGCGCCCCTGCGCTTCGACGCCTACTTCGCCGCCAGCCGCGACCTGCCGGAATCGGGCGAGATCCTGCATGCCGACCTGGGCCAGGTGGTATTGGGTTGGTCCAAGGAATCCGGTTCCTGGCAGTTGGGCATGACGCTTTCGCCGGAGATTTCCCTGGCGCGCTCCAGCCGCTGGTTCGAAATCTTGCGCTTCACCGACCCTGACCGCGCCATCCACGAAGAAAGGGCCTCGCGGCTGGGCCAGGCGCTGGCGCAGGCGCTGGACATCCCCTTCGCCTCGACCGAAGACGGCGTTGAAGCCGAGCCGGAACCGGAACCGATTCCGCTGGTCGATCTGCCGCTGCATCTGGGCATGTGGCGCTTGCAGCCGGCCGACGACATCACCAGCGACGGCGAGTTGCGGCTGCAGCGGGAGCAACGCTGGCTGCAGGGCCGGCTGCGGCAGATCGCCTGGTATGGCTTGTGGACGGTCATCTATCTGTGGGTTTCGATCGCCACCTTGACCAACGAACTGGGCTTGCCCTTAGCCGGCACGCTGATCCCCAACCCGGCCTGGCTGCCCTACCTGGGGCTGGTGGTCGCGGCGCTCCTGGCGCTGGCGATAGCGCGCCAGATCATGATTATCCAGCGCGAGCCGGACGCCTTGCTCATCAACCCCTGGGAGCGTACGGTCGGCGCCTGGCGCGGCGACAAACAGCTGTGGAAAGTGAAAGCCGGCAGCGTGCAATCAGTCTACGCCAGCGAAATCGTGAAAAAGCGCGGCCGCCGGCCCACGATCATGCACGGCGAAATCAATCTGCACCTGCTGGATGGCAGCTTCCGGTCGCTAATGATCGACCGCGAAAAGATTGTTGACGCCCTGCTGCCCGGCTGTGACCCGGCGGCGGAAAAAAAGCGGCCCGAGGGCGTGCTGGCGCTGGAGCCGGCCGAGGCGACCACCGCGCTGCAAGCCGCCGCCATCCACATCGCGCTCAGCCTGGGCGAGCTGCCCGTCTGGTACGACCGGCGTTTGCGCTAGCGCGCTTGTTTTACCCCACCCACCGGCCCCTATCCCGCCAGCTCTATGGCGGACATCCGAAGCATCGGCGAGGGGAGCGTATTGTGGCGGAAGCTGCAGAAATCTGTTAGCTTTCGCAGGGATAGTTCCAGTACATCAATGGTCTTGTCGCTATTCCAGTTGGCCTGGTAGCGGTCTTGAGAATTGGGACGATCCCGACTCTGTTAGCCAACTTGAGGTGCGAATGAATAGCAAAGTTATAGTCGATCCCAGCTTTCGCCGGATGGACGAGATCTTCTCGCCGGGTGATCAGCGGCGCCTGCGCGAGCTGGTTGATGTGGTCTGGGGCCAGGACGAGCGCATGCCCCGCGACGAATTCCTGCGCGCGCTGCCGGAAGCCGAGGCGATCGTCTGCGCCGGCTGGCGTTATGGCGATGTGCTGGGCCGCGCCGACAAGCTGCGCGCCATCATTGATGTCTCGGGCGGCTTCCCGCAGGACCTGGATTATGAGGAATGTTATCGCCGTCGCATCCGCGTTTTGAGCGCAGCGCCGGGTTTCGCGCGGCAAGTGGCCGAGTTCTCGCTGGGCCTGGCGATCGCCTCCTGTCGCGAGATCGCTTACGGCGACCGACTGATGCGCGCCGGCGCCGAGCAGTACCTTTGGAACGGCAATGTCGGCACTTACCTGCTCTACGATCAGCCGGTGGGCTTCATCGGCTATGGCAGCCTCGCCCGCGCTCTGCACCCGCTGCTGGCGCCTTTCAACGTGAAAATCTCGGTTTACGATCCCTGGCTGGGCGATGGCTATCTGCGCCGGCAAGGCGTCGAGCCGCTGCCGCTGGAGCAGTTGCTGGCGACTTCGCGCTTCATCTTTGTGCTGGCCGTCCCGTCCAGCGAGAACCGCGCCATGCTGACGCGCGATTTGCTGGAGGGCATCCCGCAAAACGCCGTGCTGATCCTGGCCAGCCGCGCGCACGTGGTCGACTTTGACGCGCTGACCGAGCTGGTGCTGGCCGGGCGCTTTAAGCTGGCGACTGACGTCTTCCCCATTGAGCCATTGCCGGCCGATCACCCCATTCGTGGAGCCGAAGGCGCGCTGCTGTCGGCGCATCGGGCCGGCTCGGTGGCGCAGGGCATGGTTGAATTGGGCGAGATGGTCGTGGATGATTTGGAAGCGATCGTGCAGGGCCTGCCGCCGCGCCGCCTGCAAATGGCCGAGCCGGAGCTGAGCATGCGCTACACGACAAATCGGGCGAAGGCGCCTGAAGAGTCCTGACAGACTGGATAAGACCTCTT
>CAZWCV010000200.1:0-5435 GCA_964632725.1 uncultured Anaerolineaceae bacterium
CTCCTGTATCTTGAAGTTGGGCGTGGTCGCCGCCACCGCCAGCGAGGCCATGGTCGAGCAGGGTCCGCCGACATTGTGCGGCGCCACCAGCACATAATACATTTCGGCTGTGCCGGCCAGCTTCTTCATATTCATGATGCCGCCGAAATGCGTGATGTCCGTTTGGATGATGTCGGCCGCGCCCAGCTCAAAGAGTTCGCGGTATTCGTAGGGCGTGTGGATGCGTTCACCGGTCGCCACCGGAATGCCCAGCCCCAGCGCCACTTCGCGCACATCCCGCAGCGCGCGCAGATTCTCTGGCGGCACCGGCTCCTCCACCCAGGCGGGGCGAAACTCCGCCAGGTCGCGGATAATCTCGACTGCCGTGACCGGGTTAAAGCGGCCGTGCATCTCGATCAGAAGCTCGACATCGGGGCCGACGGCGTCGTAGACCGCTTCCACCAGCGAGACCGAGAGCAGCTTTTCCTCACGCGTAAATTCGTAGAAGCCGCTGCCGAAGGGGTCGAATTTCAGGGCGCGATAGCCCTTGTCGATGACCTCCGCGGCCGCCCTATGCCAGGCTTCCGGGGTGCGCTCGACGCGATACCAGCCGTTGGCGTAAGCCTTGATCTTGTCGCGCATGGCCCCGCCCAGCAGCCGATACACCGGCTGGTCCAGCGCCTTGCCCACGATATCCCAGCAGGCGATCTCCAGCAGCGCGATGCCGGTCATGGCGATCTCGCCGGCGCGGCCATAGGTCTCGCGCAGCATGCGGTAGCACATGGATTCGGTGTTGAAGGGATCGCGGCCCAAGGCGAAATCGGGCACGGTTTCGTTGAGGTAGCCGATCACGGGGCCGACGCCGCCGACGGGCCGCGCCTCCGCCCAGCCGACCAGGCCCTCGTCCGTCTCCACCTTGACGAAGAGCAAATTTCGCCAGGGTGTGCCCATGACTTTTGTGCTGACCTTGCTGATTTTCATGTTTGCGTTTCCTGTCTGCTGCGTCGATAAGGATAGCCCGGCTTGACCAATGCCAGGCAGTAATTGCGCCCGCTTGACCCGGGTGCGGACCAGCCTTACAGGCGCGCTGTTAATCCCAAACGATCAAACTGCTCCGGCGGGCTGTCATTCTCCTTCATTAGCCGGATCAGATGATCAATCATCAGCGACTCGGTTTCCGGGCAATACAAAGGCTGTTCCTGCCCTGGATCCGCTATGACATCAAATAGCAAGTCGCCGAATGAATGGGCGTCGGGCCAGGCGCGCGCTGGAATTTTCATGGTACGGCTGCCCTTCGTGAATGTGAAGGGATCAGCCAGCTGAATATCCTGCAAGTCGGTCATGGCGAAGCGGGAGCGAATGCGCAGGGGCATGAGCGTGTATTCGTAAAGCGGCTCGTTTGCCGGGTTGTCCGGAGCGCGCATGTAGACGTAACGGCCGTCGGTACAATTGACATGCCCGCCGTGAATGCCGAAAAGCGCCGCTTCGCGGACCGGTTCGTCTTGCGCGATGGCTGCCCGCAGCGGCGCGCCCTGCATGTCGGGCGGCAGCGCCAGTTGAAAATAGTCGAGCAGTGTGGCGGGCAAGTCAATCATTTGCACCAGGCTGTCTCGCCGTTCGCCGGCTACGCCTGCGCGCGGATCCCAGATAAAGAGCGGCGTATGCGCCAGCTCTTGATACCAGGGCTGTCGGTTTTTGGCCCACCAATCGTGCTCGCCCAGCATGAAACCGTGGTCGGTGCATACAATCAGCATGGTATCGTCCCACAGCTTTAGCTCATCCATCAGGTCAAGGACGCGGCCCAGGTAGCGATCGCACATGCTCAGGAGCGCGGCGTATTGGTAGCGCATATGCTGGACATAGTCGGGAGATTCAGTGAGCGGCTTATAGCTGGGCCAGTCGAAAGCGAGCCGCGGCGGCGCTTCGTCAAATAACTTTGGATGGAGGTTCTTGAACTCCTGATGGCTGAAGAAGGGCTCGTGGGGGTCAAAAGTCTCAATCTGCAGATACCAGTTGTCGGCCGCGCGATTGTCGCGGATGAATTGCATGCCCGCGTCGAAGGTCCGCGCTTGCGGCTGAGATTCCGGCGTCGGCATATAGCTGCGATTAACCCAATCCTGCGTCCAGCTGTCGTCGACGAATGTGGGGTCGTCCAGGCCGCGCGAATTAAATGGTATCTCGACTTTGGGCTCGACATGCGCCTTCCAGAAATCGCCCTCTTGACCGCGGATGAATTCATAGCTGCTATAGCGGTTGTGATAGGTGGCGCCGCCATCCTCCCAATAATGTTGATGGTCCGTAACCAGATGCGAATAGACGCCGTTGCGCTTGAGGATCTCCGGCATCGAATCATCGAAAGGCTCCAGGGGCGACCAGCCGCGATGCAGAAAATTGTAGCGCCCGGTGTGCAGTTCGCGGCGCGCCGGCATGCAGGGCATGCTGCCCACGTAACAGCGATCAAAAACGGCCGTCCGCTCAGCCAGGCGCTGGAAATTGGGCGCATGTACCCAGTCATTGCCGTAGGGCGGCAGCATGCGCCGGTTGAGCGTGTCGAACATGATCATGACTGACTTCATTAGATGTCTCTCCAAATGCGATGGGCGGGCGACGCAATCAGAAAACGGTGACGGCTCTAGTTCCCAGGTCGGTAGCAAAAGCCAGCGCGTCGAAACTCAATTGCATCAAGCGCAGTTTGGTCTCTTGCAGCGCCGGCACATCCCAGAGATTATCGAATTCGCCCGGGTCGCCTTCAAGATCAAAGAGCTCGCCAAATCCATGCCCGTGATAAACGATGAGCTTGTAGCGCTCGTCGCGCAGCATCGTGGCGTAGGCGCCGGAGAAAGCCTTGTTGTACTTCGCATTGATGGCGTCGTAGTATTCGCAGCGCGCGAAATCACGATGCCGGTCTTGAGCTTGAGAGTCTCCTAACAGGCGCAGCAGCGACCGCCCCTGCATGTGTTCGGGGGCGGGAAGCCCCGCCAGCTCAAGCAACGTGGGCGCGATGTCCATCAGTTCGACCAGCGCTCCCCGCCGGACGCCCTCCAGCAGTTGCCCGGGCCAGGAGAAAATCAGCGGCACGCGCACCAGCCCCTCATAGAATCGGCAGCCCTTTTGCAGCAGCCCGTGATCGCCCAGCATCTCGCCGTGGTCGCTCATGAAGATGACGAGCGTGTTGTCGCGTTGGCCGGTGCGCTCAAGCGCGTCCAGCATACGACCGACATTGTCGTCGATCAGTTCGATCATGGCGTAATAGGCCGCCTGTATCCATTTGGCGTTGAAGTCTTGCGGCCGACGGGCTGGCGTCTGGAAGTCAATTTCGGCCAGTTTCGCTTGCGCCGCCAGGTCGCTTTCGCGGAACAGGGGGCCGGACATGGCGGCGACGTCAAAGCGGTCGAGATAGGATTGCGGCGGATCGAAAGGCTCGTGCGGGTCGAAGATATTGACGCTCATCAGCCAGGGTTTGCCCTCATGGTCGGCTTCAATGAAGTCGATGGCGCGGTCGCTGCACCAGGTCGTCTGATGCAGTTCGGGCGGAATCTCTTGGGGCGATTGGCGCAGTTGGCCAAGATTATAGCCTTGCTCGGCGATCCAGTCGGCGTAGGCGTGCCCGTTGTCCCATTGGTCTTCCGGGTCGTGGCTCCAGTGAAAGAGCCGGTAGCCATCGCGCTGTGGGCGCGGCTCGACGCGGCCGAAGGTTCCCGCCAGATGCAGCTTGCCCGCCAGCGCGCAGTCGTAACCGGCGTCAGCCAGCAAGGCCGTCACCAGCGGCGCCGCTTCATCCCAGTATTCGTTGCCATTGAAGCAGCCGTGTATGGCGCTGGGATACATGCCGGTCAAGAAACTGCCGCGGCTGGGCGTGCATATCGGGCTTTGGCAGAAGGCGCGCTTGAAGGCGACGCCGCTCGTCGCCAGCTTGTCGATATGGGGTGTATGCGCTTGCGGATTGTTGAGCGCGCCGATGGTGTCGTAGCGCTGCTGGTCGGTGCAGATCCAGAGTATGTTTGGTGGCTTGACGCTCATATTGCGCTCCCGCTCAGATTCGATTATCGCTGGTCCGTGTCAAAAGGCGCCTATCCTTTGATCGCGCCGGCGGTCAAACCCGTGACCATATAGCGTTGAATCAGGAAACCGAAAATGATGCCCGGCAGCATCATCACCGAGGCCGCGGCCGCCAGCTTGCCCCATTCCGTGCCTTCGTAGCCCATATAGCGGGTGATGGCGACGGCCAGGGTCACCGAATCGTTGGCGCTGATGACCAGCGCGAACAAGAATTCGTTCCAGGCGAACAAAAAGGCGACAATGCCCGAAGCGATGATGCCGACGCGCACCAGCGGCAGCTCGATAAAGATGAGAATCTGCCATAAGCTGGCGCCGTCAATCATGCCCGATTCCCGTAATTCCCGGGGCACGGCGCTCCAGACCGGCATCAGCGTCCAGATGATAAGCGGGACATTAAAGATGAGATAGATGATAATCAGCGCCGCGTGCGTATCCAGCATGCCCAGCCGCGAATACACTACGAAATACGGAAGCAGGTAGATCATTCCAGGCGCGGTGCGAATGAGCAGGATGGTCAGCAAGGCGTTGCGCCGAACGCGCCCTTGCATGATTGTCAAAGCGAAGGTCGCCGGGATGGCGAAGAGCATGGCGAAGAACACCGAGCCGGACGAGATGATAACGCTGTTGGCGATGGATTCGAGGAATTCACGGTCCTGAAAAATGGCGATGAAGTGCGCCAGGGTCGGCTCGAATATCAGCAGGGGTGGCTTGGCGAAGGCGTCCAGTTGGCTCTTGAGCGCCAGCATAAGCATCCAGACGATGGGAAAGAGCACCGCCACGCCGTAGAGCGCGCCAACGGAATACAGACTGAAGGTGGTGACGGTTGAACGGCGCCTCACGAGTTAGTCGCCCACTTGAATATTTCTCAACAGGAATCTCATCGTTGGCGCGACAATCAAGAAGAGCATGAAGAAGAAAACCACGATTATGGCGGAAGCGTAGCCCACTCGCAGGTTATTGAAGCCGCTGACGAATCCGTAGAAGTTTACCGTCTCGGTCGCGCTGGCGGGACCGCCGTTGGTGACGATGTAAATGATTGGAAAGATGCCCAGGGATTCGATCACGCGGAAGATGCCAATGAATGCGAAGGTCGGGCGCAGCAGCGGCAGCGTAATGTGGCGCACCGACTGGACCCAGGTGGCGCCGTCGATAAGGCCCGCCTCGTAAAGTTCCTCGGGTATGGATTGCATAACCGCCAGAAAGAAGAGCCCGACAAATGGCGTCCAGCCCCAGACGGCCACCAGGATGATGGCGACCAGCGCCCAATTGGGGTCGGTAAGCCAGCCGGGCCCGTCGATGCCGACCAGGCCGAGAAAATAATTCAGCCCGCCCAAGTGCGGCGTATAGAGTATGCGCCACATCAAACCCATGGCGATAGGCGGGATGACCATCGGCGC
>CAZWCV010000201.1:0-862 GCA_964632725.1 uncultured Anaerolineaceae bacterium
GTCCATCGCGCTGGGCGGCCTGGCGATGCTGCCCTACATGGACGTGACGCCGAGCCGGCGCTTCGCGCATCGCCGCTTTATGCTGACGCTGGCCATGCTGCTGGTGTCGGTGACCACGGTGCTGAGTTATATGGGCCTGGCCAAATTCGCCGTGCAGACTTCGGCTGAAACCGAAATCGTGCACGAGCTGACCTTTGAACCGGCGCACAGCAAGGTCGGTATCGGGAGGACCATACCTTTTGATCAGATGATTGTCGGCGCTTATACCACGGCGCAGATGCACCATCAGGATGAAATGTCCACCAACGACATGATCGCGCAGATCAACGCGGAAACGGCGGCCAACGGTCAATTTGACCAAATGATTCAAGAGTTGAAGAATCAGCATTTGGGCGCGAACCAACTGCCGCTGCGCTTCCGCAGCGTGCCGGCCGACGAGGCGCCCAAGTTGATGCAAGTGATGGAGGAATTCGCTCATCACCTGGACGGGGCGCCGGAAGAGCTGCCGAATGTCTGGGGCGCGTTGGTCATCACGGACAATCAAGCCGGATTGAAGCGGCTGGACTGGGTCGTGAGTTGGGACAGCGTTCTGATTGAAGGCGGACAGGTGCAGTTGGATGACGCCGGGGAACCGATTCTGATCGATTCCGATCAAGTGGATTCCGACGGCAATCCGATTCCTGTCCGGCGCATATTCAGCGACCATCTATTCATTCACGAAGCGTCGGCGTATTTCGATTAGGCGCGGGACTGGGCGAAGCGGACACAGGAAATATCAATGAACATTCTCTTCATCAGGTCAATCGAAGGTCGAATCCTCGCGGGCATCACGATGTTTGTCGGCATGATGATCCTGGTGGGC
>CAZWCV010000201.1:872-5369 GCA_964632725.1 uncultured Anaerolineaceae bacterium
TGGGTCGTGAGTTGGGACACGGTCTTGATCGAAGGCGGCAACGTGCAGCTGGATGAGGCCGGCGAGCCAATTCTGGTCCCCGCCACAGAGCTGGTGGCTGTTGTCGACAGCGAGGGCAATCCGGTGCTGGGCGACGATGGCGAAGCGTTAATGGAAGAAGTTCCCATGCTGGATGCAGCCGGCAATCCGGTTCCGGCGCGGCGCATTTACAGCGACCATCTCTTCATTCACCGGGCATCGGCGTATTTCGATTAGCGCTTGCGCGCCGCGGCGTCAGTAGCTTGGCTCGGCGAGGGATACACAGGTACAATTCATAGGTCGACTACTCTTCATAAAGTCAATCGAGGGCCGCATTCTGGCCGGCATCACCATGTTCGTCGGCATGATGATCCTGGTGGGCTGGGTAGCCATCAACGAAGAAGCGCGTATGCAGTCCTTCGTGCGGCAGCACACCGGCCGCTCGATTGAGCGCGGCGCCGAGCTTTATGCCTCGCTGTGCGCCGAGTGCCATGGCGAAGAGGGTTACGGCGCGGACAATCGCGCGCCCGGGCTGAACAACCCGCACCTGTTCGGCTTTGACGCGGTGGGCCTGCAGACCGCGGCCATCACCAACGCCAATCGGGCGCTGGTGCGGCTGAACAAGGACCTGGACAACTTGGTGGCCGAACTGACCGATGCGGATAATCCGCCAACGGCTGAGCGGCAAAATGAAATCATCGCCGAGGTCGAGGAACTTGAAGCGCAGATAGCGGAACAGCAGCTGGCAATCGAGGCGGCGGTAGCGGAACGCGTCGAGATCCTGGGTACGCTTGACAAAGCG
Source organism: uncultured Anaerolineaceae bacterium (assembly GCA_964632725.1). Taxonomy (GTDB): domain Bacteria; phylum Chloroflexota; class Anaerolineae; order Aggregatilineales; family Phototrophicaceae; genus UBA6055. Next base: position 1,693 of record CAZWCV010000201.1, read on the forward strand.
GTCGACAACGGCCTCTTCCCGCAATGGGAGACGGTTGAAGACAGTGACCGGACGGCTGACAACGAAGTCGAAGTGTTTTTCAACACCAATGGCACGCGTCTGTCACAAGTGGGCTGGGCCGGCGATCTGCACGGTTACGTCGTGACGACGCTGATACACGGACGCCCGGGCAGCGCGCGCGTTTATCCCAGCGGCACCGGTATGGCGGCCTGGTCGCAGACGGCCGGCGGCCCCTTGCGGCAAGACCAGATTGAAGACCTGGCGGCTTACATCCTCAATTACGACAAGGGCGCCAACTGGACGACTGAGGACTTCCTGGCGGTTGCCCAGTACGGCAAACCGCTGGCGGATGGCTCGCTGCCGACTGAGCCGCCGCCGCCACCGGCCGGCGACGACGTAATGGGCATCCTGGCGCGCTGGCAAGCCGACGAAATCGTGGGCAGCCCCGTCAGCGGCGAGCTGCTTTACGACGCCGAGTTCGGCTGCACCGACTGCCACCGCAATGGCGCCTCGGCGCCGGACACGGTCGGCACCTTCACGCGTATATCAACCGAGCGGCTAACGCTGCCGCAATTTGCCGGCTACAGCGTGGAACAGTACCTGGTCGAGAGCATCACGCGACCGGGCGATTATGTGGTCGACACTTACAGTTCGGGCTTGATGCCGGCCAACTTCGGCGTGCGCATGACCGATCAGCAACTGGCGGATATCGTCAGTTACCTGTTGACGCAAGAGTAACTCGCCATTCCGAATATGACTCAGCCCTCGGCCCTGGGGGCTTTTTGATTTCTGTACGGAGGGCGCGATATGCAAAAAGCGATCCTGACGGTAGCGCTGTCAGTCCTGATTGCAGCTAGCGCGATGGCGCAAGACGACGCTTGTAGCGCAGACGCGCTAACGCAGCAGCAGAACACATTCGCGGCTTACCTGACCTTCGACTTTGTTGATGATGCCGAGGCGGCCCTGGCCAATCTGTTTCGGCTGGGCGCGCTGTATCAGACCCTTGCGTTGGATTGCGGCTATCAGCCCAACCAAGTCGAAATCGACCGCCTGCTGGAGCAGACCTTGGCTTTCGTCTCGCTGGACGACCTGATACTGGCGCAGGCGGTGGGCGCGGATGTCGACGCCATCTTGCTTGAGCTCGAAGAAGTCTATGGAGACCCGCTAAATGGTCAGTTGCTCTACAACGGCTTGGAGCCGGCGCTGGGCGGGGGTACGCTGGGCTGCGCAGGCTGCCACGAGAACGAGGCGGTGGCGCCGCTGACGGCCGGCGTCTGGACGCGCATAGACGAGATTCGCTTGGCGCTGCCCGCTTTCGCCGACTACAGCCATCGCCAGTTTCTGGTTGAGAGCATCGTGCAGCCAATGGCGTATATCACACCGGACTACGCCGCCATGATGCCGGAGATCTACGGCCGGCAATTGACGACCCAGCAGCTGGCTGATTTGGTGGCTTTCCTGGATAGTCAGGATCAATTGCCAGACGCGCTTCCGTAAGTGCCTGACTTGTTGGCCTCAGGTGACCCGCCGCAAGGCGCAAGATTAGAAGAATTAGAGCGCCGCAAAGAGTTGCTATCGGAATCGCGCATGGCTGCTGATACAATTCGAATGTACAGCATGCGCCAGAACATGCGGAGCAAGGAAACTCGAGGATGAGTCTAGGCCTGAGCCGAGCCGACAGCCTGATGACGCGGCTGCTGCTGGTCAAACCGGCGGCGCGCGCTACGGAGACTGACGCGGCGGGAACGGCGCGCAAGGCCGAAAATGCGCTGACGCTGTCGCTGGCCTTTTCCGGCGTCCGCTGCATCTTGCAGTATGCTGTGCTGCCATTTCTGCTGCCGCTGGTGGGGGTGGCTGCCGACGCCACCGTGCCGATCTTGCTGCTGATTAATCTGGCGGCGATGGCGTCCATCTATTTCAGCTTGCGGCGCTTTTGGACGATTGGATATGCGCACCGCTGGCGTTATCTGGTGGTGGCCGCGGCGGCGCTTGTCCTGCTGGCGGCCTTCACTTGCTATGATATTGTTAAGTTGGGCGCGGCCTAGACGCTGCTGCGCGCGCCTTGGTCGCCGGCATCTGAGCGACTTCACCGTCGAGTCGGGAGTTAACATGAAGAAACTTGTGGCGTGGATAAGCGAAATGCGACTGGCGCTGCTGCTGATTGCTGTGCTGGCGCAAGCCGGGACGATCTTGGCGCAGGATGCCGAGGCGTCTTCGTCGCCGGCTGGCTTGGCGATGCTGGTGCTGTTTCTCGGCATTGCCGGCATGATCGGCGTGCTGGTGATACGCTGGAGCCAATCATCGCGCGATGAAGAGGAGTCCGCCTGATTCGCCGCGGGCGACGGAGTCACAAATGACGGAATCCCATTGGGAAAAACCAAAAAACCCGGAAAAGCCCAAACGTTCGGAGCGGGTCAAATTTCTGACAGCGGGACTGATTATACTGGTCGCGGTGCTTTACTTGCTGGTCTCCGGCACCTTGCAGGGCGCGCGCTATTTCATCACGGTGGAAGAGCTGCTGCGGGACGCCGCCTACAGCGGCCAAACCCTGCGGATTTCGGGCGCGGTCGACGGCGAGACGATAGATTACGACAGCGAAAATGCTGTCATACACTTCGAAATCGTTCACATTCCCAGCGCGTATCAGGATCTGGCGACCGCCCTGCGCGAGGCGCTGCAGGATGAGGCGGCGCCGCGGCTGAAAATCGTGGTGGAAGATGCGGCCATGCCGGACCTGCTGCAGCATGAGGCGCAGGCGATATTGACGGGCGCAATGGCCGGCGACGGCGTGTTTTACGCCAGCGAGCTGCTGCTGAAATGCCCGAGCCGATTCGAAGAGAGCACTGGCCCCGAAGGCTTAAGTCAGATACCGGAACATCAATAATGCTGGCGGAGATTGGGCTGTCGGCGCTGGCAATCGCCTTTGCCCTGGCGGTCTACGCGGTGGCTGCTTCGGCGCTGGGCGGGCAAAAGCAGCTGGAGCGCTGGCAGCGTAGCGGACGGGACGCGGCGCTGCTCACTTTTCCGGCGGTGCTGCTGGCGGCGGCTATGCTGGTCATCGCGCTGATGACCGAGCAATATCAGTTGTCCTACGTCTATAGCGTGACCGATCCGCGGACGCCGGCGCTGTATCGCTTCACGGCGCTCTGGGGCTCGCAGCGGGGCTCGCTGCTATTCTGGTCGCTGCTGATGAGCCTGTTTGCTGTTTCCGCCATCGGTCTCAGCTGGCGCGGCGAACGACGGCTGATGCCCTTCGCGATTGCCTTTATGATGGCGACCCTGGCTTTCTTTCTGGGCTTGTCGCTCTTCCTGGAGAATCCTTTCGAGCGCTGGTGGCTGCTGCCGCAGGCGGCGCCAGGCGCGCAAGAAGTCTCCAGCGCCCTGATTCCGCCGCTGGCAGTAGCGCCGAGTGAAGCGGCGCTGCGAGCGGGCGCTCAAGGCTTGAATCCGCTACTGCGACACTTTGGCATGGTGATCCATCCGCCCTTGCTGTATCTGGGTTTCGTGGGCTTCACCATTCCCTTCGCCTTTGCAATGGCGGCGTTGGCGGCGGGCCAGCTTTCCAGTGGCTGGATCAAAGCCACGCGGCGCTGGACGCTGATCGCCTGGATATTCCTGAGCCTGGGGCTGATTTTAGGCGGGCGCTGGGCTTACGACGTTCTGGGCTGGGGCGGCTA
>CAZWCV010000202.1:0-5061 GCA_964632725.1 uncultured Anaerolineaceae bacterium
ACCTATTATGTGGCCATCCCCATGGCGGTATTGCAGGCGCTGGGGCAGATCAGCATTTTTAATCTGGCGACTGGCACTGGCGCAGAGATTATTCCCGGTTTCGGCTTTGGCATCGGCAGCAACATTTTGCTGACGGTATCGGTGCTGACGACCATGACGGCGGGCACGATGTTCGCCATCTGGCTGGGCGAGCTGATCACCGAGCAGGGCATCGGCAACGGCATATCCATCATCATCTTCGCTGGCATTGTGGCGCTAGCCCCGCAGAACCTGATCCAGTTGTTGACGCAGCAGCCCGACCGAACGCTCTACAACCTGGCGCTCTTCATCGTTATCACGGTGCTCAGCGTGCTGGCTGTGGTGGTGATTCAAGAAGGCGTGCGCCGCGTTCCAGTTCAGTATGGGCGGCGTGTGCGCGGCAATCGGCAATTTGCCCAGCAAGATAGCTTCATTCCCCTGCGCGTCAACCCGGTGGGCATGATCCCGCTGATATTCGCCCAATCAATCATCACATTCCCCGCCATCATCGCCAGCCTGTTTCCACCGGGCGCGGTCGGCAACACCATCCAGACGACCTTCGGCAACCAGCAGGGCTTGCTCTATTGGGGCACTTTCTTCCTGATGACGGTTGGTTTCACCTTCTTCTATGCGGAAGTCATGGTGGGCAATCAAAACCTGGCGGAGAATTTGCAGCGCAATGGCGGCTTTATCCCGGGCATCCGACCCGGCAAGCGCACCGAAGACTTCATCAAATCGACAACGCGGCGCATCACTTTTGTGGGCGCGTTCTTCCTGGGCGTCATCGCCATCATCCCGGGCATGGTCGACCTGGTGAATCGAATCATCTTTCCGCTGGAAGCCTCGGCCTCCGGCGCGGTCATCAACGCCGGTCTGGTGATTTCCGGCTCCGGCCTCATCATCGTGGTCGGCGTCGTTATTGACACCATGCGCCAACTGGAAGCCCAGCTGGTGATGCGCAACTACGAAGGCTTTATGCGCTAGCCGAAGTCTTACAGTCAGTGTATTCAAGCCGGGTGTAATTCTGCTCGGCTTTCTTTTTGCCATCCGGGCGCCCAAAGAACAGCGGGCGGGCAGCGATATCTGGAGTTGACGCGATGAGTTTGTACGTGATTTTGATGGGCGTGCAAGGCGCCGGCAAAGGCTTGCAGGCCAAGCTGATCGAGGAACATTTCAATATCCCGCAGGTATCCACCGGCGATCTCTTCCGCGCCATGCGAACACGCACGGACGACCTGGCGCGCAAAGTGCAAGACATCATGGCCACCGGTCAATTGGTCGATGACGATACCACCAACGCCATTGTGGCGGACCGGCTGACCCAGCCAGATGCGCAGAAGGGCGTCATTCTGGACGGCTACCCGCGCAATCGAGCTCAGGCCGCCTTTCTGGAATCCCACCTGGCGGAAAAAGGCGCGCGCGTCAATGCCGTGCTCTTGCTTGAACTGGATCTCTTCACCGCCTTCAAGCGCGCTTTTGGCCGCGTGACCGACGCCGACGGCGGCAGCTACAATTACTATTACAACGCGGAAGGCGTGGACTTCAGCTGGCGTAAAGACGATACCGAGCGCTTCCCGCCGCGCCTGGAAGCGTCCCTTAGCGGCAGCGAAACGCAGCTTAAACGCCGGCCTGACGACGCCAGCGCCGATGCCATCATCCAGCGCATTGATACCTTCCTGGATACGACTCGGCCGCTTATCAGCTATTTTGAAGCTGGCGGCAATGTGCTGAAGATCGATGCCGACCAAAGCATCGACGCTGTCTGGTCGGATATCCGGCGCGCGCTTGAGAGCCTGTAGCAGCCTGGGAATGATCGGGAATTTGTCATGGCGCCCGTGCTGAAGACCAGCGAAGAGCTGCGCATCATGCGCGAAGCCGGCCGAATTGTGGCCGTCGCGCATGAAGAAATGCGCCGCGCCATTGAACCCGGCATCAACACCAAAGCCCTCGATACCCTCGCGCTAACAGTCCTGCGCGATCACGGCGCCGAGCCCTGTTTTCTGGGTTACGCGCCCGGCGATCACCCGCCCTTTCCCGCGACCATCACCGCCTGTATTAACCAGGAGTTGGTGCACGGCATCCCGTCCCAAGACCGCATTTTGCAAGAGGGCGATATCGTCAGCGTCGATGTCGCCTGCTTCTACAAAGGCTACGTCGGCGACGCCGCCTTTACGCACCCCGTCGGCGAGATAAGCCGCTCGGCGCGCCGCCTCATGACGGCCACCGAAGACGCCCTGGCAGCCGCCATCGCAGCCTCGGTCGTCGGCAACCGCATCAGCGATGTGGGCAAGGCCACGGCCAAGCGCGCCGCCCGATCGGGCTACAGCGTCGCGCGCGAATACACCGGCCACGGCGTCGGCCAAGCCATGCACGAAGAGCCGCAGGTGCCCAATTGGTGGCCCGGCAAAATGAGCAAAGTCCAATGGCAGGACTACGAACTGCGGCCGGGTATGACCTACGCCATTGAGCCGATGTTGATCGCCGGCCGGCCCGATCTGGTTGAGCTGGATGACGGCTGGACGGTCGTGACCAAAGACGGCTCCCTGACCGCGCACTACGAGCACACGGTCGCCATCACTGAAGATGGGCCGCTCATCCTGACCTTGCCCTAGCGCCGCGCGGCATGAAACCGACGCTTGCCCTCAGCCTGTTCTGGGTCGCCTTTTTGTCTGCGATGGCGCAGAGCAGCGCGCCGCGCTTCGTCGTTGAAACCTGCCCGGCAACTATTGTGTCGCCGGCGGCCCCGGGCATGGAATGCGGTCGGCTCTTCGTTCCGGAAGATCGATCGTCGGCGGATAGCCCGGAGATTTCGCTATTCGTCGCGCAATTGCCGGCGCGCGCAGCCAGCGGCAAGCGGCCGATTCTGGTGCTGGCCGGCGGCCCGGGCGACTCCGCGTCGGCCGACAGCGCCTGGTGGCTGAACACGACTCTGCGCGACGCCCGCGACATCATCCTGGTCGATCAGCGCGGTAGCGGATTCTCCCGCCCATCGCTGAATTGCCCTGAGTTTGACGCGCGCGACGATGCTGACGGCCTGGACAAATGCCGCGAACGGTTGCTCGCGGACGGCATTGACTTGTCGGCGTACCGGGCCGAGACTGTCGCGCAGGACATCGCCGATCTGATCGCGGCATTGGATCTCGCCCCGGTAAATGTCTACGCCCGATCTTATGGCGCGCGGATGGCCCTGTTGCTGGCGGGGAAGCAGCCGGGCGCTGTGCGTGCGTTGGCGCTCGAGAGCGTTTACACCGGCGGAGAAAGCGCTCTGCAAGGCGCCGCCGCCAATACCTGGCGCGCCATGCAGCTGCTCTTCGCCGAATGCGACGCGGACGTCGCTTGTGGCGCCGCGTATCCACAGCTGTCGACGCAGTTCAGTCGGGCGGCAGCGGCGCTGGATGCGCAGCCCAGGGCCGTCGACGGGATATTGCCTGGCGCTGCTCTGCTGCTTGATGGCCAGAGTTTCGCCGTTCTGCTGCGAGACATGCTGGCCGATGCACACAGGCTGCCGTACATTCCGGCGCTGATCGCCGCCGTCGCCGAAAACGACTATGATTCCCTGGGTCTTGTAGCCAGCCAGCTGCCAGCTCCGCGGTCGCGCGAAACCGATACCTTTAGCGAAGGCCTTTACTACAGCGCGCTCTGCGCTGACGAGACGGCGTTGACATCCGCAGGGCAAATCAATGCGGAAGCAAAAAGTCTGCCCCGCGAAGTCCTTCCGCTGTCGGATTTCGCGCTGGGCCTCCTGTCCGATTGCGGCAGCTGGCGTGACACCGCCAATGGCGGCGTCCACCTTGAGCCGCCCCCAATCGATATACCGACGCTATATTTGGCGGGCGCCTATGACCCGATCGCGCCCGGGCCTGGCGCCCTGGCCGACCGGACGCCGGTTTGGCGCCTGGTGTTTCCACACCTTGGGCATGGCGTGCTGGAATATGAGCCCTGCGCCGAAGCGGCCGTGGTCGCCTTCCTGGCAAATCCGACCGAAATGCCTTCGGACGCTTGTCGGACTCAACTGCGCCCGCCCGCATTCTACGTCCGTGAAGACGAATGAATCGCTTGCAGAATAGTCCTTTGACAGGCGCGGATTGTATGATACAATGCTCGGTCGTTGTCACCTGCCGCGGCGCATTTCCGAGGCGGTCTAGAATCGAAGAATCCATGACAAATCTGTGGATGGCGCATCTGCGAGCGGATGGGCTCGCATGAGGCGCGCTTTGCAGTGAATTGCGATAGGATAAAGTCGAGGCGGAACTCATGAAAGTATCAGCCAGTGTCAGGCGGCGTTGTCCCAAATGCCGGATCATCAAGCGCAAGCGCCGAGTGATGGTCATCTGCGAAAACCCGAAACACAAGCAGCGGCAAGGTTAGGCTCGTTCTTAAAAAGGAGTGATAATCATGGCTCGTATTGAAGGCGTCGACCTGCCGAGGGACAAGCGAATCGTCATCGGTTTGACTTACATTTACGGCATTGGCAAATCCACCAGCCAGAAGCTCCTGGATTCAGCCGGCATTGACCGGAGCACCCGTGTGCGCGATCTCAGCGAAAGCGAAGTGCAGCGCCTGCGGGAGTTGATTGGCTCATTGACGATTGAAGGCGACCTGCGCCGTCAAACGCAGATGAATATCAATCGCCTGATGGAGATCAATTCTTACCGCGGCCTGCGTCATCGCCGGCGTCTGCCCGTGCGCGGGCAGCGTACGCGCACCAACGGGCGTACTCGGCGCGGCAAGAAACAGACAGTAGCCGGGCGCGGCCGTCGGCGCGGCGCAACCAAGAAATAAGCCGGCCTTTACAGGCTGCCTGGAGCAACTGCTTGTGGTCGGGGAGAGCCCGGCCCGTTCAGACAAGAATCACTAGAGCATCCGGAGCGAATAGATGGCGAGAGCGAGAAGAACCAGTCGCAGCGCGGGCAGACGCGTTTTCAAGAATATCCCTTATGGTCAAGCGCATATATATGCCACCTTCAACAACACCATCGTGTCCATGACCGATCAGTCGGGCAATGTGATCACCTGGGCCAGCGCCGGCACCTCCGGCTTTGC
>CAZWCV010000202.1:5123-5364 GCA_964632725.1 uncultured Anaerolineaceae bacterium
AAAAACACGCCCTACGCGGCCCGCATGGCGGCGGAAACGGCAGCGTCCAATTCGCAGCAGCACGGCATGAAAGAAGTGGACATCTTTGTCAAGGGTCCCGGGCCCGGTCGCGAAGCGGCCATCCGCTCCATTCAGCAGAGCGGGTTGAAGGTACGTTCAATCACGGATGTGACGCCGGTGCCGCATAACGGCGTTCGTCCGCCCAAGCGCCGGCGCGTATAGTCGAAAGGTACTCCGCCAC
>CAZWCV010000203.1:0-5322 GCA_964632725.1 uncultured Anaerolineaceae bacterium
CATTGTCCGGGTCAAGCCCGGCCCGGCTGACCGACTCCAGCGCATGCCGGTAGACGCGCTGCTCGGCGCTGGCCGGCTGCTGATGAAATAACTCGTAATCGTCGAATTCTTCTTCTTCCGCCTGCTCGTACTCATAATGATAATCATAGCTCTGCGCCGTATCGCTGACGTTGGAGCTGGCGCTTTCGTTATCGAATTGGCGCACCAGAAATAGCAGACCCAGCAAGACCAGGATCACCGGGAAGCTGTTGCCCAGCAAAGCTACAGCGCCCAAGGCCAGCAATATGAAGGCGAGAAACCAGGTATTGCGGTTTTCCGGCATTTGCTAGCCCTCGCTTATCGCCGCCCGCGCGAGCGACCGCCCCGCCCGGAGGATGTCGGCTGTTGCAGCAGGTCTTTGAGCTGGGTCGCCTGCGGCTCTTCGGCTTCTTCGACGATGATGGCGTCGGCCAGGTTGCGGCGACCTTCGCGCGCGGGCGCCATTTCTTCTTCGCCACTGAGGCGGCGCCGGCGTTCGTTCACAGATGGCGACAGCATCAGGTTGTGCATGCCGATCAAGCTGTTGTCGACATACACGCGCAAGTCCCAATCGCCGTTGCCGTCGACGCCGCGATTGCCCGCCAGCGGCAAATGATGATCGGCCAGCAAGCTCAGCTCGCCCTCGCGCAAATAAGTCTTCATCTCGTGCACGTACTGCTCTTCGCCCAGGTGATTGTAGATTTCGTAGCGAATCAGCGCCTGACGCTCGGCCTCCTCCGGCAGGACATGCAGCGTGATGAAAGGGCGCACGCCGTCGTCATCCTTGGACACGTTGCGCGTGCGCCGCATCGCCAGGCCCTCGACGCCGGTCTGCATGGCGATCAAGCCGATATCAAGCATAACGATGCCATTGCGGTTGAAATAGCCGGCTCGGGCCGCCGCCCGCTCCGATGCTTCGCGCGCTTGCGGCGTGATGCGGCGCTGCAATGGCGCCCGATGCAGCGCGTCCAGCAAGCTGGCGCGTTCCGGCCCCAGCTCAATCATCGAGGCGATCACCGCCACCGCCAGCACCCCGATCAGCGAAAGCTGCACCGCAGCCGATACCGGCGCCGCCAGCAAAGCAAAGCCGATCAGCAAGGTCATCGCCAGCAGCCAGGCCGTATTCCGTCGTTTCAAGCGAATCATAGATTCACATTCGATTCAGGCGCCCGTCTTTGCGCCGCTCCAATCTATTGTAACATCATCACTACCCGTCTCAACAAGGGATAAGGCTCGGCCAAAAGCTCAAGTTCATCCCTGAATTTCCGATATTTCAGCACCATGGCCGCCACAACATGGGTAGTTACAGCGTCAAGTCCGCTCCTGCGGCCCAGTTTCCGCTGACCCTTGCTCCCCCTCCCTGACTCGTCGGATGCCCGGCATAGAGATGCCGGGATAGGGGCCGGGGGCTGGGGTTAGCCCTTGCTCCCCCTCCCTCGCCCGCCGGGGAGGGGGCCGGGGGGTGGGGTCGACAATTCAAGCTCGTCCCCTTCCGCCACTTCCACCTCCACCAGCTCGCCGTCATCGGCCAGGCGGGCATGGCGCAATTCAACATCATCCAGCGCATAGACATCGGCGCCCGTCTCGGCCGCTTCGTCGTAAACGCCCGGCCGCCTCGCTTCCAGCCGCTCCAGATGCCGCGCGACTTCCTCACTGATGCGCTCTTCCCGTTTCTGCGCGCCGCCGCCGTGCTTGTGATAATAGTCGAGCATATGCCCGGCCATGCCGATTCCCCAAAAGACGGTGACAAATAGGGGCCAGGGAAAGCCGCCGGTGGAAAACAGCCATATCGCCCAGACCAAAACGTTGACGCCCGCGTAACTGGCGAAATGAATCAGCAGCGCGTTGCGCTCATCGTATTTGGCTTCCACGCGGCGGCGGATTTCAAGTTCAAGCTGCGATTGGTTCTTGCGTTTCATACGATCTCGCCTTATCGCCCGGTCGCGCGCTGAGACGGCGACTGCGCCCGCAGCAAGTCTTCAATGGTCATTTCGTCGCCGCTGTCTTCCGCGACCAATTCGCCGCCTGGAATTCGCGCGGCCGCCAGGCGCTGACGCTTCTGATGCCGCAATTCGCGGACTAGCTGCTCCTCGATCTTGGCCTCGCGCCGCCGTGTGGAAACGCGATAGGCGAAGACGTAGCGCAAGACATGCGCCGCCAGGCCGATGCCCCAAACGCCGGTGAAGGTCGCCGGGGTCTGCCAGGTGGCCCAGTCCATGATTTCTCTGACACTCATGTCGGAAAGCGGCAGCAGAAAAACCAGGCTGATGACGCCCGCGAACAGGGTCAGATGCTGCCAAACCAGGCGGCGATTCTTCAGCTTGTCGTCTTGCTGCAAGCGAACCAGCACTTCCTGCTCGCTCGCATCCTCGGGCGCCGTCTTTTGCAGCTGCCGCGCAATCAGCGCCTCGGTTTCCACTTCATGCCTGTCGCGCCCCCGGCCATGCCGAAAGTGATAGCGGATGTAATGAAAAGCGCCGCTCGCGGCCAGGACGACGAAGGCAAGCGTGCTGCTTAGGAATTCGCCGTTAAACAATCGCGACGCCCACAAATGAGAGAAGTTGTAAAGCAGCAGACCCGACCCAATCAAAACCAGCAGCAAATGAAAGGCGACAGCGCCGCGCGCGCGAAACTTCAGCTCGACTCTCTCGCGGATGTCCGACCGGGCCGCCGGTTTGAATTTCTGCTTTATCGTCATGCCCGCCCCGCGCCCGCATGCCGCTCAACCGGCCGCTCGAATTCGCCCTCGTCGCTGAGCCGCATATGGCGACCGCGGCCGTCTCCCAACTCAAGCGCGGCCACAACTTCGTTGTCGGCGGTTTCATAGCTGGCGCGGCGTTGGCGGCTGCGCTCGCGCGAGCGATGCCACTCCCGCTCGACTTCCGCGTCAATCTTCAGCGCCCGCCCAGCCGGCGTCCGGCCGTGCACGAAGAAGAATCGGCAGAAGTGCAGCGCGAAGGCAATGCACAACCAGGAAAAGAGTTGCGTCAAGTGCTCCGCGTAGCCGGGATACCCGGCCCACTGGCTCGCCCAGAATGGCGCGTAAACCGCGAAGAACAGTCCCGAGGTCAGCGCATGCGCCACCAGCACTCGGCGAGCCGTAATCCGCTTGCCTACGCGCTCTTCGATCAAGACTTCTTCCTCGTCGTCAAGCGCCGCTCGCTCCAGCTGCCCGTCGATGGCGCGCTCGATTTCGTCTGCGCGGCGAATCGCGCCCGGCCCGCAGCGATAGTAATAGCGCAGGCCATGCAGTATCAGCGGCATCGTCCATAGGAAGCCGAGAATCACCATGTCGGCCAGATTCATCAGCCAGGGCTGGCTCAACAAGACGATCAGGGCAACCGCCACATAGACCACGCCATGCAGCATCAAGTCGCGCCGGCCCGCCATCCTCTTCTCGATGCGATAGCGGATCAGCTGCTCTTCAATAGACACTTGCGGCTTTTCCACGCTTAATACCCTAAAAGGCTTGTCTGGTACTGCAGATCTAACGTTAGAATAGCTGGAATAGAATCGTATCTATACCAAGATGAATGTCAATCAATGTGCCACCCCCATGATTTGTACGGAATTCGCCCAATGAGGCTCCCCCTCCCTGACTCGTCGGATGCCCGCCATAGAGATGGCGGGATAAGGGCCGGGGGTAGGGTAAAAAAAGCGCATAATCACGACCCAGTACCGGACAAGCCTTAATGCACTTACATCAGCATACGCACAGCCGGCGCCATTGGTTGTGCCCGCGCTCAGCTTGTCCCGAAGGTCAAGCCCAAGTCGTTGAGCCAGCGGCGGTAGGCGATGGCTGTCTTGTCACTGCGCAGGTGCAGCTCCGCCTGCAAGTCCAGCGGCAGCAGCTCCGGCCGCTGCGATTGCACGATGGGCAAGTCTTGATAGGCGATCTCGTCCTGGAAGGCGCGCAGCGACTCTTCGGTGCTGTCATCCTGCGTCATCACCATCCACATCCACATCAGCGACTTGACTTCTTCGATGGGCGTGACCATCAGCAGTATGGCGAACTTCTCTTCGGCTTCCTTGCGAAAGTAAGCCACCAGCGGCCGATACACCTTGTAGGTATAGCTGACCCAATTGGGAATATACGAGCCGTCCGGATTGGGCTGGTAAACGCGAATATCCGACGCCGTAACGCCGCTGTCGTCGGTGACTACATCGTAGTCCGGGATTTCCGGGCGTTCCTGCGTGCCCAGGATATTCTCGTGCACGAAAGGAAAGTGGGCGACATCCAGGAAGTTCTCCACCATGCGCGGGCCAGCCGCCTCAAATTCATACGCGCCGCAAAGAATCTTGCGATAAGACTCGTCGCCCCATTCTTCAAAGTCGGGAATGGCGTAAGCCGGCTCGCCCAGGCAGACCCAGATAAAATCATAGGCGACGGTCGCGTGATAGGTGAAAGCGCGCGCTTTGGTCGGCGGCTGCTGCTCGGGATGCGCGGGTATGCTGACGCATTGCCCATCGGCGTCATAAGTCCAGCCGTGGTAGGGGCATTGCAGCCTGTCGCCCGGCAGCACCTCCCCCAGCGAAAGGCGTGTGCCGCGATGGACGCAGAGATCTTTCCAGGCGCGGATTTCAGCGCCCGCCTTCCAAATCACGATATCTTCGCCCAGCAGGCGCGCTCCGCTCACATTGTTGGAGGCTTCCAGCTGCGCCAGCGGCAGCACCGCATGCCAGTCGTTCAGCAGAATGGGATCCTGAATCATAAGTCCGCCTCCCCTCTTCCATGCTCCGCGGATTATAACATAGCGCCTTGCTCATTCCGCCATCCGCGCCGGCGCGCAACCCGCGTACCGGCCTCGCCAGCCAGGGACTACATGATCTGGAGCGTCTCAAACTCCGACTAATGATTGATTGCTCCTTAAAAGCATCTCAGTAGAACAAAGTAAGTCATGCAAATCTCATGTCAAGAAACTTTTCCTTTACCACAGAGGAAAATGAGGATACACAGAGGGCACAGAGAGTTTTGAATTGTTTCGATACCACCGCAATTCAGGCGGCCATCCGACAAATGAGAACTTTCGCTGGCATGCGATCACTTCATTGCTTTACTCGGTGTACTCTTTTTAACTCTGTGTACTCGGTGGCAAATCTTTTGCATGACTTGGTCGCATTTACTTCTGTGCCCTCAGTAGGTGCAAAAAAGTAATTGAACAGACGCCACGATTGGCCCCCACCCCCATAAAGATGGAGGGGGCTTAAACGTAACATATTCGCGGCTTTACTCCCCTTCCCCGTTTATGGGCTGACGACAGGACAGTTTTTTCTACCCCATCCCCGACGCTTCCCCAATGCATT
>CAZWCV010000204.1:0-5314 GCA_964632725.1 uncultured Anaerolineaceae bacterium
TGCAGCTGCTAAGCAAGGAATACGATGTGCTGTCGCTGGGGCGAAAGATCCAGGAAGACGCGCAGCAAGAAATGGAGAAAACGCAGCGCGACTATTACTTGCGCGAGCAGATGAAAGCCATTCAGCGCGAGCTGGAAGAAGACGATGATCAGCAGGAAGTGGAACGCTTCCGCGAGCTGATCGAAGCGGCCGATATGCCCGAGGAAGCGCGGCGGGAAGCCGAGCGCGAGCTGAGCCGCTTGTCCAAACTCTCGGTGGCCGCCGCCGAATATGGCGTCATCCGCACCTATCTGGACTGGATTTGCAGCCTGCCCTGGAACGAGCGCACTGAAGACAAGCTCGACATCGCCCTGGCGCGCCAAATCCTGGACGAAGATCACTATGGTCTGCGCGATGTCAAGGAGCGCATCCTGGAATTCCTGGCCGTTCGCAAGCTCCGCGCCGAGCGCGAAGCAGAATTCGCCGCGGGCGACGGCTTCGACCCGGTGCGGCGCGATCGTTCCGGCGCCATTCTGCTTTTCGTCGGGCCGCCCGGCGTCGGCAAGACCTCGCTGGGCGCGTCGATCGCCCGCGCCATGGGCCGCGAGTTCATCCGCATGAGCCTGGGCGGCATCCGCGACGAAGCCGAGATTCGCGGTTTCCGCCGCACCTACGTCGGCGCCATGCCCGGCCGCATCATCCAGGCCATCCGCCGCGCCAAGTCGCGCAATCCCTTGATTATGCTGGATGAGATCGACAAACTCGGTCGCGACTTTCGCGGCGACCCCGGCTCCGCCCTGCTGGAAGTGCTCGACCCGGAACAGAACGCCGAATTCCGCGATCACTATCTGGACGTCGCCTTTGACCTGAGCGATGTCATGTTCATCACCACCGCCAACTCGCTTGACACCATCCCCGGTCCGCTGCGAGACCGCATGGAGGCCATCCAGCTGAGCGGCTATACCGAGCTGGAAAAGCTGGCCATCGCCGCGCAGTACCTGGTCCCGCGTCAGCGGCGCGAAAATGGCCTGCACGCGGACGAGCTGGCGTTCAGCGACGAGGCGCTGCTGCAAATCATCCGCGATTATACGCGCGAGGCGGGCGTGCGCGGGCTGGAGCGGGAAATCGGCAAAGCCGCCCGCAAAGTCGTGACACAGATCGCAGAAGCTGAAATCGAGAAACGCGAGGTGGACAGCGACGCGGTCAAAGAATTACTGGGCAAAGCCCGCTTCGGTTATCGCAGCGAGCTGCAAGACCGCACCGAGATTCCCGGCGTGGCCACCGGTCTGGCCTGGACGCCGGTCGGCGGCGACGCCCTCTTCATTGAAGCCACCAAAATGAAGGGCGGCAAGGGCTTCGAATACACCGGGCAGCTGGGCGAAGTCATGCAGGAAAGCGCCAAGATCGCCTACAGCTTCGCGCGCTCGCGGGCCGACCAACTGGGCGTCGACCCGGCTTTCTACGACGAATACGACATTCACCTGCATGTGCCGGCGGGCGCTGTGCCCAAGGACGGTCCCAGCGCTGGCGTCACGATGGCCACCGCCCTGGCGTCGCTGCTGACCGGCCGCAGCGCCAGGAGCAATATCGCCATGACCGGCGAACTGACGCTCAGCGGGCAAGTACTGCCCGTCGGCGGCATCAAGGACAAGGTGCTGGCGGCCCATCGCCTGGGCGCGGACACGGTCATCTTGCCGCGCAAGAACGAAAACGATCTGGACGATGTGCCCGACGATGTCCGCGGCGACCTGAGTTTTGTGCTGGTCGATCACCTGGACGACATCCTTGATATCGCCTTGGTCGAAGCGATGCCCATCGCCCTGGGCGAAGCGCAAGTCGCCGTCCAATAGCCCCGGGCGGGAGCGAGTGACATGCCGCTTGCGAGACTGACCACGGGCGCTGCCCTGCATTACGAAGACATGCGACCGGGCAGCGACCGGGTCCCCGTGATTCTTCTGCACGGTATGTTGGGCACGGCGCGCATCCACCTGGGCCCCGTCATGGACCGGCTGCACGACCAGGGCTTTCGCGTCATCGGCTTGACCCTGCGCGGATACGGCGAGTCGCTGCCCAAACCGCGCGACTTCCCCGACAACTTCTACGGGCGCGACTGCGACGACCTGATCGCCTTCATGGACGCCAGGGGCATCGACAAGGCGCATCTGATCGGCTACTCGGACGGCGGCGAAGTGACGCTGATCGCCGCCGGGGCGCACCCGGCGCGCGTCGCCTCGTGCATCGCCATCGGCGCCATCGGCAGCTTCGGGCCCGAGCTGCGGCCCATCTTTCAACGTATGTACCCGGGCGACTGGATAACAGACGACGAGAAGCGCATCCACGGTTTCAGCGACGCGGCGCGCTTCACCGGCGGTTGGGCGCGCGCCATGACGCGGACTATTGACGCCGGCGGCGATGTCAGCCTGAGCCTGGCGCCTCGCATCAACTGCCCGCTGATCATCATGCTCGGCAGCGCCGACAAGCTCAACCCCTGGGGTTACGGCCAGCGCTTCGTCGACAAGGTCGCAACCGGCCGGCTGGAGCTATTCGATTGCGGCCACGCCGTCCACGATGAAAAACCCGCGCGCTTCATGCGCTTGACGCTGCGGCATCTATCCGCCGCCGGCGCTTGAAACCCGCATTTTCCGAGGGAGTGTCTACTCTAGTAGCCGTGGTTTCCCTTGTACCCAAATTAAAGTCTCTGTGCCCTCTGTGTCTCTGTGGTGAGTTAACCCGTACCAAGCTCGGCATTCAAGACTAAACCACCAATCTAGGCGCTCTCAATTCCGATTGGAAATCGCCCTTTCGCCGCGAGACTGCTAGACTGATTGTGGTTCCGTCCATCAGTCCGCCGGATTGCCATGAGCCTGCCGCACAACAGCCCCGCCACGACAGTCGAGCCTGCGTCCGCCGTCTGGCCGGCGCATCCCCTCGTCTACGAGATCAATACCTGGGTTTGGCTGCGCCGCCTCAGCAGCAAGTATCAGCGCCGGATCACCCTGGCCAATGTGCCCGACGGCGAGCTGGCTGAGCTAGCCGCCTGGGGCTTTGACGCCGTCTGGCTGATGGGCGTCTGGCATCGCGGACGAGCCACACGCATGAGCGCCTTGAATTATCTGCACGAATACCGCCAGGCCCTGCCCGATGTCAGCGACGCCGACGTGCCCGGCTCGGCCTACGCCATTCGCGATTATCAGGTCGAGCATGACCTGGGCGGCCGCAGAGGCTTGGCCGCCTTCCGTGAAGCCCTGCGCCGCCTGGGCCTCAAGCTGATGCTCGACTTCGTGCCCAATCACGTGGCCACCGATCATCGCTGGACGAAGCAGCATCCCGAATACTTTGTGCGCGGCTCGCGCTCGGATCTCGACGCGCGGCCTGCCGACTACTTCATCGTAGACACAGCCGACGGCCCCGGCGCGGTGATCGCCCGCGGACGCGACCCCTGGTTCCCGGCCTGGATCGATACGGCGCAGCTGGACGCTTTTCACCCCGGCCTGCGTGGCGCCGCCATCGCTACCTTGGTCGACATCGGCGATCAGTGCGACGGCGTCCGCTGCGATATGGCCATGCTGATGCTGAACAGCGTTTTCGGCGCTACCTGGCAGCGAGACGCCGACTGCCTGCCCGCGCGCGACTATTGGCAGGAAGTCATCCCGGCCGTCCGCGCCGCCCATCCGCAAATGCTCTTCATGGCCGAGGTCTACTGGGATCTCGAGCACGAACTGCTGCGGCAAGGCTTCGACTATACATACGACAAGCGACTATACGACCGGCTGACCAATAGCGAAATCGGCGAAATCAAGTCGCATCTCAGGGCCGAACTGGATTTTCTGCGCGCCAATATCCGCTTCATCGAGAATCATGACGAGCGGCGGGCTATGGAAGTCTTTGGCGAAGACCGACAGCGGCCGGCTGCTGTCCTGGTCTGCACGCTGCCCGGCGCGGCGCTGGTTCATCAGGGTCAGCTGAGCGGACGCCGCATCAAGTTGCCCGTGCAAATCAACCGCGGCGCCGAAGAAAACAGCCATCCGCTGCTGGCGCGCTTTTATCGTCGGCTGCTCAACGAAGTCCGCAGCGAAGTCTACCGCGCCGGCTGCTGGCAATTGCGCGAGACGCAAGCCATTCACAGCAGCGACCGCACGAACGACAGCCTGATCGTTTACAGTTGGGCGCAGGGCGAGACGACGCGCCTGGTCATCATCAACCTCAGCGGCGAATGGTCGCGGGCGCGCGTCGACTTGGGCGACTGGCGCTGGCTGTCCGGGGCGCGCTGGCGGCTCTGCGACGTGCTCAGCGAGTCGTTCATACTCCAGGACGGCGACGCTCTGCTGCGCGACGGCCTGCTGCTGGAAGTCCCGCCTTTTTCCGCGCAGATCCTGCGCGCCGAGACTAAGCCATGAAGCGCTCAGCGACGGGAGCCGACCAACTGCGGCGCGGCGCGCTGCTGCTGACTGGCCTGGCCATCTTGTTCTGGTCGGGCCTGGAAGACAGCGACACAAGCGCCGTCACGTTGCTGGGCGCGCTTTCGTCGATCTCGCTAACGCTGTGGCTGCTGTCGCGATTGGCGGCCCGCCCGGCACTCAAGCCATTGCCGGTCGCGCTGGCCGGCGCGCTGGCCGGCGCCCTGGCCTCTCTGTGCACCGCCGCGCTGATGCTGTTCAAGAACCTGCGCCACGCTCACATCTTCCCCGACTATCCCGCCGAGATGCTGCTGGCGGTCCTGGAGCGGCTGCCCTACTGGGCTATCACGGGCGCTCTGGTCGGCCTGGGCGTCGGTCTGCTGCTGGCCTCGCGTCTGTCCGACGGCGACTAGCGAAAGTCAGCGGACCCTGAGCGTCATAGGAGCCAAATCTACTTTCGCCACAAAGGACACAAAGACTGTGGCAAATCTTTCGCATGACTTGGTCGCATTTACTTCTGTGTCGAAGGGCTGTGTCTACGCGCCCCTCGGTGGCAAAACTGTGACGCGCCCGCCAATGAAGCCGTATCCTAATAGTCACCGCGCCGACAAGGGCCGTGCGGTATCCGCCGCGGCTATGCGTTACAATGGGCGGGATTATTGTCCGCACAGCATAAGGCATGACCGCAAATGACAAACTTTATCCTCGCGCTTGATCAAGGCACGACCTCGTCCCGCGCTATCCTCTTCGACCACGACGGCAATGTCGTCCGCAGCGCCCAAAGCGAGTTCCGGCAAATCTATCCGCAGCCGGGCTGGGTCGAGCATGATGCGGGCGAAATCTGGTCTTCGCAGTTGGGCGTCGCGCGCGACATCGTGGACGACCCGGCTGATATCGCCTCTATCGGCATCAGCAACCAGCGCGAGACCACCATTATC
>CAZWCV010000205.1:0-5252 GCA_964632725.1 uncultured Anaerolineaceae bacterium
TCAAGGAGAATATGTACGGGCACTTCAACCACATGCGCTCCTACGTGCTCAACGACGAGTCGGCGCTGCTGATGGCGACCTATCCGCGCGGAAACCGGCCGGCCCGTCCCTTCCCCTACTACAATGAGGTGATGACTGGATTCGAATACACAGCGGCCATCGGCATGTTGTACGAAGGCGATATCGAAAACGGACTGAGGTGCATACAGGCCATCCGCGATCGTTACGACGGGCGCAAGCGCAACCCCTTCGACGAAGCCGAATGCGGGCATCATTACGCGCGAGCTATGGTGAGCTGGGCGGCCGTCCTGGCGCTTAGCGGATTCCAGTACTCCGCTGTGGACCAGACCGTCGCTTTTGCCGCGCCAAGCGAGCCCAGCCGTCACTTCTGGTCAACCGGCTACGCCTGGGGCAGCTGCGCGCTCGAGCCGAATGGCGCCGGCTGTGAGGTAGAGCTGAAGGTTTTGGGCGGCGAAGTCAGCTTCGCCGAACTGACCTTGACCGGTCTCGGCACGGCGCGCTTTGAACAGACCCAGGCGCTCGGAAAAGGCGATACCTTGCGTTGTACAGTCGGCGCGTAGCTTTATCGGTTGGATTGGCGGCGTCACAGTTTTAAGCTGCGTCATTGAGGTACTATCCGCGTGATAATCATCGCCAGCCACAACGGCGGCATTGGTATCGCCGACGCCATGCGCGTCCTCAAGAACGGCGGCAGCGCCCTGGACGCCGTCGAGGCGGGCATCCGCGCCGTCGAAGCCAATCCAGAGGACCACTCGGTTGGCTACAATGGCTATCCCAACATCCTGGGCGAACTGGAACTCGACGCCAGCATCATGGACGGGCGGACGCTCGCCTCGGGCGCGGTCGCCTTAATACGGGGCTTCCCCTACGCCATCTCGATCGCGCGCCAGGTCATGGAGCGGGATCAGCCGCATGTGCTGCTGGCGGGAGCAGGCGCCGAGCGCTTCGCCCGCGAGATCGGCGCGGAGCAGTGGGGCGAAATGCTGACTGTGGCTGTCAAGGAGGCCTGGCGCAAAGGTTTGGCGCCAACTCGTCTGGCCGAGACGCGCCTGGAAGCGGATCTGAAGGACCTGCCTGATGACGCGCCTCTGCTCGACTTGGTCAAGCTGGCGACCGATCCGGAGCGTGTAGCGGGCACGGTCAACTTCATCGCCATCGACGGCGCGGGCGATATCGCCTCCGGCGTCAGCACCAGCGGTTGGGCCTGGAAGTACCCCGGGCGCATCGGCGATTCGCCAATCATCGGCGCCGGCAACTATGCCGACAATCGTTACGGAGCTTGCGCCTGCACCGGCATGGGCGAGATGGCCATCCGCGCGGGCACGGCGCGAAGCCTCGTGCTGTACTTGCAGATGGGCATGTCGCTGCGCGAGGCGGGCATGCGCGCCATGAGCGATCTGCGCGACCTCGGCGGCGACTATATCGGCGGCATGAACCTGATCGCGCTGGACCGTGACGGCGATCATATCGGGCTGTCTTCTGAAGCGGGGCGGACTTACATCTTCCAGCATGCGGAAATGAACAGGCACGAGGAAGTTGAACGCGAAGTGGTCGAGATTCCTTCGCGCTGGGCGGGCGCGCCACGTGGGTGAGGGCACTTGTATTTCTCGGTTTGAATGCTTGAGTTACATGAGATTGATGGTCAACTGCCGGCTAAGACTGCAGCTCATCAAGCATAAGCACCGAAAACTCCTCTATGCGCTTCATGTCGCTGTCGTTGGTAAGCATGGCCTCGCAACCCGTAGTCATTGCGCTGGCGACATGAAGTGAATCCGGCGTGCCTAGACTTTAGCGCGCTCGTATCTCGGCTGCCTGGTCAGCAATTTCAGTCGTAACCCCTACGAGCTCAAAGTCGTCGCTCGCAATTAATATGTCGCGATACGCTTGAACGAGACGTTGGTTCCGCAGTTTCAGTGGCAACACCAAAACCTCCGTCAATGTAAGTACAGAACTGTATGCTACCAAACTGGTCTTATCAATTATGCTTACAATCTCACGCATCGTTTCCAGATATGCCGGGTGCTCTTCCACGTAATAGATGAGCGGCGCTGAATCAACGTATAAGCGCTGAACACTTATCAGTTCCGTTTGAATTGTCTTCAACGCCGGATGACCTACTTGCCGCGCAGTTCGTTTACGTATTCTTGCGCATCCACGCCTTGCCAGAGTTCTTTCCCCAAGCCTCGCAGTTCGGACAAGCTGCGCGTGGGCTTTGCCGGCTGATCGGCCAAATGGTCGACCAGTCGCATAATCAACTCTTTTTGCTCCCATTGTTTGAGCTTCTTGGCTTCCTCAAGCAACTCATAAACTTTCATCTTGTAATTCTCCAAGTGATTTCTCAGCCTATTATAGCACCTGCAACTGCCGTCGTTCCAGCTTGCTCTGAATTTGCGGCCGGCCTTAATGTTCATGACGAATCGGGTATCGGCTAGATTCGTTGCCAGCGCGAATATACGCTACAATACGCGCCACTTGACCGTAAATCAGGCGCAGCCATGACCGACCGACCGACTATAATCGCCATCTTCGGCGTGACCGGCGACCTCGCCCGGCGCAAGCTGATCCCCTCGCTTTACAGCAATTTCATCAAGGGGCGGCTGCCGGAGCGTCTGCACATCGTCGGCGTGGGGCGGCGCAAGTGGACCGACGAGACCCTGATTGACCACGCGCGCGAGTCGCTGCGGAATTACGCCTTGATCAAGTATGACGAGCGTCAATGGGAGCGCTTCCGGCAAACGCTGAGCTACAGCAAGGTCAACCTGCCGCAGCCCGAGACCTACCAAAATCTAAAGGACGATCTCGACGCTTTGGACAATGGCTGCTGCAACCGCCTCTACTATTTGTCCATCGCGCCCGAATTCTACGCCGATGTGATCCGCAACCTGGGCGCGCTGGATATGGCGCGCGAAAACGGCGGGCGCGCGGACGCTGCCCCTTCCTGGCGCCGTATCGTCATCGAGAAACCCTTCGGCTATGACTTGGGCACGGCGCAATCGCTGAACCGCGTCGTGCACTCTGTCTTTAATGAGTCGCAGGTCTACCGCATTGACCACTACCTGGGTAAGGAGACGGCGCAGAATATACTCTTCATGCGCTTCGCCAATACCATCTTCGAGCCGATTTGGAATCGCAGTCACATCAGCAATGTGCAGGTGACTGTGGCGGAAAGCGTCGATGTCGGCACGCGCGCCGGCTATTACGAGAGCTCAGGCGTCATGCGCGACATGATGCAGAACCACCTGCTGCAGCTGCTGTCGCTGATCGCCATGGAGCCGCCCTCGGCTTTCGACGCCGACGCCTTGCGCAACGAGAAAGTCAAGGTGCTGCAAGCGGCGCGGCCGATCAGGCTGGCGGACACGGTGCGCGGGCAGTACGAGGGCTATCGCGCGGCCGAGGGCGTCGCGCACGATTCCAGCACACCGACCTTCGCCGCGCTGAAGCTCTTCATCGACAATTGGCGTTGGAAAGACATCCCCTTTTACTTGCGCTCGGGCAAGGCGATCGGGCAGAAGACGACGCAAGTCAACATTCAGTTCAAGCGCCCGCCCAACAGCATCTTCGAGTTGACCGAAAGCGGTGATTATTCACGCAATATGCTCTCGATCTGCATCCAGCCCGACGAAGGCATTCACCTGACCATCGAAGCCAAGATCCCCGACCAGCAGATCGCCAAGTCGGTGGACATGGAGCTGCACTACAAGAACGCCTTCGTCGCCGACAACTTGCCCGATGCTTACGAGCGCCTGATCCTCGACGCTATCAATGGCGATGCCCAGCTCTTCATCCGCAGCGATGAAATCGAAAGCGCCTGGAAGATCGTTGACCCGGTCATCGAAGGCTGGCGCTGCAACCCTGCCGCGCCGCCGATGCAGAGTTACCAGGTCGGCAGTTGGGGGCCGGAGGCGGCCGATGAATTGCTGGCGCGGGAAGAACATGTCTGGCGCATCAGCTGCCTGCACGAGAAAGCGTCGAGCAACGAATGCATGTAGGGGCGACAAGTCCCGTCGCTCGAGAATCGCCGCAAACCGTCGGGCAATGTTACTCTATCCAGGGGTCGGTCTTCGCCAATTCCATGACGTAGAATAGCGCGCCGGCCGGGTCAGAGGCGACTGACCAGCGCGCGCCGTCCGCATCCACATGTTTGTCGATTTCTATCGCGCCGCCCAGCGCCTTGACGCGACTGATGGCGATGTCGACGTCGGCGACATGAAATTGCGGCAGCCAGAAAGGCTCAACGTCCGCGAGCTGGAGCATGCCGCCGTTGAAACGACCGCGATTGTAAATGCGCGTGAAGACGCCGTCGGCTTCGTATTCCCAGCCAAGCAGGGCGTGGTGGAAGTCTTTCGCCCGCGCGACATCGGTCGTCCAAAGCTCGTTCAATCTCAGGGCGCCGACCGTGTTGACAATCCGCGCGCCGATGCTGTTGACGGGCTGCCAGAGGTTGAGGGCCGCGCCGGTCGGATCCTGAATGCAAAGCATCCGTCCCTTATCGGATACATTTGCTGGACCGTAAAGGACGCGGCCGCCATTGGCGCATACGCCGTCAACAAGCGCATCCACAGCGTCGACCGTGACGATGCTGTTCCAGCGGGACGATACGCCCGATTGCAGCTGGTCGGGGCTTAGGCCGCTCAAAGCCGCGCAGTCTTTGCCCGCCAGCTGAAAGATGACGTGAGTCCCCCCGTTTTTTGTGGGAGTTTCGATGGCGCTCCAGCCAAATAGCTCAATGTAGAAGCGAATGGCTGCTGGCGGGTCGGTTGACCAGTTATGCACCCAGCTGAATGTCCCGTGCGGGTATTTTGTGACCGTGTACATGGCTGGGTTCCCGTCCGTCAACAGCCTGACGCGCCAGCGCCAGATTCTACTCGATCCAGGGATCGGCTTTAGCTAGCTGCATGATATAGAAGACGGCGCCGGCGGGATCTTCGATCACGGTGAACCAGCCGGTGTCGGGCGCTTCCATTTTCTGCGTGACCACCTTCCCGCCCAGGGCTTCGACCCGTTTCATCGCCGCGTCAATATCGGCCACGTGGAAATAGACCATCCAGCAGGGCGGCATATCGCCGAAATGTTCGCCCATTTCCATCATGCCGCCGTTATTGCGCCCGCGATTGCTGATGTGGATGTAATGCTCGTCGCCGTAGAATTCCCAGCCGAAGACCGCCGAGTAGAAGGCTTTGGCCGCCTCGGCGTCGCGCGTCAGCAGCTCGTTCCAGCACATGGCGCCGACG
>CAZWCV010000206.1:0-5226 GCA_964632725.1 uncultured Anaerolineaceae bacterium
AGACCTGGCCCTCGGCCATCTGCAGATCCAGCGAGCCTTCCCAAGCCAGATTGTCATTGCGGATGACGCTGGTCTTGACGCGCTTGATCCATTCGACGTAGTCGCTCATGGAGGCGTCCATCACGCCCATCTTTTCGTAGACGATGCCACGATTCAGATAGGGGTAGTCGGCCTCGGGTTCGAGCGACATCAACTGATTGCAATCGGCCAGCGCAGCGTCCATTTGGCCGATTTCGCTCAGGGCCCAGCAACGGTTGTTCAAGGCGCCCAGAGAATCGGGCATCTGCTGCAGGACGAAGCTGTAGTCCTGCGCGGCCAAGGCGTGCTCGTCGATCATGCTATAGGCGTAGCCGCGAGCGAAGACGGTGTCGATATCGCCTTCGCCTTCCGCGATCAAGGCGTCGTAGAGCGCGATTGCGGAACGATACTCTTCGTTCGACAAGCTCGACCAAGCCATATTCTTGGCGGCGGACGCGCTTATGAAGCCCGGCGGAATGGCGGCCATTTCAGCAGCCTCGGCCATCGCTTCGGCGGCTTCGGCCAAAGCGGCTTCCTGCGCGGCGATTATGGCTTCCAGTTCGGCAATCACGGCGTCGCTATTGTCGTCGACGGGCGCTACCGGGGAGAGGAAACCAAGGGTGACGACCACGGCAACCAGCACCAGCAAGCCCTCGATAATCAAAGCGCTCGGGCGCTGGCTGAAGACGCGATCTTTGATGGAACGTTTGGGAACATCATATTCCGGATATTGTTTCGTCATAAAATTATCCCTCGCTGATTCAGCTACCGATCACGAATTGGACGATTTGACACTGAGTATAACACACCTGACATCGCCACCGTCAAGGCGCAACGCCAGTTCGATACCATACTGCCCTACTTTCCCCCTGCGCCGGCCGCCGCCAGTTCGCGATACCTGGCGAAACTGGCCCGCGCCGCCGCGTCAAAACCAAGTCTATCGTAAACTCCGCCGATTTCCAAATACATGTCGGCATATTGCGAGCCGATGCGGAAGGCCAGGTTGAATTGCCGCAGCGCCGCCTCGCTCTTGCCGCGCGCCAGCATAATACGCCCCAGGTTGTAATGCGCCAGCGCGCAGACCTCGTGCTGGCAGCCGGGGTAAATCTGCAACACCGCCAGGCACTCACGCTCGGCCGCCTCATGTTCGCCCATTTCGACCTGCACCCAGCAGCGGTTCTCCAGGGCGATGGCGTATTGCGGCAGCGACGTGGCGGCGATCAGCGCTTGCCCGCAATGCTCCAGGGCGGAAGTAAAGTCTTCTGACTCGCCATAAGCCCAGCAGAGCGCGTTGTGCGCGTCGAAATCAAACGGGCGCAACTCCAACGCGCGGCGGAAGTCGTCTTGAGCGTCGGGGTAGTCAGCCATTTGCAAATTGACGTAGCCGCGCCAATTAAGATTGCCGGCATCGGCCGGGTCCAGCTCATGGGCAAAGTCGAACAGCGCCTCAGCCGCGACAAAGCGGCGCTCGGCCACATACTCGGCGCCGCGCTGCTTGACCGGCTCCAGCGCTGCGCTCATCGCGCCGGAGTCGACAGCGGGCGCGGGCGCCGCCACCGGCGCTGCGCTGGCCGTATCGCCATCGAAGGGATCGAAGAACTCGAAGGCCTGCCCGGCCGCCACCGTAATCACAATGGTCAGCACAATCTCAAGCAGGATGGCGCTCCAGCGCTGCGCGAAGAAACGCTGGACGATATTGTTTTTGGGCACGTCATAGGCCGGATAGTGGTCGTACATGATCTTCCCGCTCACTCTATACGATCATTGTATCGCAGAATGTCGCCGAATTGCCAAAATTAGTCTACGTTTGGCCGACGCTCGTCCCTTGCGCCTTTGACGCCGGCGGATTTCCTGGACGCTAACGCAGTTTCCGTCCATCGTCATTGATGTTGTACACAAAATGTCGTTGCAGACCTTTGGCGATTGCGACTAATCCTCGCTGCTGCTCGCGCAGATTGTATCGCGCTGCAAGCCGCCTGCCAAACGGCGCCTTTGCGTGGTGTGGTAAATTGGGCAGATTTTCACCTTTGCCGCGCGTTCGACATATTTTTTTTCACCACAGAGAATACAGAGGGCACAGAGGAAAAACCTCTTTTCAAATGCGGCGTGTTAGAATCAGCAGCGAGAACAGGAGAGCTAAGTATGAGCGACGATCATATCCGCGAGCAACTGGTCAACGCCTTGGTGCTGCGGCAGGCGCATCTTGATTTCGAGACCGCCGTCGCCGACTTCCCGGCCGCGCATTTCAACACGCGTATCCCGCAGGCGCCCTATACTTTCTGGCATTTGCTGGAGCATCTGCGCATCACGCAAGCCGATATCCTCGACTACATCGAAAACCCGAACTACCAATACCTGGAGTGGCCGGAAGCCTACTGGCCCGCGCCAGCGGAAGCGGCGGACGACTACAAGTGGCGCGCCACCGTTGCCGGCTTCGAGGCGGATCGCGCGGCCCTGGTCGCCATCGTCAAGGACCCGACCCGCGATCTCTGCGCGCAGATTCCGCACGGGCAGACGGGACATACGATCCTGCGCGAGATTCTGGTGATTGCCGCGCACAACGCGTATCACATCGGCGAGCTGGGTAGCCTGCGCGGGACAATGGGGCTGTGGTAAGGGAGTGGCTAAAATCGTGGATATGGGAGCAAGGCGAGCTCGGTACTGGGGGATTAGCCACAGAGACCACGGAGACCAAAGAGAAATGATTCAATTGCTCTGAAGCTGCTGCATGCACGAAATTCACCACTCTCGGGGTAAGCGACGGCGCGCGCTGTAAACAGCGGGCGAAGCTGTTATACTATGCAGGCGACTATCCGGAGAAAGCGAGTATGGTAGCCAATCGGCGGCACTACTGGACAGCTGCAGAATTCCTCGCTTTCGAGGCGGAGAGCGAATTCAAGCACGAACTCGTGAACGGCGAAGTCTATGACATGACCGGCGGCACGGGCGAGCATAGTCAGCTTGCCGCCAATACGATCGTCTCCGTCGGAAGTCAACTGGCAGGTTCGTCTTGCCGGGTCAATACCAGCGACATGATGCTTAAAGCAGCGGAAGGTCAGTACGTTTACCCGGACATGAGCGTGGTCTGCGGGCAGCCGCGGTACGAGGACGACTCGCGGCTGGCGCTGCTTAACCCCGTCCTCGTCGTAGAAGTAACGTCAATCTCGTCCGCAACTTACGACCGCGGCTTGAAGCGCGAGTTCTACCAGCGCATGCCCTCGCTGCGCGCCTACCTCATCATCGACCAGCATCGCGTTTACGCCGAACTGTACTTGCGGGCCGATATCGGCTGGCATTACCAGGACTTTGACAGCCTGGACGCGCTGATTCCGCTGGACTTCATCGACTGCGAATTGCCGCTGGCGCAAGTTTACGCCGGCATCACCATCACCGATCTCTAGCCATTGACCGCCCGCAAGAGCAGCCGCAGCGCCGCCGCCGCGCTCGCTACTTTGTTCTCCACGCGATCGCCCGGCCAGACATGCCGCTCAACGCGCAGCAGATCGCCCCGACCCGCCAAGCCGATATAGGTCAAGCCGACCGGTTTGTCCGCCGTGCCGCCACCGGGCCCGGCGATGCCCGTCACACTCAGGGCGTAATCGACGTTGAAGAGCGCCAGCGCGCCGCGCGCCATCTCGGCCGCCGCCGACTCGCTGACCGCGCCATGCGCTATCAGCGTGGCTTCGCGGACTTTGAGGAAGTTCATCTTGGCGTCGTTGGAATACGCGACGATGCCGCCCTGAACGTAAGCTGAGCTGCCGGCGCAGTCGGTCAGCGTACTGAGGATGAGCCCGCCGGTGCAGGACTCGGCCGCGCAGACCAAGGCGCCTCGCTCAGCCAGCGCCGCGCCGACCCGAGCCGACAGCGCGAGCAGGTCATCCGACATCAGACCTGTACCAGAATCAGAGTATTGCCCTCGCAGTCCTTCATCATGACGAAGCGGCCCCAGAATTGCGTCTCGGGCTCGCCCAGGAATTCCACACCGCGTTCTTTGTAGATGCGGTAGGTCTCGTCGATATCATCGCATTGGAGCGTGAGGGATTGGGACTGCTGAAAGGTGGAGCGGTAGTGCTCCCAATTTTCGTCGAATTTGTAGAGTGTGATCACGGTCTCCGCGCCCGCCGGCGCCACCGACAGCCAGCGCGAATCGGCGCCCGGCCACAGCTCGTCGTCCGAGATGAGCTCCATGCCGAGCACGTCGGTATAGAAGGCTTTGGCGCGGTCCTGGTCTTCGACAAAGATGGATACGGTGCCCACTCGTTTGATCATGTTAGGTCTCCTGTCTATTCGCGCCTGAAGTCTACTCCCCTCAATCCCCCCATAGCAATGGGGGGAAGCTCGATTCGCATTTGGCGAACTAAGACAAATCAATGTTGCGATTAATGACAGTTGGCGTCTCCCAAACTGCTCGCGCTACCTAAGCTCCCCCTCCCTGACGCGTCGGATGCTCGCCATAGAGATGGCGAGGTGGGGCCGGGGGGTGGGGTTGTAGTGGCCCTAAGCCCGCTGGCCGAGAACGATCTGGTTGCCTTCGGAATCGACCAGCATGGCGAAGCTGCCCCAAGGCTGGACCTGCGGCTCGCCCAGGAAGTTAACGCCCTTCTCGCTCAGCTCTTGGTAAGTGGCCATGAGGTCGTCGCAGTGCAGGGTGAAGCATTGCGGCTTGCCCATGGCCTCGCGGTAGTGCTCCCACTGCTCGCCCATAGGGAAGAGCGACAGCTCGGTCGGGCAGCCCGGCGGCGCAACGGTGATCCAGCGCATGCCCGAGCCGGGGAACATCTCGGCGTCGTTAGTCAGCGCGAAACCGAGCTTCTCAGTGTAGAAGGCTTTGGCGCGCTGCTGGTCTTCGACGAAGACGGTGACGGTGGCGATTGAGGTGATCATGGTTGTATATGTTTCCAGGAAATTCGCTACAAATGCGTTCAAAATCGATTGCTGCTGGCGGGCCACCCCAAGCTCGACCCGACCAATTCCCGGTTAGTGGAGGTTTCCCAGCGGGACAATCCGCCTTACTTGTCCTCCACGCTCTCGCTGAGGAAGGCGCTGTAGCCGTTTTCGGGGTCGTTGCGCACGACCAGCATGCGCTTGCCGCCGACATGCGAGATGCCCGGCGCCTCATAGGCTTTGGCGGGGTTGCCCTGGCTGTCCAGCCGGTTGCACCAGTAGATGTGGTCATCGCGCTGCCAGATATAAATCACCGGCACATCG
>CAZWCV010000207.1:0-5130 GCA_964632725.1 uncultured Anaerolineaceae bacterium
GGGGGTGGGGTAAAATCAGTCGGCGGCGACTTTCAAAACCTGTCCTGTCCTCAGCAAATCATTGGAGAAGAATGACTCGACGATAAGCCAGGTAGCTTATGCTCCAGAGTTAGCGTGTTAGGCTAAAATCCCATGTTCGGTGAAAGCGCTCCCGCTCCCTGATGCTTAGGGGAGGGGGTTGCGCCGCGTAGACACTGGCGGTCGGGGGTGGGGTAGAATGTCGGCGAAATCAGCCAAACAAAAAGGGCGACCTGTCTGAGGTCGCCCTTTGATTGCCGCGACTGATAGCGCTGAGACTACTTAGTCGTCGCCTTCTTCGCGCAAGGGCAGCACATTGGGCCAGACCGATGCGTGGTGCTCGTAAGCGTCAATGCCGATGCGGTCCGCTTCCGGATTGACGTGCAGCACTTCCATGCGATTGAGCACAGTGAACATGATGAAGCTGGTGACGCCGACCCAAATCGCGATGCCGACCACGCCAACAACCTGCGCGCCCAGAAGTTCCACGCCGCCACCATCAAACAAGCTGGAGGTGAAATCCGCTCCCGCGCCTTCGAGGAGCGCTTGCGAGCCAACGATGCCAATCATGATCGTGCCAAAGGCGCCGCAAGCGCCGTGTACTGAAAAGGCGCCGACTGCGTCGTCAATCTTCATGGATTCGACCACGCCGATCGATATTACCAGCACAATGCCTGACAATGCGCCGATGATGACCGCGCTGACTGGCGTGACAAAAGCGCAGCCCGCGGTTATGCCAACCAGACCAGCCAGCGAGCCATTCAAGACGAAACTGACATTCCAGTTTTTGGTGATAAAGTAGGTATGGAACATAGCGCCCAGCGCGCCGGCGGTGGCCGCCAATGTCGTATTTACCGCGACCAGGCCCAGTTGATTGATATCACCCGCGCCCAGGGTCGAGCCGACATTGAAGCCATACCAGCCGAACCACAAAATGAAAGTCCCCAAGGAAGCGATCGCCAGATTGGAGGCCGCCGGCGGACGTCCAAATACGCGGCCGGCGCGCGGACCCAGCACGTAGGCGCCGGCAAGCGCCACGATACCGCCGGTCATGTGGACAATGGTCGAACCGGCGAAGTCGACAAATCCCTGCTGGAATATCCAGCCTTGACCCCAGGTCCAGAATACGACCACCGGATAGATTATGGCGCCCAGGATAGCGCTGTAGATGAGCTTGCCAACAAAATTAGTTCGCTCCGCCATACCGCCAGTGGCGATGGTAGCGGCCGCGCCAGCAAAGGCAAACTGGAAGAAGAAGTTCACAAAGAGCGTGCCATCGCCCTCGCCTGCGCCGGTAGCGCCGCCCAGGAAAAGTTCAATCTGCGGGAAGAAGCCGCTGCTCTCCGCGCTGCCAAAGGCGATGCCATAACCGACGATGAAAAAGACAATGCCGGTGACACAGGCGTCCATGAAGTTTTCGGCGAGCGAGTTGACCACCCCCGTCTCGCGAATCATACCGCCTTCCAGCATGGCGAAACCGGCCTGCATGAAGAAAACCAGGAAGCCGGCCAGCAATATCCACACATGGTCAAGGTTATTCTGTACGTCAGCCGCGGTGAGCTCGTCAGTCACCATCTCTTCCGCGGCGGCGTCTTCCGCCGGGGGATCGTCTTGTGCAATTGTGCCAAAGCCGAAGCTGTAAAGGATGACCAGGCCCATAAATATGGAAATAAGTCGATACGCAAAGGTACGCTTATTGCCGATTCCCATTTTGCGTTTGTTCATTTTGTACCCCCACCTGGACACCATACGCCTTTCACCAGCACTGCTACTATCATATCGTAATCCGCGGCGATGTCAAAATCGCAATAGTATCCCAATTCCATGCGCTGGCTTTGGTGATTTACTACAATCCCCGCTGCGACGCCGCGCCGCCAGCCGGTATTCAGGGGGAACTATCAGCCAAGCGCGTCGTGCTTGATCGCCTTCAGCCGCTTCATCACATCGTTGGCGCCGCGCCCGAAGTAGTCATAAAGCGTTTTATACTCCTGGAAGAGCTTGTCGTAAGTAGCCTGATTCCGCGCAATCGGAGTGACGACGCCGTCTTTTAGCTTGCCCATCTTGTCCGCGGCCGCTTGAATATCGCTGTAGATGCCGGCAGCCACCGCCGCGTGCATGGCCGCGCCCAGAGCCGGCGCCTGCGCCGAGCCGGATAATTTCAAGGGACGCCCGGTGACATCGGCGAAGATCTGACATAGCAGCGCATTCTTCTCCGGCAAGCCGCCAGCCGCCACCAGTTCGTTTACGGCGATGCCCTGCGCGTCGAAGGCGTCGATGATTTCGCGCGTGCCGTAAGCGGTCGCCTCAATCAGCGCGCGGTAGATATCGGGCGCGCGTGTGGCCAGGTTCATGCCCAGCATCATACCGGTCAGGTCGACATCAACCAGGGTGCTGCGGTTGCCGTTCCACCAATCGAGGGCGATCAAGCCGTGCTGGCCAACCTGCTGTTCCGCCGCTTCCCGCTCCAGGTATTCGTGCAGGCCCAGCTTGGCGCTGGCCGCCGCCTGGTGATATTCCGGCGGCACGGCGTGATCGACGAACCAGGCGAATATGTCGCCGACTGCGCTCTGGCCGGCTTCGTAGCCGTAGAGCCCGGGGATGACGCCGCCCATGACCACGCCGCACATGCCATCCACCTCGCCCAACTGCGTCGAGGACAAGATATGACAGTTGGAGGTGCCCATCACCATGACCATGACGCCGGGGCCGGTGGCTTTGACCGCCGGAGCGGTGACATGGGCGTCGACATTGGCGACGGCGACGGCGATGCCCGCCGGCAGCCCCATCAACTCCGCCATGCCTGCGGTGAGTTCGCCGGCTTTCGAACCCAGCTCGGCGAATTCGCGGCCGACTTTCTCGTCGACTACGTTCTCGAAGGCGGGGTCCAGCGCGCGGAAGTAGTCGCTGCCGGGGAAGTCTCCATCTTGCACCATGGCCTTGTAGCCGGCGGTGCAAGTATTGCGCGTCTCGACGCCGGTCAGCTGCCAGATTACCCAGTCAGCCGCCTCGACGAAGCGGTCGATCTGGCCGTAAATATCGCGCCGCTCCTGCAAGATCTGCAGCAGCTTGCTGAAGAACCACTCGGACGAGATCTTGCCGCCGTAACGCGGCAGCCAGCGCTCGCCCATGCGCCGCGCCGTCTCGTTAATCTGGTCGGCCTGGCGCTGCGCCGCGTGATGCTTCCACAGCTTGATGTAGGCATGGGGCTCGTCGCGCAGCTCGTCCAGGAAGCAGAGCGGCGTGCCGTCAGCCGTGGTCGGCATGGGCGAGCTGGCCGTGAAGTCAATGCCAATGCCCGTAACATCGCCGGCATCCACGGCACTGGCGCGCAGCACGGCGGGCACGGTATGCGCGAAGACGTCGATATAGTCCTGCGGGTGCTGCAGCGCCCAATCCGGCGGCAGCTTCCGGCCCGATGGCAACTGACGGTCCATCACCCCGTGCGGGTATTCAAAGACTGACTCGGCGATTTCAGCGCCGTCGCGCGCGTCGACCAATACCGCCCGCCCGGACAAAGTGCCAAAGTCAAGACCAATCGTATACATCGCCAGCCCTCGCTGCTTGGAAGAGCGAATCTTATCGCGTATTGTCCTGCAAGCGGACGCTTATGGCAAATCACAACATTGCGCAAGGCATAGTAACGCGCGTCGTTATCGGCTACGATGGGTAAAGTAGCGCAATTCAAAGGAGCCGCCATGAGCCATGCAGTCGGCGTTAAGTCCAAATCTTCCCCAGCCGGCGTATTCCCGCCGGGTCCCACCGAGATGGGCGAAGGCGTCTGGCGGAATTACCTGTTTTACCGCCGCTTCTTCAGAGACCCGCTGAGCTTCGTCACGCGCTGGATGGAAACCTATGGCGACGTCTGGCATTTCATGATTGGCGACGCGCACAATTATGCCGTCGCCAATCCCGATGTCATCCATGAACTCTTTGTACGCCAATCAAAGCGCTTCATCAAGGGACCCGCCTATACCAGCAAGAAGACCGGCCTGGCGCGTTTCATGGGCGAAGGGCTGGTCACCAGCAACGGCGACTTCTGGAAGCGGCAGCGTCGCCTGGTGGCGCCGGCTTTTCACGCCGTCCGCGTCCACGCCTACGCTGACACCATGGTCGACTACACTATGAAGCGGCTGGAAGGCTGGAGCGATGGCGCGGCGCTTGATATCGACGCAGAGATGATGCAGCTTACGCTGACAATCGTGGCGCGCACGCTCTTTGACGCCGATGCCTCGAGCACGGTCAACCAGGTCAAAAAGGCGGTCGCGGTCGTACAGAAGGCCAACAACACCGCCAGCATCCTCCCGCATTGGATACCGACGCCGCTGCGGGCGCGTTCCTGGCTCGCCAATAACGCGCTCAACAAGATCGTCTACGGCTTCATCAATGACCGGCGCCGGACCGGCGAAGACCGCGGCGACCTCCTGTCGATGCTGCTGCTGGCGGAAGATGAGAACGGCGAGCGCATGACCGACCTGCAAGCGCGCGACGAAGCGGTGACGCTATTCCTGGCCGGGCACGAAACCACCGCCAATACGCTGAACTGGACCTGGTGGCTGCTGGCGCAGCACCCCGAGGTCGAAGCCAGGCTGCATGCCGAGCTGGACGATGTTCTGGGCGGTCGCCCGCCCAAGCTGGAAGACCTGCGCCGCCTGCCCTACACCGACATCGTCATCAAGGAAGCGCTGCGGCTGATGCCGGCCGTCTGGTCCGTCAGCCGCACGGCCGCGGAAGACACCGAAGTCTGCGGTTATCCCATGCCCAGAGGCACGACCGCGCAAGTCATGATTTATCTCCTTCATCGCCATCCCGAATACTGGAAGCAGCCGAAGGAATTCCTGCCCGAGCGCTGGCTTGATCCCGAGATCGAGAATATGCACAGATACGCCTACCTGCCCTTCGCCGGCGGGCCGCGCGTCTGCATCGGCAACAGTTTCGCCATCATGGAAGCCAACCTGCTGCTGGCGACGATCGCGCAGCGCTATCGACTGCGCTTGATCGACGGCGTCGAAATAAAGCCCGCCGCCTTAATCACCCTTTTCCCGCGCGATGGCCTGCCCATGCGCATTGAGAATAGACCGCAAAGACCCATATCCAGGAGCGCGCTCAATGGCA
>CAZWCV010000208.1:0-5062 GCA_964632725.1 uncultured Anaerolineaceae bacterium
AAGCCCCCTCCCTCTTTATGGGATACATCCCCCGTGAGGCGGGGGACCGAGGGGGCAAGGGGTTTGGGGGTGGGGGTAATCTGTGGCAATCGCCCCTTACCAGCCAATCCCGGGCGTGGACGAGGGATTGCGCGGCTGATTCAGGTAGCGCAGCTCGAAGTGCAGGTGCGGGCCGGAAGAGTTGCCGGTGCTGCCGACGTAGCCGATGACCTGCCCGGCATCGACCGACTGGCCGCAGCGTACCGCGATGCTGCTCATGTGCCCGTATAGCGTCGAAAAGGCGCCGTGACCGATGACAACTGTATTGCCGTAGCCCCAGTTGTTCCAGCCGGCGTAGAGGATGGGCCCGGCGTTGGCCGCGTAGATGGGCGTGCCGATATTGGCGGCGATATCGATGCCGCTGTGCCCAGGGTAGAAGCCGCGCACCCAGGCGCCGTTGGGCAGAGGGTTGGTCCACCAGGTTCCGCCGCCGTAGCGGCTGCCGCAGCTGTAGCGGCTCTGCGGGTCGAAGGCCACGACGTTGCCGGCGCCGTCTTGCTGCACGGGCGCGTTCCAGGTGATGTAGGGTCCCTCGCCGCCGGGGATGAAGAGGTGGGTATTGCTGGGCAGCAGGGTCTCGGGCGAGACATCGGGCAGATTGTTGGCCGGCGCTTCGATCACCAGGTAGGGGTCGTCCACGCCGTATTGCGCGGCGATCGCGCGGACGTCTTTGCCCTGCGCGCGCAGTACGGTATGGCAAGCGCCGTCTTCGGGCGGGATATTGACGAGATCGCCCGGGCGCACGATCTGCGCCAGCTCGTGATTATTGCACCAGGCGATTGATTCCGGCTGCAAACCGTAGCGCGCGGCGATGGCGTTGACGCTGTCGCCGCGTTTGGCCAGGTAAGTGGTCATCTTGGTGCGGACGCGGTTGGGGATGATGGTGAAAGGATCATAGCGCGGGCCGCCCGGTTCCGCTTCCGCGGTCGGCGGCGGCGTCTTCAGCAATTCCTGGATTTGCAGTTGGCTGAGGGACGTCTGCGCGTTCGCGCCATCGGTCTGCATCGGCGCTTCGACGATGCGCGTGGCCGGCAGCCGGGTCGCGGTCGGCTGAGCCTGGACTTTGGTGGCGGCCGCTTCACTGGCTTGCGTAATCGGCGGCGCGGTGACCACCAGCAGGACGGCGGTCGGTGCCAGGCAGATGGCGCCCAAGAGGCAGAGCCAGCCGGTCAACCGGCGCCAACGGGGCGTGGCCCGCGCCGCGCCATGCGGCGACAGTCGGGTGGGTTGGCTGCTGTGGAAGGCGGGCAAGCGGCTCATCCAGTCTCGGCGGATTACTCAGCCTTAGACTAGTCGAATCCCGCCCACCGGTCAAGCGAGCGCCGGGCAAGCAGCGAGATCTGTAGGGGCGGCATGCCATGCCGCCCGCGTTCCGTCTCCAAGCCAGGCGTAGGGGCGAGCCTCGGCTCGCCCGCTCTGTAGGTCGAGCCTTCGGGCGAGGTGATAGCTCGCCCCTACATACTCCTGTTCAAGGTCACGCCTCGAGCGCGACCGCATCGAGGGCGAAGGGCAGCTGCGGGCGCGTGCCGAAGCCCAGGCTGAACTGATTCCAATTGGTCACGATCAGCCGGTTGCGCGCGGCATCGTAGACCAGGTCGCTGGCGCCGCGGAAGTCCCGCGCCAGCATCTGCAGCTCGCCGTCACCCAGGCGCGCCGCCCGATTCCAGGCCAGCAGCGCCAGGTAGATCTCGCCGTCCGGCGCCACGTCGACCCCGTCAAAGCCGTAGCCCTTTTGTGCTTGGTCCTTGAAGAGCGTCTCGGTCGAGTCAATCGCTTCCGCCAGGTCTGATGCGCTTGCGGGCGCGCGATACAGGGCGTCGCCGGCGCTGTCGCTGATGAGGATGGCGTCGCGCCCGGCATCGTAAGCCAGGCCGGTCGCGGCGGCTTCACCACCGGCGGACGGACGCCAGAACAGGCCGAGATTCTCTCCCCCGCTGCTGTAGCGCCAGACACGCGCCGGGTCGCGGTCGCTGATGTAGATCAGGCCGGCGCTGTCGACGGCGATGTCATCCGGCAGCATGAGGCCGATGGCCGGGTCAGCCGGAATCTGCACGACAGAGCGCAGATCGCCGGCATGGTAGCGCCAAAGTAGCGCGCCCTTGCTCTCAAGCGCGCTGATGCGGTCCAGGATGTACAGCGCGCCATCGGGCGCTACATCCAAACCCGTGACCGAGCCGATGCGCCCGCGCGACTCCGCGATTTCGCTGAGGGCGCCATCGGCGCTGATTGACCAGAGCGCGCCGCTTTGGTAGCTGCCGGTGTAAACCCTGCCGTCGTCCGCGATCGCCAGCGCGGCCGGATAGGCGTCTTCGTCGGGCAAGGCGGCGAACTCGCTGACCGAGACGCCTTCGCGCTCGGCGACGGCCTGCGAACGCGGCGCAGAGCCGACCACCCACCAGGTCACGGCGATGATTACTACCGCGCCGATGAGCAGCGTGATCAGCAGCGCCAGCAAGGCGCGAAAGCGGGTGAAGTTGCTGGGGTTGCTGTCAGGCTCGGTCATGCGCTCGAGTGTAGCATGGGAATGATATTCGCCACAGAGGCGCAGAAGTAATCGCTAGCGAGTCATGGAAAGACTTACCACAGAGCACACAGAGGATACACAGAGGACACCGAGTAAAGCAATGAAATGATTGCATGCCGCGAGAGTTCTCATTTGCTGGATGGCCGCCTGAACTGCGGCGGTATCGAAACAATTCAAAACTCTCATTCCCGCCCGCCCCTATAATGTCCGCGTAGCGCGCGAAAAACACAGCCTGCGGTCAAATCGTCTTTGTGGCCTTCGTGTCTTTGTGCCCTTTGTGGTAAAGAAAAAGCCTCTGTGCCCTCGGTGTTCTCGGTGGTGAGAGAATGGGTGACTAGGCTTCCAGCTCCGTGACCGGCACGCTGACCGGACTGCGGCCGCTCGCCGCGAATTTGCCCAGCAGCGCGTCAGCCGCGGCTTGGGCGGCGCAGGGGCGGAAGCTGAAGGTACAGACATAGCTCTCGATTTGGGGAAAGCGCGCCAGCTCGTATGGATCGCGCAGGCCGACCACGATCAGGCGCTCGCCGGCCGCCTCATGCAGCGCATTGACGATCTCGGCTTGGCGCGACCCATCAAAGTCCATGCCCGGCAGCGTGTAATTCTCGGTGACGGCGATGATCGCGCCCGCGCCGGGCAGATCTGCCACATCGAAGTCTTCGGCCGCGATCAGACTCAGTTGGTCGCAGTCAGCGCGCATCGCCTCAGCGAAGACGTCGAAGGCGGGCGTAGCCTGGTTGGGCCCGATGCCGCGCGTCTGCGTCAGCACCGCATAAGCGCTACGCTCGGTGGTGTTGACCAGCGTCATCGGCGCGGACGGATCGAGCGGTATCAACCCGTGATTGTCCCGGACAACGCTGACCGCGCGGCGGGCCACATCCAACTCGAGGGCGCGATGCTCGCTGCTTCCCACCTGCTCGCTTGAGTCGGGCCGGGGCGCTGTGCTCCAGCCGGCCTCGCGCTTGAGGCGCAAGACGCGCGTGACAGCGTCATCGACGCGCTCGCGGCTGATGCGTCCCGCGTCGACCGCCTCGATGACGGCGCGGATGAGGGCGCGCTGATTCGCCAGGTATTGGCCGGCGTCGTGGTCGTAATGCTCCTCGGCCAGCATCATCAAGTCGACGCCGGCCTTAATCCCCTGGATGGCCGCGTCGGCCGGGTCATAATTGCGTTTCATGGAGTGCATATTCATGCTGTCCGAGACAACCACCCCCTCAAAGCCCAACTCGCCGCGCAGCAGATCGCCCAGGATGAGGGGCGACAAGGTGGCGGGACGGTCGGGGTCGAGGGCGCTAAAGATGATATGCGAAGTCATGACCATGCGCGCGCCGGCTTTGATGCCCGCGGCGAAGGGGTGCAGGTCGATGCGCAGCAGGTCGTCGCGGCTGCGCGTCACGGTGGGCAGGCCGCGGTGGCTGTCGAGGGTGGTATCACCGTGGCCGGGGAAGTGCTTCAGCGCCGCGATGCTGCCATTGTCTTGCAGGCCGCGGACGGCGGCGGCGGTCATGGCGGCGACCAGTTCGGGTTTCTCGCCAAAGGAGCGCATTTCGATGATGGAGTTATGCGGGTTGGAGTTGCAATCGGCGGCCGGCCCCAGCACCACATTCAAGCCGACGGCGCCGGTCTCGCGGGCGATGACGCTGTACATGCGGGTGGCGCTGTCGGGGTCGCCGGACGCGCCCAGCGCCATATTGCCCGGCCCCATGGCGCTCTCGGCGGTCATGACCGACCAGGTCCCCTCCTGGTCCGCGCCCAGCAGCAGCGGGATGCCCAGGCGCGTGCCGGCGGCGAAGCCTTGCAGCGTATTGCAGAGTTCCAGCGCGGCGGCGGCGGTGGGCACGTTTTCATCGCCGATGTAGGCGCCGCCGACGAGATGATCGGCCATGAGCACGCGGGCTTCGTCGAGCTGGTCGCCGGCGAAGGCGAGCATGAACATCTGGCCGACTTTTTCTTCGGTGGTCATGTTGGCGATTGTGTCTGAGATGTTCATGGTTTCTTCCTCCTGCGCGAGCTGGATATCGGGTATTTAACCACAGCCGCTCGCAAGTCACAAATTGGCTCACACAAAATAACGAACCTGATGCAATTCGCCGGCTGTAGGGGCGGGTCGCCGAGCCGCCCGCCGGAATAGTAAACTTGTACAGGTGGGCGATTCAGCGAAACGCCCCTACACCATTCGCAGTCAGGGCGTTCATTAAAAAAAGAGATCACAGAGAGTCTTGGGGGCGCCGGCTCAATTGCCGTGGTAGTAGACGCGCTTGGCGGAGCTGCGGAAGATCAGGAAGGTCAGGATCAGGATGACCAGGAAGAGCAGCCAGGCCATGGCCGAGGCGTAACCCATCTTGAAGTAGGCGAAGGCGTTGTTGAAGAGGTAGAGCGAGTAGAAGAGGGTGGCGTCGCCGGGCCCGCCTTCGGTGATGACGTAGGCTTCGGTGAAATACTGGAAGGCGCCGATCAAGCCGACGATGGTGTTGAAGAGGATGATAGGGCTGATCATGGGCA
>CAZWCV010000209.1:0-5061 GCA_964632725.1 uncultured Anaerolineaceae bacterium
CAGCGACTAGACTTCGATGAAGCCCTGCGCGGTGGCTTCGGCGGCGGCGTCCAGCAATTCAGCGGCGGACATTTCGCCGGTCACGATCTGCGGCAGCCACTGATCCCAAACCGTGTACAAGACCGCGCCGAAAGCCGGGACGGGAGTGCCTTCGACGCCGCCGGCGATTGTCGCGAATACAGCCGGCAGATAGCGCGCGTCGGCCTTCTCCGCTACAGCTTGCCGCGTGATCACGCCGTAATTGGAGCCGCGCAGGAAGGTCTATTCGTCCATCGCTTCCCGGATAACCTGGAAGACCAGTTCCGGATCGTC
Organism: uncultured Anaerolineaceae bacterium; assembly: GCA_964632725.1. GTDB lineage: Bacteria > Chloroflexota > Anaerolineae > Aggregatilineales > Phototrophicaceae > UBA6055. The sequence goes on from CAZWCV010000209.1 coordinate 313, forward strand.
GTCGATATTGGCCGGGATGCCCAGGCCGGCGCCGCCCGTGGCGCCATAGAGGCCGTCCGCGGTCGCTTTGGGAGCGGGCGCAAATTCAATGCCTCCGACAAAATCGGAGAAGTCGGGATCGTCCATGGCGGCGGCGCGGCTGGCCCAGGTGAAGGCCATCGCCAACTCGCCCGTCGCTATGCCGAATTGGCTGTCGTCAATGCTGTAGGTCAAGCCTTCTTCGCCCATGCAGGTATCAGCGATCTCGACCAATTTCTCGAGCGCCGCGACGCCTTCGTCGCTGTTGAAGGCCGGCGTCCTATCGTCATTGAACGGCTTCCCGCCGAAAGCCAGCAGCATATCGCCGTACTCTATGCGCCAGGCCCAGCCGGCGTGCAGCTGAGTGGTAAAGGGAATGACAATGCTGTCTTCGGCTTGAAACACGCCACAGGCGGCGATGACGTCGTCCCAGGTCTCCAGCACGTCAATGCCGTGCTTCTCCAGCAGGTCGGGGCGATAGAAGAGGTGGCGAGTATTCTGCTCCATCGGCGGACCATAAATTTTGCCGTCCACCGTCATGTCCGCCAAACGCAAGATGTCGGATATCTGGTATTCGTCTTCGTATTTGTCGATCAGGTCATTGAGCGGCATCATCCAGCCCGCTGCCACGTAGGACTCAATATCGCCCTGCGTGACCATGATGAGGTCGTAGGGGGACGTCGCGCCGGCGCCCAAGGCCAGGCAGAGCTTGTCATGCGCCGCGCCGCTTTGCCGCACACGCCGCAATGGGCTATTGCAGCGCCGCGCAAACCCGCTACACTCGGCCAATACGGGCAGGGAAGGGCAGACGCCAGGGAGCCGCCGTCATGGAGAATGAACTGCTGCAAGTGGGAGTGATTGGCGCGGGCATGATCGGTAGCCTGCACGCGCGGAACCTGGCGCAACGCACGCGAGGCGCGGCAATGGCGGCGGTGATGGACATTGATGCGGCTCGCGCGCAAGCTGTGGCGGCGGACTGCGGCGCAAGCGTCTATACCGACGCCGCTGCGTTGATCGCCGACCCGGCCGTAGACGCTCTGCTTATCGCCAGCCCCGACGCCTTCCACGCCGAGCAGGCCCTTGCCTGCATCGACGCCGGCAAGCCGGTGCTCTGCGAGAAGCCGTTGGCGACCACCGTGGCGGACGGCGAGCGCGTGCTGCGCGCTGAGCTAGCGGCGGGCCGCCGGCTGCTGCAAGTCGGCTTCATGCGCGTCTACGACCGAACCCATGCCGATATCTACGACATCCTGGCGCGCGGCGCTATCGGCAAGCCGCTGGGCTTCCGCGGCGAACACATCAACCCCTGGCGCGAACAGGCGACGATTGAAGGCGCGATCGTCAATTCGCTGATTCACGACATCCATTCGGCGCGCTGGCTGATGGGAGCGGAGATCAGCCAGGTCTACGCGCAGTGGGCGCCATTCGCGCCCGACCAGCCGCGCAGCGCGCGTTACGCCATCGTGCAGCTGGCCTTCGCCGACGGCGCCATTGGTACGCTGGAATGGAACGGCGACTCCGGCTATGGCTACGAGATTGTGGTGGAAATCACGGGCGAGACCGGCAAGGCGCGGACAGTCAGCCACAGCAGCCCGGTCGTTCGGCGCGGTCATACGGTTGCGCAGACTGTAACGCCCGATTGGCCGCAGCGCTTTGCCCGGGCCTACATTGATGAAGTACAAATTTGGACGGACGCGATCCGCGCGGGCGAGCCGACCGGACCCTCAGCCTGGGACGGCTATATGTCGCTGGTCGTGGCTGAGGCTTGCATCCGCTCAGTCGAGAGTGGCTTGCCCGAGCGCGCAATCGGCATAGAGCGTCCGGCGCTCTACAGTCCGCGATAACGAGCGTACCATTCCCAGGTTCGCCGCAGCCCTTCGCGGATGGACACGGAAGGCGCGAAGCCCAGCAGCTTGCGCGCTTTTTCGTTATTGCAATAGGTAATCGGCGGGTCGCTCGGCGGGGTTGGTACTGATACTGTATTAATAGCTGTTCCGGCATACGCTTCGATGATCTCGACAAAGTCAGCCAGCGAAATCGGGGCGCCGCAGCCCAGATTGATGATCTCGTAGCCCAGCGGTTTGTCCAGCGCCGCCAGCACGCCATCCACTGTGTCGGCGATATAGGTCCAGTCGCGGTGGATATCGCCGCCGTTGAAGAGCTTGATGGGTTCGCCAGTTTGCGTGGCTTCCAGCAGCCGCCAGGGCATCATATCCGGGCGGCCCGCCGGACCGTAAACGTTGAAAAAGCGCAGGGTCGTAACCGGCATGTCAGCCAGGTTGTGGAAGGTATGGGCGAGCAGCTCGGCGGCGCGTTTGCTGGCCGGATATGCCGCCAGCGGCCGGTCGGCGGTGTCGGTCTCGACGAAGGGCACAGTCTCGGTGCGGCCATAAACTGACGAGGTGGACGCCAGAACAAATTGTTCGACGCCGGCTTCCGTCGCCGCTTCGAGCAAGTTAAGCGTGCCGCCGAGGTTGACATCCAGATAAAGTCGCGGCTGATCGACGCTGGCGCGCACGCCGGCCAGCGCCGCCAGGTGCGCCACGCGGACGATTGGCTGTTGCGCGAAGACGCGCTTGACCAGCGGGGCGTCGCGCACGTCTCCCTCGACCAGCGTGCAGGCGGCGTATTCGCGCAGGCGCGCGGCGTTGGCGCGTTTGATGGCGGGGTCGTAATAGTCGTTGAAGTTGTCGATGATGACGACATCGTCGCCGCGAGCGAGCAGTTCCGCCGCTACGTGACTGCCGATGAAGCCGGCGCCGCCGGTGATGAGAGTGGTCATCCCGTTCTCTTTCTCTCGTAAGTCAGCGCGCGTAAACCTAAGTCGCGCGCAATTCACAGGAGCACATGCCGGGAATTATACGTGAGCATTATTTGTTCACGTGCATTGTCAAATACACTCACTAGGAGAGCTAAGTCTTATCGTATGCTGCCTACTGCGGAATGCATGGCGGATAGTCGGTACTCAGTCGCGAGGCCCATTTACTAGTCGAGTTCATCGGCCCGGTTGTGACGACCGCTCCGTCGGTTCGCAAAGCTTGCTATCGCGATGACCGCGAGATTACCGATTAGAATGGTTAACACGTACAGTATCATCCACTCAGTTGACCACATCGTCATGATGACACCTCTTCTAACCGGAAACTCCGCAGCTTGTACTGAAGAAAACCACACACCACGATTGACGGTATCCCCAATATCAACCCTGGCACGGCGATAGAATCCTTCGAAAATTCCGGATTTTCCGCGCGGAGATTCATAAAGACTATACCATAGAATACACTGCACCATAACATGGCGGGTATGAGCAAGGTAGTCACTCGGCGATAATTGCCAGTTTTGAAAACCGCCCTTGGCGATCTCTCTAAATCGCTTCGTGTAACTGCCAGGAGCACAACCGACAACATATAAAGTTCAGTACCTCCAAATATGTTCTGATATTGCAGACTCTCGCACTTCAGCAATGATAATGCCAATGCGGTAATGATCGGGAATAGCGGAATGACTACAAAATAGCTGATCCAATTCGTCATGAGTCTATGCTCTATTTCCAGAGCTCACGAATTCTATGCCGGCTGACGTCTAGAATATTGCGCACTCGCTGTTCCGTCGCAAGCCAAATCCCCAGTTGCAATTCATCATCAGATTCATTTGAGACTTCGAGCAGAATCGATTCGAGTTCAGCATAAGAGTCAATCCGAACCAGCCGATTCCGCACTTTGGCGGAGCCGGGCGCGTCCAGCTTGTACTTGCTGATTTGCCCGCGCATTTCCCGCACCGCCACGCGCTCGGGCAGATGAGTCGTCGCCAGCGTCAACTGCGCGTGTCGCAGCGCAATCCGCGCGCGCTCGGGCCGCGACGGCTCTGGCAGGCTGAGTCCCGTCTCCAGCAATGTGGCGATCTGTTGGAAGAGCCAGGGACGCCCCAGCGCCGCCCGCCCCACCATCACCGCATCGCAGCCGGTCCTGTCCAACATGCGCCGGGCGTCCTCGCCGCTGTGGACATCGCCGTTGCCGATGATGGGCATTGCGCGCACGGCGTCTTTGACCGCGGCGATGACATCCCAATCGGCCGCGCCGCCATGACCCTGCCCGGCGAAGCGCGCATGCACCGCCACCGCCTGCGCGCCCACGGCTTCGGCCGCGACAGCAAAGGGCACGGCCGTGACAACGCCGTCTTCAAAGCCGCTGCGCACCTTGACCGTCACCGGCACATTCACCGCCTTGACGACCGCGTCGACCACGGCAGTCGCCGCCTTCACATCGCGCAGCAAGGCCGCGCCCGCGCCCTTTTTGGCGATCTTGGGTACCCAGCAACCCATGTTGATGTCGACGATATCCGCGCCGTGATCGACCACCACGCGCGCCGCCTCGGCAACGATCCGCGGCTCGACGCCGAAAAGCTGCACGGCGACCGGGCTTTCGCTGGCGCGCCAGTCGAAGCGCTGTACTGCCTGCCGCCGCGAGTTCTTGACGATATTGCTGCTGATAAGTTCGGTGCAGACCAGGCCGCAGCCGCCCAGCTCCCGGCACAAGCTGCGCAGGGCGTAGTTGGTATGCCCGGCCATCGGCGCCAGCGTCAGCGGCGCGTCGATGACGATATCGCCGATGCGCAGCGGCTTAAGCGCGGACAGTGTTTGAGCGGGCATGATACGAGATTATAATCACAAAGGGTGCAGAAGTAGAACCAAGTTAGTCATGCAACACATTGCCACACTCCACCCCCACCCCCAAA
>CAZWCV010000210.1:0-5004 GCA_964632725.1 uncultured Anaerolineaceae bacterium
GATGATGCAGCTGGCGCTGGAGCACAGGCCGCGCCTGATCATCGGCGGCTTCAGCAGCTATCCCTTCGCCGCCGACTGGAATGAATATCGCAAGATCGCCGATGCGGTCGGCGCCTACCTTCTGGCCGATGTCGCCCACGTCGCCGGGCTGATCGCCGCCGGCGTCTACCCGAACCCGGTCGGCATCGCCGATGTCGTCAGTTTCACCACTCACAAAACGCTGAACGGACCGCGCGGCGCTGTGCTCATCACCCATCGGCGCGACCTGTCCCGCAAGCTGGATCGGGCCGTTTTCCCCGGCGAACAAGGCGGACCGCATGTAAACGCCATGGCCGGTCTCGCCGTCGCCCTGCGCCTGGCTACCACTGCGCAATTCCGCGATTTGCAAGCCAAGACCCTGGCAAACGCCGAGCGGCTGGCGGCCAAGCTGACCGAACGCGGCTTCCGCGTGCCCTACGGCGGCACGGACACGCATTTGCTGCTGCTCGACTGCAAGTCCGTCGTCGGCGCCGATGGCACGACTCTCAGCGGCGACATGGCCGCGCGCATCCTCGACCTGGCCGGCATCGTCGTCAACCGGCAGACGATCCCCGGCGATACATCGGCGCTGCGTCCCAGCGGCATCCGCCTCGGCGCTACCTGGCTCACCCAGCGCGGCATCGACGAATCTCAAATTGACGCGCTCGGCGATATCATCGCCGACGTACTCCGGGCCTGCGTCCCCTTCAGCCTGACCGGCCGCGTCCGCCCCCTGGCGCGGGCCAAAGTTGACTTTGATGTGCTGCAAGACGCGCAGCGGCGTTCGCGCGCCTTGTCCGCCCGACTCGGCATTGATACCGACGCCGCCGTCGACGGCTACCCGCATTTCTATCAGCTGGATGCCGCCGCGCCTGAGCGCTGCCTCGATATCAGTGTGAGCGGCGCCGTCGCTGCGGATTTCCTGCAGATCGTCCTGTCCAGCGATGTCGCCGCGCTCAGTGATGGCGAGCGCCAGCCGACGCGGGTACTCGAGAAGGACGGCGCCGCTATGGCCAGCGGCAGCGTCGAGCGTATCTCCGCGAGCGAATATCGTCTGACCCTGTCTGGTTGGGCCGACCGCGCGGTTGCCTGGATGCGCAGCCTAAGCGACGGCTTCGCGCTTTTCGACGACGCGGACGCGCACGCCAAAGTACCGGGGCCAGTAACCCTGCGCACGCTGGGTGAAGGCGAACCGGACATGCTCGCGGAGAGCGCCGGCTACGCCGACAAGACCTATTGCATTGGCATCAACGGCGAGCTGTATCCGCGCCAGCCCGCGGCGGACCTGCCCCGCTTTGTGCCGGAGATCGCCGCCGTGGACATGCTGCAAGAGACGCCCCTGCACGCGCTGCACCTGGAACTGGGCGCGAAGATGGCGCCCTTCGCCGGCTACGATATGCCGCTCTGGTACCGCTCGGTGAGCGAAGAGCACAGCGCCGTCCGCACAGGCGCCGGAATCTTTGATGTGGCGCATATGGGGGTTTTCGACATCCAGGGGCCCGGCGCGGAAGACTTTCTTGATCAGATCACGACCAACGATGTCAAGCGCCTCAAAGTCGGCAGCTCGCATTACACCTACTTCCTCGATGTGGACGGCATCCCGCTCGACGACTTGATGATCTACCGGCTGGCCCAGCAACATTTCCTGGTGGTGGTCAACGCCTCCAATAACGACAAGAACTGGCAGTGGCTGCAAGCGCTCATCAAGGGCGAAGTGATGATTGACCCGCGCCATTCGGGCCGGCGTCTGTCCGGCACAGACCGCTTCCATTTGCGCGACCTGCGCCAGCAGCAATGGGGCGCTGAACGCCGCGTCGACATCGCCCTGCAAGGCCCGAAGAGCCGCAATTGTCTGCTCGCGCTGGATGGCAGCGCCGATGACAAAGCGCGTATCATGCAACTGAAATGGGCGGGCGTAACGCAGGCGACGCTGGGCGGCTTCGACTTGATCGTCTCGCGCACCGGCTATACCGGCGAGCGCGTCGCTTACGAGCTCTTCGCGCATCCCGATCAAGCGGCAGCGCTCTTTAAGGCGCTCGTCGACGCCGGCGCGACGCCTTGTGGCCTGGCCGCGCGCGACAGCCTGCGCACAGAAGCCGGCCTGCCGCTTTACGGGCTGGAGTTGGCCGGTGAACTCAATATGAATCCGGCTGAGGCGGGCTTTGGCGCCTATGTCAAACTCTACAAGCCTTTCTTCATCGGCAAGGCCGCCTTCATCGCCAATGAAGCCGGGCGGAAATTCCAGGTCAGCCGCTTCCGCATGGACAATCGCGGCGCGCGCCCGGCCCATTATGGCGACCCCATCGTCAGCCCGCGCGGTCGCGTCGTGGGCAAGGTCACCAGTTGCAATATCGACTCGGAAGGCTACCAGGTCGGGCAAGCGCTGATGGAAAAGGGCTTCCGCAAAGTGGGGACGCAGCTGGCGCTTTACGCCGGCACAGCCCGCGCCAAAACCACCAATTTGGGCAAGCTCTCGCTCAGCGAACGCATCAAAGTGCCGGAGCCGGTCACCATCCTGACGCGTTTTCCCCGACGAAAATGAAACCCCGGCGAAATGCTAGCGTCCGCCGCTTTCGTTGCGACCGAGGATCTCGGTGATGCGATCGTGATGGGCGAATAACACCAGCGTATCGCCGCCTCGCACCACTTTTTTGCCCTGCGGGTGCACATCGGGCGAGCTGCCGTGGCCCTGATGCAGCAAGACGATATCCGCGCCTTCGCTGTCCTGGATTGCGCCCACAGTCTGGCCATCCATAAAAGAACCATCACGGACGACCAGGCGGATCATGCTGTATTCCATGCCCGCGATGTGCAAGTTCTGCGTGATCTCCGCGCCTACCGCCGCGCCCGCAAAAGCCGGCGCCGCCAAATCAGAAGCGCTCAAGACTTCCACGCGGAAGAAGCGCTCAATCTGCTGGGCCAGCTGCCGATCCCACAGTCGCGTCACCACGCGCACATCCGGATTCATGTCGCGCACGCGCATCGTGACTTCAAGATTCGCGTGGTCGTCCGAGGTGGCGACCACGACAGCAGTCGCCCGGCTAAGCCCGGCCGTCTCCAGCGCTTGCGCCTGCCGCCCGTCTCCGGCAATCAGCGGCACGTCGATTTCATGCAGCGCTTCATGCGCTTCTTTGCTCACGCCCAAATCCACCGCCACCACTTCAAAGCCCATCTGCGTCAGCTCGCGCACGATGCGCATGCCGGTATGGCCGATGCCGACCACGATAATATGTCGCTTGAATGTTGATGCCACCGCTACCTCCCAGGCGCTGCGCCTTTCGTCGCGATTGATGAATAGCCGCAGGAAATCGGCCGCTCCCCGCCCCACGATGTACACCGCCAACAACGGCTGAATATACCAAAATATAATCAGGTACGGCTCGTCCGGCACTTCTATCGAGGCTTCCAGGACCATCAGCGCCAGCATGATATAAGGCATATCTACATAATTCAGAGAGCCATTGTCGGAATAGGCATTGTTGAGCTGCATGTAAATGTAGCCGCCAATGAACACCGCCAGGAAGAAGATCAGCAGCGGCTTGCGAAACTCGCGCAGCAGCGCGCGCGTATCATGCCAGCCGACGCGCAGGATGCGCAGCTGTCTTGACTGCTTGCCAAGAGGCACCGCCTCAACCAGTTTGTGGCTCGACACCTGGGATTCCTTTGTAACCAAGCCGCGCCGATTATAGTTGCTTGAAGAAGCTTACGAAAGTGAATTCTAGAAATATGGTTGTTGTACGGTTTAGTCTCGCGGAACCGGAGTCAAGTCGGATGTAGGGGCGGCATTGTATGTCGCCCGAAAGTCAAGGATTGCAAGACCGGGCAATTCATAGAATTGCCTCTACCCTGTCCTTTCATTTTGGCATGTCCAATTGGACCTACTGACGCGAGTCGCGCCGATTCAGACCCAGCCATTTTGCAGCAGGTAGATCAGCAGAGACAAGCTAAAAGGGCTAACCAGGGTAGTCGCCATGACCAGGTTGAGCGCCAGATCCTGGTCGGTCCCGAATTCATGAGCCAGCACAATGGTCATAACCGCGGTAGGCATGCCCGCCTGCAAGATGAAAGCGAAGCGCGCCGCGCCTTCCAGGCCGAAGAGCGACGCAAAGAATATCGCCAGCAGGGGCGCCAACAGCAAGCGGATCGTGCTCGCGGACAGAACCAGTCGCCAGCCGCTGGGCTTGCCCAGCCCGCCCAGCTGCAAACCCAGCAATATCAACATCAGCGGAATCGACGCGTCCGCCAGCAGCTGCGAGCTGCGGCTCAAGGCCGGCGGCAGCTCGTTGACGCCCAGCGCCTTTAGCCCAAACGCCAACGCCAGCGCGTATATCGAGGGCGTGCGCAATATGCTGCGCAGCGATTGCAGCATCGAGGCTTTGCCCTTGGACGATATGTAGACGCCCAGCGTATAGGCCGTGGTCGAGCCGGCCACATAAGCGATGACGGCGTAGCTCAGCGCCTCGGCCCCGAAAGCGAAGCTGACGATCGAGATGCCGAAGTTGCCGCCGTTGAAGACAAAAGTCGAGACCAGCGCCGCGGCGCGCTCGTTCGGCTTGATCTTGCCCCAGCGCAGCGCCAGGAAGGCGATGGACGCGACTGTCAGCGCCAGCGCCACCGTGCCGCCATACATGCGCAAGAAATCCCCGCCGCTGATTTCGCGCGTATACAGCGCGTTGAAGGCCAGCGCCGGCGAAAAGACGTGGAACATCATGCGCGACACCATGGCCGGGCCGATGTCAAAGCGGCGCCGCAGATACAGGCCGACGCCGGCAATCGCCAGCACCGGCGCCAAGTTGTCGACGAAGATGTTGATCAGCTCGATCACAGGGCGGCTCATCCGCTCGGCGCGCAGAAAACAGAGCGCATGATACGCAGACTCGCCCTATTGCTCAAGTGCGGCGGTAATCTGAAACTCACCACAGAGGCACAGACGTAAGCGAAAGTAAGTAATTGAAAAAATGCCGCGCATTGCCCCCATCCCCCGGC
>CAZWCV010000211.1:0-5003 GCA_964632725.1 uncultured Anaerolineaceae bacterium
GGAAGTAGATATCGCTGCGCGGCTCGTTGGGCTTTGGCTCCAGCGCGAAGCGATAGCCGTAATCGTTGTCTTTGGAATACTCGCAGAGGAAGTTGATCGCATCGCGCATGCGCTTGACGCCATCGGCCGGGTTCTTGGCGCTGTCGCTCTCGGCGCCTTCGCGCCCGCCCCAGAACACATAGACTTCCGCGCCCAGCTCCGCGCCCAGGTCCATTGAGCGCATGGTCTTCTGCAGGGCGTAGGCGCGCACGGCCGCGTCGTTGCTCGTGAAGGCGCCGTCTTTGAAGGCCGGATCGGCGAAGAGATTGGTGGTGGCCATGGGGCAGACGATGCCGCTATCGGCCATAGCGCGCTTGAATTCGGCTACTATCTGGTCGCGCTCGGATGGCGTGGCGTCGATGGGCACGAGGTCGTTGTCGTGCAGGTTGACGCCCCAGGCGCCGACCTCGGCCAGCATATGCACGATTTCGACCGGCGAGACAGGGTCGCGCGTCGGCTCGCCAAAGGGATCGCGGCCGATGTTGCCGACCGTCCACAAGCCGAAGGTGAATTTATGTTCCGGTCGGGGGGTGAAGTCCGCCATAGGTCGAGTCCTTTGCTCAGGTCAGGTTTGGCGGGGATTGTAACAAAAAGGCACGCAGCGGGCGATAGAGTGATTGCTTCAGCGTAAGCTGTCAGCTGTCGCGAATGTCCAAATACTTGACCTCGCTCGCAGAGAAATGCAGTTGTTCGCCGTTCTCGGTGGCGATGTTGTCGGCGATTGCTGTGTCCAAAATCGTGACGCTGCCGCGGTCGGTATAGAGGGCCGCGCCTGCTTTCGATCTGTTGCGATGAAGGCTGCTAGAGCTAATGAAAAGCTCGGCCAGAAGTGTCGATATGCCACCGCCGAACAGACCTGCATTGTTACCGCTAATGACGCTGTCGCTAATATAAGTCACTTTGCTCATGTCATGAATCGCTCCACCACTCTTCACCGCGGAGTTGAATTGCAGCGAGCTGTCATCTATGGATAGCAGGGACGAATGCCCGGTCGTATAGATTGCGCCACCAATGTATGAACCGTTGAAGCGGAATACGCTGTCGCTGATTTGCAAGGAACCATCACAGTTTTCAATCGCACCTCCCATTTCACTTGCTGAATTTCGACGAAACACTGTATTCCTTATGTTTCCTTTGCCTGCGTGCATGAAAATTGCGCCGCCACGTTCCGCCCGGTTTCGTTCAAACTTGCTATCGACGATTGTCATGAGGGCATAGAAATTGTGTATCGCCGCGCCTTCTTTGGCAGAGTTCGCCCTAAACGTGGTGTTCTTGACAAAAAGCGTCCCAACTTCAATGTAGATTGCTCCGTGCTTCCCCCCAGAGCAATCTTGAATCGAACTGTTGTAAATTGATAACTTGCCGCCTTTTTCTATTCTAATCGCGCTACCGTAAACCTTGGCAAACCCTTTGACCATGTGCAAATCCGTGATAGTGAGATTGGCGCCAAAAACTTCAAACAGACGGAATCTTCCATCTCCATTGAGGGTGAATCCGTTGCCCTCGATGTGTATTGGAGACGTGATTCTGGGCAGCGCCTCAGTCAGAATGATGTCCTCGTGAAATGAAAAAGCCTCGCGATTTTTCGAAATATCGCAGCCGCCCACGTCCTGATTGATGTTTTTCGCAGTGATGTAATCGGCGAGCGAACAAGTCGGGACAGGTTCGAACTCACTCGTCGATTGTTGAGCCGTCACGACGATGGATAAACTCAGTACCATCAGAAGCGAAAAAGACCTTGAAATGTAACGAGCCTTCAATGACATGAATTCCGTCCGGCAAATCCATTTGTGCGTCCATGCTCACAGTAAAGTCGCTACACCATAGAGTCCAGCAGTTTCGCCACATCGTTAAGCAATCGTCAGATAGGCGAAATCGCCGCTTCTCAATGACGCGGAATAGCTTGCCAGCCAGCTTTCCGGTACACTACCTGCCGTTAGCCGCTACGTCCAAAGAAAGCGACCCGCATGGCATTACCCGCGCGCGAATCGCCAATCGGCAAACCCGTCTCACTTTTCGTCACTTGCATCGTCGATATGATCTATCCGGGCACCGGTTTGTCAGTGGTCGACATCCTCGAGCACGTCGGCGTCCGAGTCGACTTCCCGCCGGCGCAGACCTGCTGCGGCCAGCCCGCCTTCAACTCCGGCTACCGCGAAGAAGCGCGCACGGTGGCCAGGCATTTCTTCAAAGCCTTCCGCGAGGCTGAGGTCATCGTCTGTCCTTCCGGCTCCTGCGCCACTATGCTGCGGCACGAATATCCCAGCTTGTTCAGCCCCGACGACGGCCAGATCTTCCACGAAGCGCAACGCATCGCCGCCATCACCTGGGAGTTCAGCGAGTTCCTGGTCGACGGGCTGGGCCTCGTCGATCTCGATTTGAGCTTGCCCGCCGAGGAGTCCTTCGCCTTCCACGACGCTTGCCACGGCTTGCGCGGGCTGGGCCTGGGCGGCGCATCGCGCGAATTGCTGTCGCATTTGGGCAACGCCGAACTGAACGAGCTGAACGAATGCGAAGTCTGCTGCGGCTTCGGCGGTTTGTTCAGCGTCAAGATGCCCGATCTCAGCAACGCCATGCTGCAGAACAAAGTGGATAACATCAACGACTCGGCGGCGGACGCCATCGTCACCGGCGATGTCAGTTGCCTGACGCAGATGAACGGCGGCCTCTCGCGTCAGAAATCCGCCAAGCGCGTCTTGCACCTGGCTGACGTACTGGCCAGGGCGCTGCGCGAACCCCCCTCAGCCCCCCCGACCGGTCAGGGGGAAGCGAGATGAGTGTCGAGTTGCGTTCCAACGACTTTGTCGCCCTGGCCGATATCGCCCTGCGCAATCCCGATTTGCGGCAGGCGGTAGGCGCCGGCACGCGCGGCGGCTATCAGCGGCGCGCCGAGGCCATGTTCGCGCACGGTCAAGCGCACGGCGAGCACATGCGCCAGCAAGCCGCCGAAGCCAAACGCCGCGCCCTGAGCAAGCTGCCCGATCTGCTGGAATCGGCCGAGCGCAATTTGATCGCCAATGGCTGGCGGGTTGAGTGGGCCGAGGACGCTGCCGAAGCCAATCAACTGGTGCTGGATATCTCGCGCCGCCACGGCGTCGAGTCGGTCACCAAGAGCAAGTCCATGCTCAGCGAAGAGCTGGGCCTCAACCACGCCCTGGAGGCGGCCGGCCTGCGCGTTGTCGAGACCGATCTGGGCGAGTATATCATCCAGCTCAACAACGAGACGCCAAGCCATATCGTGGCGCCGGTCATGCACAAGACCAAAGCCGAAATCCGCGATATCTTCGTGCGCGAGCTGGATATGACGCCGACTGACGACGCCGAAGAGATGGTCGCCTTCGCCCGCAAGATGCTGCGCGAGGACTTCCTCAGCGCCGATATGGGCGTCTCCGGCGGCAACTTTCTCATCGCCGAGACCGGCTCCATCGGGCTGGTCATGAACGAAGGCAACGGCCGCATGTGCACCTCCATGCCGCGCGTGCACATCGCCCTGGTCGGCATCGAGAAAATCGTCGAGACGGTCGAAGACTACGCCACGCTGACGCAAGTGCTGCCCAGCAGCTCGACCGGCCAGAAACTAACGGTATACACCAACATACTCAATGGGCCCGGGCGCGCCGCCGAGGGCGACGGTCCCGAGTACGCCTATGTCATCCTGGTGGACAACGGCCGCTCCGCGATCTACGGCACGGACTACGCCGAGGCGCTGACCTGCATCCGCTGCGGCGCTTGCCAGAACGCCTGCCCGGTCTATCGCAGCACGGGCGGGCACGCCTACGGCTGGGTCTACGGCGGGCCCATCGGCGCGGTGCTGACGCCGCTGCTGGTCGGCCTGGAGAACGCGCAGCCCCTGCCCCACGCCAGCAGTCTCTGCGGCAGCTGCAAACAAGTCTGCCCGGTCGATATCGACCTGCCGCGTATGCTGCTCGACCTGCGCCGCGACCTGGTGCGCGACGGCCACTCCAAGGCCAGCTGGGACGCGGCCATGAAACTCTGGGCGATCGGCATGACCTCGCCCGCGCGATTCACCCTGGGCGGGAAAGCCGCTCGCGCCGGCCAGCACATCATGGGCGACTATATGCCCGGCATCCTGGGCAACTGGAGCAAGCACCGCGATTTCCCAGATTTCGCGGCCAAGCCATTTCGTCAACTTTGGAAGGAACGCCGCCATGAGCGCCCGTGACCGCATCTTAAGCCGGCTGCGGGAGGCGCAAAAGGCCCCCCACCCCCAAACCCCCTCCCCCAAGATGAGGGAGGGGGCTTCAAAGCGCGAACTCGCTGATGAAACTCCCCTTCCCCCTTTATGGGGGCAAGGGGCCGGGGGATGGGGGGGCGAGAGCCGCCGTATGCTGCCGCTGCCCGAGCTAAGCGCTGACGAGCGCCTTGACCGCTTCATGCGCGAGGCGGAGGCGCTGGGTTCTTTCGTCTATCGCATGACCCGCAGCGAGGCGCTCGAGCAAATCATGGAACTGCTCGATGGCGACGAGTCCGTGCTAAGCTGGGCGGCGCAGGAACTGCCCTACCCCGACTTGCAGGAGCTGCTGGCGTCGCTGGATGTGTCGGTCGCTCCACCCGACGATGGCAGCGTGCGCGTCGGCGTCACCGGCGTGTCGGCCGCGCTGGCCGCCACCGGCAGCCTGGTGCTGGAGAGCGGCGCCGGTCGCCCGCGCAGCGCCTCGCTATTGCCCGACCGGCATATCGCGCTGATGACCGCCGACCAGATTCTGGACGACCTTGAGACCTGGCAGGCGTCACAAGCGGCGCTGGGTTACCCGGCCTTCAAAGAAGCCAGCAATACCGTCATCGTCACCGGGCCCAGCAAAACCGCCGATATCGGCCATCAACTGGTCAAAGGCGCTCACGGCCCGCGCGAGCTGCATATCATCGTTCTGGACTGAGACACGCACCGTGTAGTGGTCCTAAATTATTGGACACAAAATCTCAGGTAATTTGAGGGAATTGCG
>CAZWCV010000212.1:0-4971 GCA_964632725.1 uncultured Anaerolineaceae bacterium
GGCGAGCCGGCGCTGGATTACGTCATCATCGGCGAGGGCAATACCTCCATGCGCCTTGACGACGAGAGCTTCCTCGTCAAGGCCAGCGGTCATCAGATGGGGGGCATCGACGAAACCGGCTTTGTCGCCGTGCGTTTCGCGCCCATGCTGGCGATGCTGGACGACCCGCCGGCCACGCTCAGCCAGCAGAAGGCCATCACACAAGCCGCCAAAGTCGACCCCGCCGACGCGCGCAGCCCCTCGATCGAGGTCAGCTTTCACGCCATGCTGCTGCGTGAATGCGGCGTGACGACCATCGGGCACACCCACCCCACCGCCATCAACCAGATTATGTGCAGCGAATATGCCGCCGACTTTGCGCTGCGGCGGCGCTTCCCCGATGAAGTGGTGCTCTGCGGTCCGCAATCGGCGCTGGTCCCCTATGCCGATCCGGGGCTGCCGCTGGCGCTGGTCATGCGCGAACGCGTACGCGCCTACATGGCGGAGCATGGCGAAGCGCCCAAGCTGATCCTGCTGGAGAATCACGGCATGATCGCGTTGGGCGAGACGCCCGCCGAGATCCTCAACATTACGGCCATGGCGGTCAAGGCGGCGCGGATTTTCCTGGGCGCGCTGCAAACTGGCAAACCGACGCGCCTGCCGGACGACGAAGTCCAGCACCTGTATAAACGTCCGGACGAAATCTACCGCCGCCAGCTATTTGTCGAGAGCGACCCCAACAGCTAGAATATCGTCCAGTATTCGCCCGAGAATTGGAGCAAGCCCATGCCCACACACGGCGCTTTGACCTGGCTGATTCCGGACGCCTACCTGGCCGCGCCCGCCGATGACGACCCGATCAACAAGAATCACGAATCCATCTGCATCCTCAACGTCACCGCTGACGACGCCAAGGTGCTGCTGGATTTCTACTTTGAAGACCGCGAGCCGGTTGAAGGCGTCGCCATCACCGTGCCGGCCAGGCGCTGCCCGCATGTGCGGCTCGACAAGCCGGAGCAGCTCGGCGGCTACCAGATTCCCTTTGATGTGCCCTACGGCCTGCGCCTGCGCAGCGATGTGCCGATAACGGTGCAATACTCGCGCATGTACGCCAGCGGCGGCAAAATCGAGAGCTTGATTACCACCATCGCCTATCCGGTCGAGTGAGGCGACCTGCGCCGGCGCGCTATTCGTCCAGGAGCGTCGGCCAGGAACGGAAGAGCAAGCGCTGCTCGGGACTGTAGCGCGCGAAGGTCCGCGGCAGGATATGCGGTTCTTCGTCCATGGTGGCGATATTCTGCGACTTCATCCAATAGGGTCCGTAGCCGATGTGCAGGGTCTTGCGCGTCTGCCGCGAATGATTGGTCAGCCCGCCATGCCGCAGATTCTCCGTGAACAGGATGGCGTCGCCCGCCTTGACCGGCAAGCCGATCATGCCCGGTTCTTTATCGGGATCGCTGCCTTCGTAGGGCGATTCCATATTGCTCTTGTGCGTGGCAGGCACGACGCAAAATTCGCCCTGGCCCGGCCCCACATCGTGAACGAAGTAGATCATGCGCACCATCATGCAGCTGATGCCCTGCCCGGTGTACGAGTAGCGGTATTTCGACGCGACCGGTCCGCCCAAATGCGTACCCGTCTGGTTGCCGGGATAGCGGATGCGGATCTCCGAGTTGTTGATGGTCGGGCGTTCTTGCACGATGGCGCGGATATAGTTCATCGTCGGCGCGTGATCGACCAGCATGTCGAAAGCGCTGTCGCCATTGAAGAAGTCCTCAATAATCATGGTTCTGCCGTCCGCGCGCGCGCCCTGCGCAAAGTAGCCGTAGCCCGCATCGTAGCGGTACTCGGGTCCCCAGGCGCTGACCTTGTCGACCGGGCGCTGCAGCTGCCCCGCCGCGCGCTCCTCAAGCGCATCAATCGCCGCCGCCAGACGCGCCACCTCGCCGGCGGTCAAGAGATCGGGGATGACCAGGTAGCCCAGACGGTCAAATTCGTATGACTCTATTGCGTTCATAACTCGTGTCCTTTCGGCAAGCGATTCTCATTCTGATAACCAGGCTGGCATGGTTTGCCGAGCTGCCAGTGGCCTCGGCAACAGACAAGTCATGCGCTAGCTCTCGCCGAGGAAGAGCAGTTCAACCGGACAATCGAGTCCGTGACCGCCGCCTTCAACGATGGTCTCCGCGCCGGCGAATCCGCCCTCGTCGGTCGCGCGCAGCGTATAACTAATCTCGTAGGGGATGTCGCGTCCGTCAGCCGGCATTGGCGCGAAGAAGGTGGCGCCGCCAACGTATTCGCCAGCCTCGTTGCGCAGCAGCTGAAAGTCGTCGAATGCGATTTCATCCTCGTCCAGGCGCGTGATGTGCAGCGTCTCGGCTTCTTGCCCGCTGCAGCCGCCGCGGAATTCCAGTGACCAGGTTCCGGGGCCGGGTGTTGCGATCTGCGTTGGCGCTGCGGTTGGAGCCGGCCGCATCGTCCCGCAAGCGCTGAAAACGATAAGCGCCAAGCATCGCGCGAAATATTGTAGCCATCGAAAAGCAAGTTGCATGCTGTCTTCAATCAACATAACTTATGCGGCGGCAACTTTTGGCTTGCGACAGGCTACAGTGCGGCGCGAGCGGACAATCCACCATCGCGCAGGTCGCATCGTTAGCGAGCGGATGTCCCTATTCTTGCTGTAGCAAAACAGGCGCTGGCCGGGCCGGTCGCGCTCGCTGGTTGAATTGACTTTGTCCCAACATCCTTGGAATCCATTTCAGACCTTGCTCATGCAAATGGCGCAACCTGCCGCGCTCCTGCCGCCAAGGGACCCCCGCCCGCCATTGAGCGGCAATTGCGAGAGTCAACACTTCCGAGCCTGACATGCGCGCGGGTGGACCGCTGCTCGGCTTTTCGCGGCCGCAATTGCGACAAGCTTGGCGCCGGTCGTCGACCACACAGTATCATGTCGTAAAGAAGGTTTCTGAAGACGCCTTGTCCGCAGATCAGGATACTTACCCAAAGTTAGCACCATCCTTGATTTCAGGTTGAAGAACATTCGCCCAATATCATTCAAGCCTGGTAGGATAGAGCCCTGGCTCGCCCTTCCGAGTTTGGCCAGACGACGTGATGGACCGCCGCCGCAGTTCCCGCGACAAAACCTTGACGGCTTAGTACAAATGTTCTACACTGCCTTTCACAATGCCGGCGCCGGGAAAGGCGGGGAAACAGATGTCCCTTGAAATGCTCGTTGCCGCCCGGGCGCTGCAGCGGGTTTATGACTGAGACAAGTAACCACAAAGGACTCAAAGCCTTGGGGAAACATGCATCACCACGCGAAATCTGTAGGGGCGAGCCTTGGCTCGCCCACATTGCCAAATTGCCAAATTGCCGAAAAAAGTTTTCCGTCGGCGGCAAACCGGCAAAACACCGCTGCGCCCTCAGTAGAACAAAGTAAGTCCTGCAAATCCCGTCTCAAGAAGGTTTCCTTTTACCACAGAGGAAAATGAGGGCACACAGAGAGCACAGAGATTTTTTAATGGTTTTGATACCGCCGCAATCCAGGCAGCCATCCAACAAAGGAGAACTTTCGATTGCATACAATAACTTCATTAATTACTCGGTGTCCTCGGTGTCCTCTGTGGTAAGCATTTGCATGACTTACTCGCGCTTACTTCTGTGATCTCTGTGGTTAAACAGTGACCACCCCCGACTACATCGAACTCCGCGCCCACTCCGCCTACAGCCTGCTGCGCGGCACAGCGCCGCCGGAGAGCCTGGTCGCCGAAGCCGCCCATCTGGGCCTGCCCGGCCTGGCGCTGACCGACCACAACAACGTCTACGGCGCAATCACCTTCCAGAAAACAGCCCAAGCCCTCGACATCCAGGCCATCCTCGGCGCCGAGCTCACCATCGCACCCCCCTCCGCAAACGTCGAAGCCCCCCTCTCTGATGCTTCGGCTGAGCAGCGGACACTTGTCGGCAATGCGTTTCCTCCGAGGTCTACCTCACCCCCCCCCCCCCACACCCCATCATAACAGCAGGGGGGCACAATAGCCCACGAGGTGGGGACTAGAGAGACTTACAGGGCGCGTCACCCTTCCCTATTGATACGGGGAAGGGCCGGGGATGGGGTAGAAAAATGCGCCCTCACCCTCCTCGTCGCTGACGAAACCGGCTGGGCAAACCTCTGCTGGCTGATCACCCAGGCCCAGCACCAAGCGCCCAAGGGCGAAGGCCTGCTGCATTACGAGCAGCTCGAAGGGCGTACCGCCGGCCTGATCGCCCTCTCCGGCGGACGCGAAGGCGAGGTGGCGCGCGCCCTGGAAAGCGGGGGCATGGACGCCGCCCGCGGGACTGCCGGGCGTTATGCCGCTCTCTTCGACCCCGGCGCCTTTTTCATCGAGCTGCACCATCACCGCCGCCCCTATGATGAGCAGCGGGTGGCCGCCCTGGTCGAAGTCGCCGACTCGCTCAAGCTGGACTATGTCGCCGCCAACCACGTCCATTATCCCACCAGCGCCGACAAACCCCTGGCTGATGTCGTCACCGCCATCCGCCACAACCGCCCGCTGAGCGATGTTGGCGCCCACCTCTTCCCCAACGGGCAGCACCACCTGAAATCAGCCGACGCCATGGCCGCCCTCTTCGCCGATTACCCCCGCGCCTTAAGCAATACGCTGCGCATCGCCGCCGCCTGCCGCTATCAACTGCCCTCCGAATTGCAGACCCTGCCGCGTTATCCCGTGCCGGAGGGCATGAGCGCCGAAGGCTTCCTGGCCGGGCTTTGCCGCGGCTCACATCGCTACCGCCCGCCAATGGAAAGCCGCTTAAAGCATGAACTGGGCATCATCAATGGCATCGGCCTGGCCAATTATTTTCTGGTCGTCTGGGATATCGTGCGCTTCGCCGGCGAGCGCGGCATTCGCTGCCAGGGGCGCGGCTCGGCGGCCAATTCGCTGGTGGCCTACTTGCTCAAGATCGCACCCATCGACCCCATCGAGCACCGCC
>CAZWCV010000213.1:0-4860 GCA_964632725.1 uncultured Anaerolineaceae bacterium
TTCGGCGGCGACCAGCATCATGTAGGCGAGCCCGCTGGCGGCGCAGGCGGTCATGTAGCTGGGGTTGTTGTTGAAGAGGCGGGTGGCTTCCAGCATGGAGCCCATCAGGTTGAAGGTGGGGTAGACGTGGTCGAGCACACTGCTCATGCCATCGCGCAAGCGCTGGTAGTCGATGATGTCGCCGAATTGCGGGTCTCTTACGATGTCCATCATGTACTTTCAATTACTTCCGTCGATTTGATCAACAGTATAGATAGAGTATCCATAGGAGCAGGGGGGGGTGGGGGCGCCCGTGTCTCGTCCCTACTGCGTTCGTCATTTTGAGGACTTCTCCCGGTTGCATTTGCGACAGGGCATTTGGCAGTTGGTCTCGCTGATCTTGCCGCCGCGGCAGCACATAAATATATCGCGGTCTGTGATTGCAGGCGGTCGTATCTCTATTGCGACAGCTTATTTTGGCGACTCTCGATGCGTCGTTACTTTAGCAAATTCAGGCAACTGGCGGCAAGCGCGGCCCAGTATCGTTGCGCATGAGCGCCTGCGTGAAGTGATGAGTCGTCCAGAGCAATTAGACTTGGAAGGGCGGGATAATCTTGATGAGGCCAAGCAATGCGGCGCTAATGACGATCATTCTAAATGTCAGATCGCTTTTCAGCTTTTCCAAGTCCGCTTTCGTTGCCAGGCGCCTACGTTCTGTTTCAATGGAAGATTCGACTTTAGCCATGCGTTCAATCAGCGTTTGGTCGTTAGTCGCCATTGAGTACTCCTAGTCTGTCAGCCACCTTGATTATTGAAAAACTCGGTCGACTTGTCAAGTTGCCGGGGAGCGATGAAGTCCGGTGTAGCCGCGCGCAGGCGCTGGTAGTCGATGATGTCGCCGAATTGCGCGTCTTTGATGGTGTTCATAAATTCAGGGTCGCTTGCCGCTACTTCGCAGACTAATCTCGATCTGACCACTACTTCTGTAATTCACCAGCGCGGGCGGCTCAGCGAGCCGCCCCTACAAATCTATCTCTGTGCCCTCAGTATGTGCGAGTAAGTAATGCAAATTCTTACCACAGAGGACTCAGAGGATACACAGAGAACTCCGAGCCAAGCTTTAGGTGATTGTATGCCAGCGAAAGTTTTCTTTTGTCGTATGGCTGCCTAAATTGCGGCAGTATCGAAACAATACAAACCCCTCTGTGCCCTCTGTGTATCCTCATTTTCCTCTGTGGTAAATGAAGATTTTCTTGAGACGAGATTTGCATGACTTACTTACGATTACTTCTGTGCCTCTGTGGTGAGAAATTCCCCTACTCCGCCGCGACCGGCTCACGCTGGCCGGCGAATTGCTGGGCCAGCTGGAACAGACGCAGCAGAAAAGCCCGCGGCCGCTCCGCGCGCCGCAGCGGCCGCTGCCGCATCAGCTCGAGGAAGGGCGTATCCAGCGCGCTCTCGCTGATGACCTGGTTGAACTGGTTGACGAAGGCGTTGTACTGCATCACAACCGCATTCAAGAACTCCGGCTCGTCGCTGGCTTTCCACATCTCGCAGGCGGCCAGCAGCGCCTCCATCCAGTGCAGCAGGGCGCCAAGCTTGTAGCGGTGCTCGGGGTCCTGCGTCAGTCCGCGCGCATTGAGCTCAGCGGCCAGCGCTTGCATGGCGGCGACCAGGCCGAGCGCGTCCAGGTCGATGGGCAGGTCAAGGTCTTCAATGTACTGCGCGTAGTCGAAGAAATCGGGATTGCGCAGCTTTCGCGAGTTGGCGCGGATGGGGTCGCCGGAGCGCGATGCCGTGACGCCTTGCCGCAAGGTCGCCATGCGCTGGGCGACGCTGGCGCGGCGTTCGGCGCCCAAGTAACGCTTGACGTGCTTGGCGGTCATCAGCGTGTTGATGGTGTAGTGGCCGTCGAAGACCGGCAGCACGAAGGAATCGATGGCGTTGCGCCCGATGACCGAATCGGCCAGGAAGCCCTTGGAGCCGACCACCAGCAGATTCTGGCCCAGCAGTTCATTGGCGCGCAGCAGCAGCCAGGACTTGAGCATGACGCCGTGAAATTGCAGGAAGTTGCCGGCGCTGAAAGCCAGGGCGCGGTAATAGATGAAGTTCAGCACGGCGGCCTGCAGCACGAGGTTGTACATCTGGCGCAAGACATTGCTGAAATTGATGGGATTTTCGTTGAAGATGCGCTTCTTGGACAAGTGCTCGATGCTGGCCGGTATGGCTTCGTTGAGCAGCTTGACGCCGACATAGGCGCATTGATATTTGCTGGGCATGGCCATGCGCTGCAGGATTTGCAGGCCGTGGCCGACCTTGCCCAGCAGGCGCCCCGGCCCGTCGATGTCGAAGGATGTCAGCACCATGCGCCGCAGCACGTGCGTCTCCAGGCGCCGCCAATTCTTGCAGCTGCTCTGCGGCACCAGGAAGATCGACAGCGAGCGCGGTCCGCTGGATTCGGCGTCGACCTTGGCCACGATGGTGTGATAGTCGGCGTGGTAAGAATTATTGATCAGCCACTTGCGGCCTTCGAGGTGAAAGTCGACGCAAGCGGGGTCGTCGTTGGCCGGCGTAGCGACGGTCGTGGCGCTGAGCAGGTCGGAGCCGATTTCTTCTTCCGTCCAGCCCAGGGTAAAGAGGCTGTCTTTCAGCTCCTCGGCGATGTCGTCTTCGCCGGCGGCGATGATGGTCATCCAGGCCAGCATGCTGGCGCCTGCTGCGATCATGGCGCTGGGGTCGTCGCCGTAAAGCTCGGTACCGACTTGCAGCGACTTGTGCATGTTGAAGTCGGGCAGGAGAGCGTCGTAGAGATGACGAATCGACAGTCTTAACTGGTCGAAGTCGACGATGTCGCCGAAATTGGGGTCATTCAGGAACATGCTGGCGTTTCCGAATAGCTGCCGCGTATCACAAGCGCGTCAGTATACGCCCGATCGCGGCGCAACTCAATACGCGGCTCGCTGCGAGCCTATGCGTAATTTTTCACAAATTGTTATGCATTACAACACGGCTGGGCGCGGAAAGCTACGCCGGGCGATTCAGGCGCCGCGCACTTCCGCCACGATCTCGCGCAGTTGCCGGTCGAAGTTGGGGTCGGCCGCTTTAAATTCTTGCCCGCTTATCACCAGGGGCGCGCCGAAGACGACGATCTCGGCGCCCAGGGCGAGGGTCTCTATCGCCTGCGGCACGCTGAGTCCGCCGACCGCTTGCACCGGGATATCCACCGCGGCCAGCACGTCTTCGAGGTCGTCCAGCGGGCTGAGCCCCGGGATCATATTGCGCTCGTCGAAACCCGTATGCACGATGATAGTGTCGACGCCCATGTCCTGCGCTTGGCGGGCGCGGCCGGGTTTATCGGGGCAGAGCATGACATCGCACATGACCTGCTTGCCGTAGCGCCGCGCCATTTTTACCTGCTCGATGATGCTGGCGTCATGCGCCTGGCCCATGACGACGACCATGTCGCCGCCCGCTTTGAACATCATTTCGGCTTCCAGCCCGGCGCCGTCCATGGTCTTGAGGTCGACCACGATGGGCGTATCCGGGAAGGCGGAGCGGAAGGCGCGCACGGCGTGCAGTCCCTCGGCCAGCAGCAGCGGCGTGCCGACTTCCAGCCAGTCCACGCCGGCTTTGACCGAGGCGCGGGCCAGGTCCAGCGCTTCCTGCAAGTCGATGACATCAATTGAAATTTGGATTTTGGCGTCGATTATATTCTCTCCCGTCGTTGCGATTGCGGGCGACCCAAGGGTCGCCCCTACACGATCATCATTCGGTGGGCGAATCACAGAATCGCCCCTACGGTTTCGTTATGAATAAACCTAAACCGGCGTCAGCACCGACTTGACGTTGTTGCCGGCTTCCATCTGCTCGAAGGCTTCTTCCCAGTCCCTCAGCGGATAGACGCCGCCGATGATGGGCGCCAGGTCGATCTGGCCGGTCGACAGCAGATTCAGCGCCCGTTCCCAGGTATCGTACAGGTGGCTGAAGCAGCCTTGCAGCGTCACGGCTTTCTGCACCAGCGGGTCGAGGTTGAAGTCCATGGGCTGCGGACCCCAGCCGATTTTGGTGATGGTTCCATTGGGCCGCACCATCTCCAGCGCTGACTGCAAGGCGATGCTTACGCCGCTGCAATCGACGACCAGGTCAGCGCCGTAGCCATCGCCCAGCGAGCGCACCAAGTCCAGCGGATCGGCCTCGTCGATGTCGAGCGTGCGCGTGGCGCCGATCTCAGCCGCGACCGCCAGCCGCTGCTTGTCGTGGCGCGTGCCCAGCATGATGATCTCGGAAGCGCCGCGCAGCTTGGCCACGAAAAGCGCCATCATGCCGATGGGGCCGGGACCCTGAATCACGACCGTATCGCCCGGTCGCAGGGCCGGCGTCTTCTCGACCAAGGCGTTGTAGGCCACGCAGATCGGCTCGGTCAGCGAGGCTTGCTCGAATGTCACGTTGGCCGGGATAAGGTGCAGGATTTGCTGGCGGGCAGTCACGTATTGGGTGAAGGCGCCATCGTAAAGCGCGCCGTAACCCAGCCGATGCGGGCACTGATTATAGTCGCCCGAATGGCAGTAAGCGCAGCGGCCGCAGACTTCGGCGGCGGTCTCCACCGCCACGCGATCGCCGACGCGGTATCCGTTTACGTCAGCGCCGACCGCCGCGACCGTCCCGCAGAACTCATGGCCGAGGACCAGCGGCAATTTGATCGTCCAGCTTTGATGATCGCGCCACATGTGCAGGTCGCTGCCGCAGACGCCGGCCGCGCCGACTTCCACCACGACCTGGCCCGGCGCCGGGTCGGGCGGCTGCGGGATATCGCGTAATTCGACATTCTTGTCTTCGCGGCCATATTTGATGAGAGCGTCCATAGAGTTTGTCCTTGCCGAT
>CAZWCV010000214.1:0-4757 GCA_964632725.1 uncultured Anaerolineaceae bacterium
GGTCGCCCGTTTCTGTTTGTCTTATTCCTGAAGGGCGAGCCAAGGCTCGCCCCTACAATCTCACCTTGGTTGAGATGGGCGACTCACAGAGTCGCCCCTACAGATACGTCGCGGCGCCCCTAACACTGATCGGCGTTGATGAACTGCTGGAAGATCGACTTGTAGATCGCGAAGCCTTCGCCGCGCCCGGTGTGGTTGGGGCTGGCGCAGTCGGCCGAGGCCTGCCAGGAAGCCACCACATCATTGGCGTCCAGGCTGGAGCCGTCATGGAAGAGCACGCCGTCGCGCAGGTTGAAAGTCCAGGTCAAGCCATCGTCGGAGACATCCCAGGTTTCCGCCAGACCGGGGATCACAGCTACCCCGCCCTTCTCAAAGTCGAGCAGCGACTCCTGGACTTGATGGCAGGCGCGGAATGTCTCGCCATCCCAGGTGTCGTTGCAGTATAGCGAGATGGGCTCGGCATTCTGCATGTAGATGATGTTGTCGTCGTCGGGGTCCTCGAGGCGGGAGAACTCTTCCGTGCCGTCAAGCACGCCGGGGTGGACGCCGATGATGTCGGCTTGCCAGACATCGGCCGAGCCGGCGTGGCCGAAGGGCACCCAGGGCACTGCCGACGCCATGCCTTCAGCGACTTGATTGAAGAAGGCCATGCGCGCGTCGGGGTCAAGCAC
This sequence comes from uncultured Anaerolineaceae bacterium, assembly GCA_964632725.1. Lineage (GTDB taxonomy): Bacteria > Chloroflexota > Anaerolineae > Aggregatilineales > Phototrophicaceae > UBA6055. The sequence continues at coordinate 672 of CAZWCV010000214.1, forward strand.
CTGGCCCGCGGCGATCAGTGGCTCATAGACTTCCGCATAGGGCTCGCCCATCTGCGACATGTTGGGCCCGTGGCAGCAAGTCAGGAAATTGGACGCATCGGGGAAGTCCGCATGCCAGCCCAGGATATGCAGCGGTTCATTGCCCGAAAGCGCCGAGGCGATGAATGCGCCGGATTCGACCACCTGCACATCGGCGATGACGCCGATATCCGCCAGTTGCGCGGCGACATCGTTGGCGATGATGCCCGGATTCGGCAGGTAGCCGCGCACGACATCGCGCCAGGTTAGCGTTAGCGCGCGCGATTCACCCGTGCGGGTATCCACCAGCGACTCCAGCGGCAGAGAGAAACCCAGATCGGCTGCGGCTTCTTCCAGCAGCGCTACCGCCGCCTCTTGATCGAAGCCGGGCACGCCGCCTTCACCGACATGGCCAAAGACCGCCGGCGGCACAAAGTCGGGCGTCAGCGGGGAACCAGGCGGGAAGAAGTTGTCGACGATGCGCTGACGGTCGATGCCCATAGCAATGGCGGTGCGAACGCGCACATCGTTCAGCGGCTCGAAGAAATTGCTCATCGCGACATATACGCCGGTCAGCGGCGGGATATCAATCAGGTTGAAGTTGGGGTCGGCGCGGAATACCGGGATGTCATCGGGATTGGCGAACTTCATGCCGTCGATTGTGCCGGCGCGCAGCTCGGTGGCGCGGGCGGCCGCTTCCGAATTCCAGCGTAATATCACGGTGTCTTCGATTGAAGGCTCGCCCCAATAGTCGTCGAAGCGTTCGAAAACGATCTCGTTGCCCTGGTCCCAGTTGACCAGCTTCAAGGGGCCCGTGCCTATGGCCTGGGTCAGGATATCACCCGTGCCGCCGGTGGCGTCCAGCCATTCGCGCGGGTGAACCGACAGCCCGAGGCTGGCCATTTCCTGATCGAAGATTGCATCCGGGTTGCAAAGCGTGACTTGAACAGTCAGCGAGTCCAGCGCCTCGACTGACTTCAGATTGCCGCCGTAGTCGCAGTCGGCGGCCGAGAAACTCAGCAGCTCGTCCTGCCCGACAGCGGGCGAGATCAATAAACCCAGCGTGAACAACAGCAGCGCAAGGCAGGTAATAGCGCGGTGATGCGTAAACATGTGCTTCCTCCGTAATCTTTCGGATAAAGTCTCCCGACAAATAGCGGGCAAGCCCAAGTGTAACGCACCAGGGCCGCGCGACAAAAAAGTCGGCGCCATCACCCGCTGGAGACGGCGCCTGTCTGGAGTAGCTGGGGCCAGTAAATGTTGGCGAAAAAGCGCTAGAACACGAATTCGTCGTAGTCGCGGCAGAGATGAACCGGGCCGTCGAAGGCTTGGGCCGCCTCCTGCACCAGCAGTTCCGGATCCTGATTCCAGACTTGGTAGTGGATCAGGCGCAATTCCTTGGCCTCGGCTTCCGTGGCCGCCTCGCCCGCCATGCGCGCGGTGCTGTGCCCCGGCGGCGGTCCGCCCGCTTCGTGGATGATTTTCAAAGCGTTTTGGCAGGGTTCGGTATCGCAGCTGTAGGCCAGCACCTTGCCGTTGTGCTTGTTGGTGATGCGCATACCGATGGTGGGGATGAAGTGGACCACAGGAAAAGAGCGTATGGAAAAGTCTTCGTTCTCAAAGAGCAAGGTATTGTCATGCAGGCCGATGCGCGAAAAAGACACCGGGAAAAAGTTTGGCCAGTATTCCCAGCCGTACATTTCCATGGTCTCTTCGACGCGATTGATGCAGTGGGGAATCCCGTAAAAACGCATCGGCGTCTTGCGCCCCATCTGCCACATATGCATCAGCATATTGGGAACGCCGGCTACGTGATCCGAGTGAAAATGCGTCAGTATTACGTCTTGCAGCTGGTCGTCATCAATGCCCAGATGCTTGATTTTGTCCAAAGGATTGGAGCCGGCGTCTACCAGCACGGGCGTGTCTTTTTCGCCGATCAGCAAGAAATGCGTATAGTCATGGTCGGCATTGTTGACCGCGCCGGCGCTACCCAAAATAATGACGCGCGCCATACTTTCGCCTCTGATCCGCGCAGCGAACGGCCCGATCGGACGCCGCGTACCCAGACCCCTGTTCTCGCCCTACAGACGATACCATAATACAGCGAAATCCAAAACAATGTAATGGGACACAATACTAAGGAGCGGCTCTGGCCGGCGGCCCCGGCTATGGCCCGGCTGGCGGGCGTATCCAATCCAATCCATGCGATTTAATCCGCCGGCGTCAAAGAACTGCGCCGCTAGGCGGATTCAGCCGGCTGAGCCGTCTCCGCGCTTTCGGCGCGCTCGTCGGCAGTTTTGGCCGCAGTGAAGCCGCCGCCGCGATGACGGCGCAGCAGCAGGCCAACCGCTATAACGAAAGCGATCAAGGTGACAGTCTGCGAGCTATTGATCCCCGACTGGCCGATGACTGCGATCTCAACACGCAGGAATTCCAGCAGAAAACGCCCGAAGGAATACTGCGCGATGTAGAGCAGCAAGATATCGCCGCTGAGCAAGCGACCGCGGTATTGATGATAAATCCGCCACAAGACGTAGAAGGCGACCAGGCTCCAAAGCGCTTCGTAAGCCCAGATCGGATGAAAGAGCGTGTCTATTGGGTAGTCGATCAAGCTCTCGAAGGGCGCCACGCGCGCGTCTCGCGGTATTTGGATGCCCCAGGGCAGATTTGTCGGCGCGCCGTAAAGCTCCTGATTCACGTAGTTGGCAAAGCGGCCAATCGCCTGCCCCAGCGGGATCGACACGCCGGCGATATCCATCCAGGGCGCCAGCCGCATGCCTTCATCGGGGAAGGCGCTGACGGGCCGCTGATAACGAAATGACGCCGCGTCCTTGCCGGTGAAGCGCCGTACAACCATATTCACCAGCCACTCAAGCCACTGCGCCAGGAACAATACCGGCGTGAGTATGGTGGTCAGCGCGCCGATTATGCGGTTGTGCCAGGCGCTGAGATACAGATAGGCCCCCAGCGCGCCGCCGATTATGGCGCCGAAGATGCTTAATCCGCCGCTCCAGATGGCGATGGCGCCATTCTCGGCATCAAAGAAATTCTCGAAAAACCAGGCCGTATTCTGGCAGACCTCGCCTTCAATGCCACAGCCTTGTATCAGGGACACCGGTGGAAAGAGCACAAACCACAAGCGCGCGCCTACAATCCCGGGCACAATCGCCCAGGTCAAGCCGCCCCAGATATGATCGCTGTCGCGGCCGCTGCGGCTGGCCAGCAACGAGGCGACATAAGCCCCGGCCAGCAAGGCGACCACGATGATGATGCCGTAGTAGCGTATCTGCAAGTTTCCGATCACAAGATGGGCTTGTTCGAATTCCATTTACTCACCTCGGTTTTTCAATGTCGAATAGACATGCCATAAACGTTGCAGCGCCGTGAGATTCGTACCCAGCGCCAGTACCAGTATGCCGATCTCCAATGGCAGCGTCGACTCGAGCAGGCCGCTGCCGATAGTCATGATCAAGACGACGACCACCCGCTCCATGCGCGTGAACAGGCCGACCGTCGTCGCTACGCCGACCCTGACATCGTCGGCGCGCGCCCGAACATAGCTCACCAAATAGCTGCCAACCAGCGCCGCCAGCGCCAGCGCCAGCATATCGGGACGCCCTTGCGCCGCAAAATAATAGCCCAAAGCGCCAAAAATTAAACCGTCAGCATAGCGGTCGAGCGTCGAATCCAGCACCATGCCGAAGGCGCCCTTTCGCCCCATCGCCCGCGCCACCGCGCCGTCCAGCGCGTCCAGCGGCAGGCTGACCAGCAAAAGTAGCCCGCCGGCCAGCAGCTCGCCGCGCGCCAGGTATAGCGCCGCGACCGCTACCAACGCCAGGCCGGCTGCGGTCACCCAGTCCGGGTGAACGCCTAGCCGCGCCAGCGCTCCGCCACAGCGGTTCAGCGGCCCGACGGTCAGCCTGCGCAGCCAGTCAGTCAGCGTCTGCGGAGCGTCTTCAGGCATTATCTGACCTTGTCAGCCATAACTGCTTTCGCTACACTACTCGCGATTCTGTCGGGGCGTGGCGCAGCCCGGTAGCGCGCACCGTTCGGGTCGGTGAGGTCGTG
>CAZWCV010000215.1:0-4731 GCA_964632725.1 uncultured Anaerolineaceae bacterium
CAGATTTACGAGGGCTTCATCGTGGTCGCCTGGGCGCTGACTGACTCCGGCGGCTAGCATGGCGGATTCTGCTGCGTGCCGGGCAGCCACAAGAGCCTCTACAAGCTGCCGCCGCAAATCAGCGAGAATCACCACGACTCGCCGCACGTGGTCATGCCGGAGATGCCGGCCGGCTCGGTCATCCTCTTCTCCGAGGCGCTGACGCACGGCACGGCGCGCTGGAACGCCGGGCACGAGCGGCGCACGGCGCTCTACAAATACTGCGTCTCGCACCTGACCTGGACCTCGAAGCGCGTGGAGGCGCCGGCTGATTTCGCGCTGACGCCGCGCCAGCAGATTCTACTGCGCGAGCCGGGCGATCCGATTCGGCATTTTCCGTCGCTATTTGATGATGTCGCCGTATGACGGGTTTGGGCGAGCCAAGGCTCGCTACTACAAGGCTTGTCCGGTAACTCGCCTTGGCTGCGCCCATCTTACCCCACCCCCCGGCCCCCTCCCCGACGAGTCAAGGAGGGGGAGACTTCAGGATGGCTTGTCGGGCAGGTATTCCAGGTCGGCGAGGCCGAGTTTGCGCAGGGCGGCGCCGACGCGCTCGACATCGGCGCGGTCGCCGGCGTCGTAGGTGCGGGCGCGCAGCTGGCGTTGGTCGCGCTTGGTCAGGCCTTGGGTCGAGACTTTGGACTTGTAGCCCAGCTCGCCGCGCTCGGTCAGCGCCTTGACCCGCTCCCAGACGGCGTCGACATCAGCGGCGGGCAGTGCCACGCGCCATTCGCCGGCCTTGGCTGTGGGCGGCGGATAGTCGCCGGCGGGGCGTTTGGCTTCGATCCAGTAGACCGAGCTGTAGTCCGAGGGCCGGGCGCTCCGGTCGTGCAGCATGCGCGCGCGCTGCACCATCTGAATCAGGTCGAGGTTGCGGTCGGGCGGCCGCTCGTCCTGGCTCATGCTCACGCCGCTAGAGCGCCGTGGGCTGGCTGTTGATGTCGCTGTCGAAGCCGTAGCGGCCGATCAGCGGGACGAAGCGGCAGCGCAGCAGGGTGCGCGAGGTGAAGCGTTCGCCGCGCCGCGTGATCAGCTTGAGCTCCTGCAGGTGCTCGTCGCCGATGGGCAGGATCATCTGGCCGCCGTGTTTCTCGAGCTGGCTGCACAGCACATTGGGCAGGCGCGGGACGGCCGCCGTGACCATGATGCGGTCGAAGCTGGCCTGGTCGGGCAAGCCCTGGCTGCCGTCGCCGACGTGGATGTCGAGGTTGTTGTAGCCGAGGTCGCCGATGCGCTCGCCGGCCTGGTCAGCCAGGCGGCCGACGCGCTCGACGCTGAATACGTAGTGCGTCAGATGGCAGAGTATGGCCGTCTGATAGCCCGAGCCGGTGCCGATTTCCAGCACGGTTTGATGCGGCTTGAGGCGCAGGCGCTCGGTCATGAAGGCCACGATATAGGGCTGTGATATGGTCTGGCCTTCGCCTATGGGCAGCGGGCGGTCTTCGTAGGCGTGGGGTTTGAACTCTTCCAGCACGAACTGGTGGCGGGGCATGACGCGCATGGCGTCCAGCACGCGGCGATCGTTGATGCCGCGCTTCACCAGCTGCTCGTCGACCATGCGGTTGCGCTGGCGCGCGTACTCCCTTGAAGTCGGCATGCGTGTATCCAAACTGTCGCCCCTGTCCCGCACACTAAAACTAGCACAATGCGGCAAGGCGGGCAATCAAAGTTCGCGCCATGTTAAGCTCTGGCGAACGCGCGCAGGTCTGTTAAATTATTGGCGGACGGAAGTGATCGCAAGCAAGTCATGCATATTCTCACCACAGAGGACACACAGAGGGCGCAGAGAAAAGCAGCATCGTGATTGTATGGCGGCGACAGTTGCCAAGGCATAGCTGGTCGCCCAAATTGCGGCAGTATTTGAGCCATACAGAGCTCTAGGTTTCCTCTGTGGCAAGAGAAGAGATGCTTGAGGCGAGATTTGCATGACTTGCTTTGTTCTACTGTGGACGGGAGCGCTGAAGGCGAAACATGGCGGATCAGGAAGCGAAGACGGCGACGCGGCTGGACACCCGGCGGGTGCTGCCTGTGTTTCTGCTGGTCTTCGTCGATGTGCTCGGCTTGACCGTGATCCTGCCGCTACTGCATCTGTACGCGGCGGCTTATGGCGCGACGCCGCTGCAAATCGGCCTTACGCTGGCGGCCTTTCCGCTGGCGCAGCTGGTCGGCGTGCCGGTGATGGGCGCGCTGTCGGATCGTTTCGGGCGCAAGCCGCTGCTGCTCATCAGCCAGGCGACCACCTGCGCAAGCTTCGTCATGCTGGGCCTGGCGACATCGCTGGAAATGGTGATCCTGTCGCGGCTGATCGACGGCCTCTTCGGCGCCAACCTGGCCACGGCGCAAGCGGCGCTCAGCGACATCACCGATGCAAGCAGCCGGACGCGCGGCCTGGGCGTCATCGGCGCCGCTTTTGGCCTGGGTTTCATCTTCGGTCCCGTCATCTCGCTTCTGGCGCTGGAACTCTCGAATTCGCTGGCAGTGCCGGCTTTCACCGCGGCCATCTATTCTTTTGTCTCGATTCTGGTCACACTATTCTTGTTCAGGGAAACGCATCCACCGGCGGCGCGCAGTCTGGCGCGCAGAGCTGCGAGCGGGCCGATGCGGATGGCGCGCTACCTGCTGCGGCCGGCCCTGGGCCTGCTGCTGCTGCTGATGTTCGCGCAGCAACTGATATTCTTCGGCTACGAGAGCCTGCTGGGCTTGTTCACGCTGACGCGGCTGGGTTTTCTGGGGCGCGGCAACGCGGCGCTCTTCTTATTGATCGGCCTGATTCTGGTGCTGGTGCAGCTGCGTTTCATCGGACGCTGGAGCGCGAAGCTGGGCGATCGCGGCCTGGCGAGCCTGGCGCTGGCGCTGCTGGCGCTGGGCTTGCTGCTGACCGGACTGACGCCCGACGCGCCGCATCCCTTTTACGTGCGCGAATTGACGCAGCGGGACCTGCTGGGCGCGGCGCCATCGCAGACTGAAGCGGTCATGGGCGAGTTAGGCGTCGAATTGCCGCCAAACGGCAAGAACAGTTTCGCGGGCGTGCTGTGGCTCGCAGTCGCGCTGATTCCGGTTTCGGTCGGCGCGGGGCTGATTCGTCCGGCGCTGAACAGCTTGCTGACGCAGCGGGTGAGCCCGGGCGAGTATGGCGGCATCCTGGGGGTCAGCGCGGCGCTGGTCAGCGCGGCCAATGCGGCGGCGCCCTTGCTTGCGGCTCAGGTCTTTCAGACTGGCGGCGCGAGCGCGCCCTTCCTGCTCGGCGGCCTGCTGATGGCGGGATTGTGTGTGTTGAGCGTTCTGATGCAACGGTGAATTGACTGCGGTAGGTGTTATGCTGAAAGGTTTGTCCGGCGCTATTTCTACCCCACCCCCCGGCCCCCTCCCCGAAGCATCAGGGAGGGGGAGCTAACTACGCGCGGAAATAGGGAATTGGGCGGCGAAACGCTGCGCTAGAAGCAACTGACCGGAACAACCGAGCTCATACAGAGCGCCAAAATGCTAATACCAATCAAGCAAGGAGCGGGCTCGCAATTATTCACGAGCCTCGTGGAAAGAAAAGAAGGCAACTAGAGTGAGCGGATGAGCAATGCCTGAACCGCGGTCGCTACGCTGACGGCGATAATGAGCCGCCAGGTCAATGTGGCTTGAAGATTGGCTATGTCAGCCTTGGTCGCCAAGTGCTGTTGGTTATTTTCCAACGCGGCGATGCGCTCGCCCTGTTTCCGCAGCGTTCCGGCATTTGCAACGGCATCCATTGGCTTCTCCTCATACAACCATAGATTTGCCCGGAAACGTTTCTGTCCCAGCGGTGACCTAATTCTATTGCAGAGCTCAAGTCAAGTCAAAAAGACATTCACGAGTTGACCTAGATCCCAGTTTACCGACCTAGGCATGCGCCCAGCCTTCCCAGCCGCGTGCGCTCCAGGCGCGGTAGAGGGCGATGGCGCCGGCGGTGGCGACATTCAGGCTGCCCACTTCGCCGCGCATCGGCAGCGTCAGCAGCAAGTCACAGGTATCGCGCACCAACCGACGCAAGCCCTCGCCTTCGCTGCCCATCACCAGGCCCAGCGCCATGTTGAGGTCGGTCTTGTCCAGCGGCGGGATATTAGGCCCGACATCAAGGCCGACCAGCCAGATGTCCTCAGCCTTCAACTGCTTCATGGCGTTGACCAGATTCGGCACTTGCGCCACATTGATATGCTCGACCGCGCCGGACGAGGCGTTGACGACAGCGGGGGTCACGGCCACGCTGCGCCGCTCCTGGATGACGATGCCGTGCACGCCGACGGCGTCGCTGACACGGATTAACGAGCCGACATTTTGCGGGTCTTTGAGCAAATCCAGCAGCAGGATGAAGGGCTTCTCTCCGCGCCGCGCCGCCAGGCTGAGTATGTCTTCCAGGTCGCAGTAGGGATAGGGCCCGACGCGCAGCGCCAGCCCCTGATGATTGCCGTTATTGGCCAGGTCGTCCAGGATGCGCCGCTGCACACGCTGAATCGGCAGATTGAGTTCTTCGGCCATGGTCATCACTTCGCCGACCGCGCCGCGTCTTTCGGCGCGCTCGTGGATCATCAGCGCGTTGATCTTGCGCCGGCCCGCGCGCATGGCCTCGATGACCGCCCAGTGACCGTATAGGAATTCAGGCATTCGACTATTCCTTTTGCCCCCACCCCAAACCCCTTGCCCCCTCGGTCCCCCGCCTCACGG
>CAZWCV010000216.1:0-4693 GCA_964632725.1 uncultured Anaerolineaceae bacterium
CTAGCGAAAAGCGACGAAAGTCCCTCCCTCTCTATGGGGGAGGGGTTTGTGGGGGTAGAAACCCACCTACATATCGCCCATGTAGCCAACAGCGGCTTTGTACTGCGCCAACTGACTATCGCGGCCCAGGCGATCAGTGATGCCGTCCCATAGCACAGCGACATTGTCCAGCGCTTCTTGCGCGCTGATCTCGCCGGCTACCGCGCGGGCGATCTCCGCATCCAGCGACGACAGGTATTCTGCCGAGCCAGTGATGCGCAGGTCGAGAACGGCGTTGGGATGGTTGATGGTGTTTTGGATGGCGTCCAGATAATCCGCGGCGCTTTCTTCGTCAAAGCCAGCCGCGACCCAAGGCGCCGTATCTTCCAACTGGCTGAAGCGCGACGGGTTGATGCCCGTGCCGCCCGTTACCGCCAGCTCGTTGACCATCTCTTTGCTCGCCAAGAAGGCAGCGAAGTCCAGCGCGGCTTCGGTTACATCGCTGTCTGAAGCGATGGAGATGATCCAGCCGCCGAAAGCGATGAAGGGCGCGGGATTCTCTTCCATGACCCATTCGCCCGCTTCATAATCCCAGTAGCTGTCGCCGCCGGGCAGCACGCCAAAGCCGACCGCGCCTTTGACGATAGACACATTCTCGTCAACCGAAATCGTGCCCACATCGCCCCAGTCGAGGTTGAGCACGGCGGTGCCGGTGGCCATCAATGTGCGCGTATCGGCGACATCGTAGTTGATCATTTCCGGATCGCCGACGTTGCGGATGTCGATATATTCTTCCAGCGCGCGCACCCAGCCCGGGTTGTTGACCTGCGGCGTCATGTCATCGCAGCTGAAGAAGAAGCAGGGGTTGCCCGGCACCTTGCCGTAACCGGCCGCGCGCGACAGATAGACCCAGTAGGACTGCGCGTTGCGGCGCTGCGCTTCCAGCGCGCCATAAATCGGCGCCATGGCCCCGGCCGTATCGACCTCCATGCCGTTGAAGAACTCGGCGATGTCGCGATACTGCGTCCAGGTGGTGGGCTCGCCCAGGGCATAACCGTATTCCGCTTCAAAGTCGGCGGCGTACATGTCGTTGTCGACCAGGTCCTTGCGGTAATAAAGCATGTGGGCGTCGCCATCGTAGGGCAGGGCGTAGGGCACGCCGCCCCAGGTGGTGATGCGGTCGGCATAGAGCGGGATGACGTCGTCCGCTTCAATGGCGTCCAGCGTCGACTGCGGGATTTCCATGACATAGCCGGGCGCCATGATGTCGCCGGCCCAGTCAGCCGCGTAAATCAAGACATCGTAATCGCCCGAGCCGGTGGACAGGGCGGTGACGATTTTCTCGAACAGTTCGCCAAAAGCGAAAGTCTGCAATTCAATGCTGCCGCCGGTCGCCTCTTCCCAAATGGGCCCCTTGTCGAGGACGGGACCGCCGATGGCCGAGCCCGTCTGCGTGACGACCACGACCTTCTGGCCGGAGAAGTCTTGCGCCAAAGAGGGCGCGGCGACGACGAGCGCCAGTAAAGCAAACAGTACAAGCAGTGAAACCTTGCGCATGATGATGCTCCTTCAAATGTGCATACGGACAGTAATCGGAGTATTCCGGCGGCCGCGACAAAGATGCCGGCGAGCGCGTTGGCCGATTATAGCGTGAATTGCCGCTGGCTTACAGTCTGCTTGTATTCAGGCCGCGAATTCTGTATGCTTGGCTCTCTGGCGATTTTCAGGCGGAGCGGCGGCCTATGGCATCCTACGTCATCGCGCATGACCTCGGCACGACCGGCAATAAAGCCACACTCTATGACCGCGACGGGGCGCTGGTCGGCGCCTCATTTCACAGCTACGACACCGAATACGCCCATACCGGCTGGGCCGAGCAAGACCCGGACGACTGGTGGGGTGCGGTTTGCTTGTCGACCCGGCGCTTGCTGAGCGAGACCGGCGTCAGCCCGGCCGACATTGCCTGCATCACCTTCAGCGGGCAGATGATGGGGGCGGTGGCGCTGGACCACGACGCGCGCCCCTTGCGCAGCGCCATCATCTGGGCCGACCAGCGCGCCCTCAAGCAAGAGCGCTGGATCGGCGAGCGCCTGTCTTTTGAAGAGGTCTACCGCATCACCGGCCATCGCCTCAGCGCGTCATACTCATTGGCGAAAATCCTCTGGATCCGCGACCACCAGCCCGACGTTTATCGCGACGCCTTCAAGTTCGTGCACGCCAAAGACAGCATTGTCGCCCGCTTGACCGGCGCCTTCGTCACCGACCCCTCAGACGCCTCCAGTATGAACCTCTACGATTTGGAAGCGGGCGAGTGGTCGGGCAAGATCCTCGACGCGGTGGAGCTGCCGGCTGACAAGCTGCCGGGTGTGCGCCCCTCGACCGACGTGGTGGGGGAGGTGCAGTCAAGCGTTGCGGGCGAAATCGGCGTGGCGGCGGGTACGCCCGTGGTCATCGGCGGCGGCGATGGCGCTTGCGCGGCGGCCGGCGCGGGCGTGATCGACCCCGGCTCGGCTTACAATTATGTCGGCTCGTCTTCCTGGATCGCGCTCTCCACACCCGAGCCGATCTACGATCCCGACTACCGCACCTTCACCTTCGGCCACGTCATCCCGGACATGTTCATGCCTACCGGCACCATGCAAGCGGCCGGCGCTTCTTACCAGTGGGCGCGCGACCAGCTGTCGCTATTCGAGAAGGAAACCGCCGAGCGCCTGGGCATCAGCCCCTACGAGCTCATCAACCTGGAGATCGAGCAGGTCGCGCCAGGCGCCGAAGGGCTGTTCTTCCTGCCCTATCTGCTGGGCGAGCGCAGCCCGCGCTGGAACCCGCTGGCGCGCGGCGCCTTCGTCGGGCTGACCATCCGGCATACCCGCGCGCACATATATCGCGCCGTGCTGGAAGGCGTCACCATGAACCTGCGCGTCATCCTCGACGCATTCCGCGCGCAAGGCACGGCAATTGACGCCATGCGCCTGATCGGCGGCGGCGCCAGCGGGCGTATCTGGAATCAGATCATGGCTGATATTTACGGCATGCCGGTGCAGCGGCTGGCCATCCTCGAAGAAGCCACGTCCATGGGCGCGGCGCTGGTCGGCGGGGTCGGCGTGGGTCTGTACCCGGGCTTCGACCTGATCCACCAGATGAATGCCGTGGCCGCCACCGTCCAGCCCGACCCGGCCGCGCAAGCGGTCTACCAGCGCATGATGCCGGTCTTCGAGAAACTATACAATGCGCTGGAGTCGGTCTACGCCGACATCGCGGAGTTGTGAAAGTATGAAGACGTCAAAGAAAGCAAGAGTATTGACGAAAACTGTAGGGGCGAGCCTTGGCTCGCTCTGGTTTAACTCATTTAACTCGGTGTACTCGGTGGTAAAGAAAGAGCCACCCAGCGTTATCAAATGATCTCGAACAGTCGACCAAGCGTAAAAATCTGACCCAGAACAAGCAGACCCAGAATCCACTTGTGATAATTCAGTGCGGTTTCTATACGCGCCAAGGTTGCCGAAATGTCGCTCTTCCGGACATATTCCTCTGATCGCGTTTCGACCTGTGTCATGCGGCGTTCAAGTGTGGTCTCTGCCATGCGGTTTATTCCTTGTGCGTCAGTCCATAACAATTATCCGCATCATTAGTGGAATTGTCAACTTCCGCCATAGGCTGCCCGGGCAGCCCAGAGTAGCAATATTCCTTGACGCTTTACTGCAATATAATGCGCGCAGATGAGATCCCGCGACGAGAGAGGCGCATGCTGTATCGGGCGAGGTTAGAAAGACCGTGAGCGTGAATACCAAGCTCAACTTCATCGGCGTCTCCACCGGCGGCTCGTCCATCAGGCGCATCTTCCCCGTCTGGTCGGATATCCTCGGGCTGAACTGCGAGATCGTCGGCGTCGACCTGCCCTTGCGCGCGCCCGCGAAGACTTACCGGCGCGTCTTGCAGAACATCATCGCCGACCCGACCGCCAAGGGCGCGCTGATCACGGCGCACAAGATCGATATGCTGGCCGCCTGCCGCGACCAGATTGACGAGCTGGATGCCTACGCGCGCATCTGCGACGAAGTCTCGTGCATCATCAAGCGCGCGGGCAAGCTGCTGGGATACGCCAAAGACCCCATCTCGTCGGCGGGGGCGCTCAGCCAATTTGTTCCGCGCAGGCACTGGCGCGATGGCGAGCGCGATGTGCTTTGCCTGGGCGCGGGCGGGGCGGCCGTCGCCATCAGCGTCTGCATGGCCCGGGCTTCCGACCTGCCGCGCCGTTTCGTCCTGACCGACATCGCGCCCGAACGGCTGGATTCGATCCGGCAGGTCCATCAGCGACTGGATACGCAGCTGCCCTTTGCGTACCATCTCAGCGAAAGCGCGCGCGACAACGACCGGCTGCTGCGCGGGCTGTCTCCCGGCTCGCTGGTCATCAACGCCACCGGCCTGGGCAAGGATCGCCCCGGATCGCCGCTTTCGCCCGAGGCGCAGTTTCCGCAGGACGGCCTGGTCTGGGAGCTGAATTATCGCGGCGCGCGCGATTTCATGCGGGCGGCTGAAGCGCAGGCCGATGCGCGCAACCTGATAGTCGAGGACGGCTGGAAGTATTTCTTGCACGGCTGGAGCGAAGTCATCGCCGAAGTCTTCGACCTGGAACTGGACAGCGCGACCTTCGCGCGCCTCAGTAAAGCGGCGGCCGACATCCGCAACGCCCGCTAATCGCTGCGCTCTCTGT
>CAZWCV010000217.1:0-4642 GCA_964632725.1 uncultured Anaerolineaceae bacterium
GCATTTCTTCGACATCCGCGAACTTGAAGGTATGCGTGATCATGCCGCCGACATCGACCGCGCCGCTGTTGATGTAGTCCAGCGCCTGGCGCGTGCAGGCGTGGCCGGGGTCGTCAATCGTGCCCACCATCGACTTGAGCGTCAGCGTCTTCCAAAACGCCGCGAAGATGGGGAAGCCGTCCATCGTGTCGAAGCGCGGCACGCCGAATAGCAGCACGAATCCGCCCGGCCGCGCGATCGATACCGCCAGCCGGATCGACTCGTCCTCGCCGGCCGCCTCGATGACGACATCGGGCAGCTCGCCGCCGTTGATCTCGCGCAGCGCCTCGGCCGCCGCCGCACAGCCCTCCGCGTTATGAACCGTATGCGTGGCGCCGAAGCGCTCGCTGTATGCCAGCCGGTAGGCTTTCAGGTCCAGCGCGATGATTTTGGCCGCGCCGCGCTGCTGCAGGGCGAAGTTGAACCACAAACCCGCCGAGCCCTGGCCGATGACGGCGACGGTCTTGCCGCGCAAATCGGGCAATACGCGCGCGGCGTAGAGCACCGTGCCGAATTGCTGCGCCTGCACCGAATGCTCCAGCGGCGTGGCCGGGTCCAGCGGCAGCAGCCGGTCGATCGGCGCCAGGTAGTACTCGCACATGGCGCGGTGATCGGGCGCCAGGCAGAGCACGCGGTCGCCCGGCTTGACGGCGCCGTCGGCTGACACGGGATCAACCGCCTCGACCACGCCCACCATCTCGTGCCCGGTCTCGCCGGTGGCCGTGGGGTAGCGGTCCTCCGGCAGGTAGTGCAGGTGGCGCACATCGCTGCCACAGAGCGACAAGCGCAGCGAGCGCACCAGCGCGGCGCCGGGTTGCAGCGCGGGTACAGGCGCGTCGACAAAAACGGGTTGCCCGCGGGCGATAATCTGGACGGCTTTCATAAGCATTTCTCTCTCCTCAGCGCTGGCGCATTGGCATTCAGTATAGCAGTTTCGCCATCTGCTGTTGACGACTGATTTGGGTTAGAATGGCCGCATGAGACCGTTTGTGAGGGGGATGTTCGGGCTCTGCCTGCTGATCGTCTTGGCGGCTTGTTCGGGCGCGCCGGCGCTGTCGCCGACGGCGACTGTCGTGCTGCGCCTGACGCCGGAGCGGCGGGCCAGCGCGACACCGCTGCCGACTTTAGCGGCGCTGCCCACCTTGACGCCGCATGTCTACTGCGAGGGCGTGGCCGAGTCCTTTCTGATCGTTGGCGAGCGCGGGCGCGTCACGCTGAACGAGGACGGCCGCTGGCTCAACCTGCGCGCCGGGCCGGGCACGGAGAACGATGTCATCGCCCAGTTGGCGCCGCTGGAAGATTTCCTGGTGCTGGCCGGCGTGGTCTGCGCCGGACCCTACGCCTGGTACCAGATCGATTTCCGCGGCACGGTCGGCTGGATCGCCGAGGGCTTCGAGGGCCAGTACTTCGCCGAGCCCTGGCTGCCGGGGTGATCTTAGTAGTGTGTAAGGGCGAGCCGGTGGCTCGTCCCTACGGTATCGGACGTGAACGTAGTTTGGAATCAGGCGGGTTCGAAAGCGTGAGCGCCGAGACGGGAATCAAATCCAACTCCGCTAGACAGCAACTTTTTTCTTTACATCTTACGCTGCTGTGATAAAACAGGGGCGTTACCTTGAGACGACGCGTTTCACAAGGCAAGGACGGAGCATGAGCGAGCAACATACCTTTCAAGCGGAAACCCAGCAGCTGCTGAACATCCTGATCCACTCCCTGTACACCGAGAAGGAAATCTTCCTGCGCGAGCTGATTTCGAACGCCTCGGACGCGCTCAACCGGCTGCAATTCGAGATGCTGACCAATGACGCCGTGCAGGACGCGCAAGCCGAACTCGAAATCCACATCGAAATCGACGAAGACGCCAATACGCTGACGGTCAGCGACACCGGCATCGGCATGAACCGCGACGAGATCGTGGCCGGGCTGGGCACCATCGCCAAGTCGGGCGCTAAAGCCTTCATCGACGCCATGCAGGAAAAACCGGAGAGCGCCGCCGATATCATCGGGCAATTCGGCGTCGGCTTCTATTCGGCTTTCATGGTGGCCAAACAAGTAGACGTCATCTCGCGCTCCTACCGCCCCGAGGACGAAGCGGTCAAGTGGTCGGCCACCGGCGGCGCCAGCTATACCCTGGAGGCGGCCGAGAAGGACATCCGCGGCACGTCTGTGGTGCTGCATTTGAAAGACGACGAGCAGGAGTTCACGCGCGAATTCCGCCTCAAGGACATCATCCGGCGGCATTCCGATTATGTCGCTTTCCCCATTCACGTTGGCGATGACGAAGAGCCGACCAACAAGCAGCAGGCGATATGGCGGCGCAGCCCCAGCGAAGTCGAGGACGAGGAATACGACAGCTTCTACAAGATGCTGACCATGGATTTCGCCGGCGCCAAGCACCACATCCACATGCGCGCCGACGTGCCCATGCAATTCTACGCGCTGCTCTACCTGCCCGGCAGCGCCGAGCAGAATATGTTCAGCCCGCGCTCTGAACCCGGCTTGAAGCTCTACGCCCGCAAAGTGCTGATCGAAGATTACAACCGCGAATTGCTGCCGGAGTACCTCAGCTTCGTGCAAGGCGTGGTCGATAGCGAAGACCTGCCGCTTAGCGTCAGCCGCGAGAGCATCCAGGCCACCCGCGTCATGGCCAGCTTGAAAAAAACTGTCACCCGCCGCGTGCTCAACGAGCTAAAGCGCATGGCAAGGAACGACCGCGACAAATACATGAGCGTCTTCGGGGAATTTGGCGCCTTTATCAAGCAGGGCTTGGTCATCGAAAGCGAAGACCGAAGCGACCTCGAGCCGCTGCTCTTTTTCCAGACCACCCACGATGACGACCCCGGGCAGTATTATTCGCTGGACGAGGTCGTCGAGCGCATGTCGGAGAATCAGGACGATATCTATTACATCATCGCCGATGACTACAGCAGCGGCGCGCGCAGCCCGCATCTGGACGCCTTCCGCCAGCGCGGCGTCGAAGTGCTCTATTTCACGCACCCGGTCGACGCCATGCTGCCCATGGGCTTGACCGAATTCAAAGGGCACAAGCTGGTCAGCGTCGATTCCGCTGACCTGGACCTGGGCGAAGTAGGGCAGGTGGAAGACGAAGCCGAGACGCCCGAAGCGCCGCTGGCGAGCGATTCCTTCGCGGCACTCAAAGCGCGGGTCAAAGCGCGGCTGGGCGAGCGCGTCAGCGATGTGCGCGAGAGCAAGACCCTGGTCGGCAGCCCGGCGCGCCTGGTCAGCGAAGACGACAGCGGCAGCCGCTACATGTACCGCATCAATCGCCTGCTGGATAAAGATTTCGAGCTGCCGGTCAAGGCGCTGGAGTTGAATCCGCGCCACCCGTTGATGCACAATCTCAGTGGTCTTATTCACAATGAGGCTGACGGCGGCGATTCCGACTTAATCGACGCTGTAGTCGAGCAGGTCTTCGAGACGGCGCTGCTGCAAGACGGCATCCACCCCGATCCCTCGAGCATGGCGGCGCGCCTGACCCTGCTGATGCAAGCCGCCACCGGCTCGACAGCGGCCGACTTGCCCTTCGCCGATGTCAAGACGGTCATCAGCGAACCGGCCGTTGACCGGACGCCGCAGATTGACCTGAGCGACCTCAATATAGAGGAAGCCGATTCCGAGCCAATAGACAAAGGCGAGTCGTAAGCGATCGCCCACGCATCGCGCTCCCCCTCCCTGGCCAGCCGGGGAGGGGGCCGGGGGGTGGGGTTGGTTTACCGCCCGCGCTCATTCTCACACGACCTGTTGGGGCCAGCCTTGGCTCGCCCGAATGTAGCAAGCTAACCGAAAGGACCAACAATGGCCGAAAACAAAAC
The DNA here is from genome assembly GCA_964632725.1 of uncultured Anaerolineaceae bacterium. Classification (GTDB taxonomy): domain Bacteria; phylum Chloroflexota; class Anaerolineae; order Aggregatilineales; family Phototrophicaceae; genus UBA6055. Next base: position 3,870 of record CAZWCV010000217.1, read on the forward strand.
CCAGCGCAACGACGGCGATGTGATGGCTTACCTCGAATCGGTTCAAAACAAACGCCGGCGCGAAGATTCGCTGGTGGTAAAAGCGCTCATGGAGGAAGTCACCGGCGAGCCGGCCGAGATGTGGGGTACGAGCATCGTCGGCTTCGGCAGCTATCATTACCGCTACGAGAGCGGGCGCGAGGGCGAATTCATGCTCAGCGGCTTCGCCCCGCGCAAACAATCCCTGACCCTCTACATCATGGGCGGGCACGAACGCTACGAGGGGCTGTTCGCCCGGCTGGGCAAGCACCGCACGGGCAAATCCTGCCTCTACATCAACAAGCTGGACGATGTCGACCTGGACGTGCTGCGCGAAATCATCAGCGCGTCGGTGGCCTATATGCGCGGCGCCGATCACATCGCCGGCGACTGAGCGGGCGCAGCAACGGACTGTCGCGCGCCTGCGTATAGCATTACAGACCCATCCGTGAATCGCGCCTTCCGGTGTATAATCAACTGCGAACGACAGGGTCAAGCTTGGTTCTGATGCCATGGATGGATTGAAAATACTCGGTCAAATCGGCAAAGGCATTGTCAAGACGGTGGAGATCGTCGGCAAGGGCATCGGTTTGACCGGACAAGCGCTTAGTGACGGTTCAGTTGCGGTGAGGACAGCCATGCCAGTGACGGAAGTAACCTCGGTATTTAATACGACCGACGAGACAATCAAGTTCATCAACCAGGAATCCCCGCGCGACACCAAGGAGATTCTGCCGCAGAGCGCCGTATCGATG
>CAZWCV010000218.1:0-4421 GCA_964632725.1 uncultured Anaerolineaceae bacterium
ACCAGGTCATCCTGCCCGGCTTTGACGACGCGGATTTGGGTGGATGTCTCGCCCAACATGCGGCTCCCTGCAATTGCGATACTTCTACAGTGTAGCAGTTTGAGACGCATCCGCAACAGTCGGGGCAACGGCGCCGCAAGATTTCTACCACCGAGGACACCGAGTAAACAGTAGAAGTTCCAAGTAAGTAATGAGAATCGCAGCAGTAAGAAAAAAACTGCCAAAATACTCCTGTGCTTGTAGGGGCGATTCTGTGAATCGCCCAACGTTATAATCTTGAGTTTTCGGGCGACACACAGTGTCGCCCCTACAATCGACTTGATTCCGGTTTCGCATTACTTTGTTGGAACTACTTCTGTGCCCTCTGTGATCTCTGTGGTTAAATCAGGTTTGACATATTCTCCATTCGCGAATCCTGACGGTCATTCCGAGCCATGCCCCTAATCACAGTCGCGTCTCTGAATCCGGTCAAGCTGCGCGCGGCGCAGGCTGCCTTCCAGCAGGTATTCCCGCAGCAGCGTTTCGACGTGGACGGCCTGGCCGTGCCCTCGGGCGTGAGGGACCAGCCGCTGAGCCTGGCCGAGACTACTAAGGGCGCGCGCAACCGCGCCGAAAACGCTCGCGCCGCCCGGCCGAACGCGGACTACTGGGTGGGCATCGAAGGCGGTATCGAGGATACGCCGCTGGGCATGAGCTGCTTCGCGCGCGTGCACATCATCGCCCGCGAGGGCCGCGTCGGCCTGGGGCAGACCGCCGTCTTCTACCTGCCGCGCGAAGTGGCCGAGCTGGTGCGCGCCGGAATGGAGCTGGGCCACGCCGATGACCGGGTCTTCGGCCGCGACAACTCCAAGCAAGCCAACGGCGCCATCGGCATCCTGACCGACGACGCGGTCGACCGTGAAGCCTATTACGTCCACGCCGTCATCATGGCGCTGGTTCCGTTCAAGAATCCGACGCTCAATTGGTAGTCATTATCGCGATATTGCGTGGCGGCGGGTGAGCCAAGGCTCGCCCCTACACGTCTCCCTTTGAACGCGATGCGTTAAACTCTAGCGACTGCAAGTCACGCAGATAGCGGAAGAGGTGGCGCCATGCCTGATTTCTTCGTTGGATTAGCGGGCATCGAGCGTGTGCTGCTCTCGATCGCCTTCGTTTTCATCGCCGCAGCCGTATCGCGCTGGCAAAGCTCGGACCTGGAGAAAGACCTGGCCATCGCCACCGTGCGCAGCTTCATCCAGCTCATCGCCATCGGCTATGTGCTCGAGCTGGTCTTCGAGATGAACTACCCTATCTTTACGGTCGGTATCTTGCTGGTGATGATCACAATCGCCGGGCGCACCAGCGGGGCGCGCGCCAAACAGACGCCCAGGGGCGTGCTGATCGCCCTGCTGGCCATCGGCGTCGGCTCGGCGCTGACCATCGCGCTGCTGGTCGTGCTGGGCGTGTTCGACTTCGTGCCCAAGGACATTATCCCCATCGGCGGCATGATCGTCGGCACCTCCATGACCACCGCCACGCTGGTCATCACGCGGCTGAGCAGCGACTTCTACGATCAGCGCGGCTTGATCGAGAGCAAGCTGGCGCTGGGCGCGAACAGCCGCCAAGCCTCGCTGACGCAGTTCCAGCGCACCATCACCGGCGCCATGACGCCCATCATCGACACCACCAAAACCGTGGGCTTGATCAAGCTGCCCGGCGCCATGACCGGCATGATCCTGGCCGGCGCCAGCCCGCTGGAGGCGGTGCAGCTGCAGATTATCGTGATGTATATGTTGGTGGGCGCGGCCACGTTCACCGGGCTGATCGCGGCCTGGTTGACGTATCGGCAGTTTTTCACGCCGGCGCATCAGTTGGTGTTGGAGTAAGGGCCGCCTAACGTTCGTCGCGGCAAAGCACTTCCAATTTCACACCGGCTAACTCAAGATGCGGCTCGAACGCAAGCCAACATCGGTCGGCCGCGTTAACGATTGGCGCGTCAGTTCCGGTGTCTTTCTTGAATCGCGCCGCCAGCGCGACCCATTTCTTGTCGTCGGGGTCGAAGCGCTCGCAGCGCTTGACGTCGGTAGTCCAAGTGTCGTTGTTGTTGGGATAGTCAGTGTAATGGCCCTGCGCATCTACATTGATCGACACGGTGCGGACTCGTGAAGGACGACGAAGATTCAGCAGTAGATACATCAGGAACTGACCAGCGTGTGTTCCTTTTGGATCGGGATACATATTGTTTCGATATTCCGAGATCGCACTTCCGGCTTCGTCTAGAAGGACGACGATTTCGCCCTTTATGATTTGGCTAATAACTACCCCGCAGTTGACTTCACAGCGCTCGGACGCGTCTGAGTTCATGCCGGCTGCTGTAAGCGGAACATTAGTATCTACAATTTTATGAGCCATTGGCTTGCAGTTGCTTGCGTACCAAGCCGGCGTCAAAAGCGGCGACCATCTCACCGAGCAAGTCGCCAAAGAAATCATCGGGCCAGTTGAGTATTTCCCCGAACAAATTCAACTCTAATGGCGTCAGTTTCGATTCGCCGTTCTGATTTTCACAGAAGTAAAGAGAAGCGTCATCAGGTAAGAAAGATTCATCTGCAATGCGTCGCTGGAGACGGCGCAAAAGGTGTTCACTGTGGCTTTCGAGAAGAATTTGCAAGTTCCTATTCTTGATCACATCGATAAATACGTCTGCTAATCCCGCCTGTACGGACGGATGCAAGTGCAATTCCGGATGCTCAAGGATTATTGTTGAGCCTTCCGGAACGTAGTAACAGAGCACCAGCACTGGCAATACTTGGGAGACGCCGATTCCCATGTCGGTTATCAATACTTCGGGGCTTGACCTGTGTCTTTTCATTTTGACCTGGTAAAGGCTTGACCCTACGGTAACCGGTTCTACTCTGAAGGACGACGCTAAGTCCAAATCAACAAGCCACTTTGCTATCCGAGCTTCGAGAGTGTTTCGTTTGCTCTTTCTTCGGTTGCGATAAGCCTTAGCGCCTCTAGCGGCCAACATCGCCGGTATCGCAAGCTCGCCCTTCAAACCAACATTTGTCGGCCGCTCTCCTCCCCACGTGTATTGACGGCGAGGATACTCACGTAATGGACCGAGGTAGAAAAGCTGATTAAAGAGCCATTCAAATTCGAACTCAAGCTGCTGCAGATAGTCTGCATCACGATAATACTCCACGGCTTCGTAGGAAAAGCCATAGCATTTCACTGGCTTCATGTATACACGTGGGCGGCTCTGCGGTCTACGTGGTTCAATACCTCGCACGAGAACACGTATAGCGTAATGATTGTTGGGCTTGCGAGCCAAAACCGCCGAAAAGCTGTCGCCGTATTGATAGCGTAGCGATTCGACATACACTTTCTGTTCTTCGGCATGGATTTTGGTCTCGAATTCAAATTCAGGCAACGTTACGTCTTCGTCGTCTTCAGCGAAAACAACCGGCAAGTACCGATCGAATTCCCACACGATTCCAAGCGAGAGCTTATTCTCACTACCAAAAGTGATTTCATGAGCAGTGCCCAAATTGACATAACCTTCTTGTATACTGCCAGTCTTGAGCACCAGATTCCGGTCATTCGACTCCGCCGTCTGCTTGAGTAGCAGCAGCATCTGCAACAAGCTACTCTTACCCGAACTGTTCGCGCCGAAGAATCCCGTCAGCGGCGCCATACGCACTGGGCCAGTGTCGCGCCAGGACTTGAAGTTTTTCATGCTGATCTGCTTGAACACGGCGGCTCTCTTCGCCAATGGACTGCCAGTTCCCTCAAGTGAATCATAGCACGGCAATTGGTAAACAATCAATCACAGGCCGATACGGCTGCGTACAACCGCTATTGCTCGGAATCTGACCCTATGCGCGACCATACAGTCGCCCATCCCGCCCTCACCCATGCTACCCTGAATGCAACGTGCGCCGTAAGAACTGAACACCCGCGAGCTTCAAATTGACAAATCGCCGAAAAGACATTTCTCCCGGCGGCAAACTGGCAAAGGTTCCTCTGTGCCCTCTGCGCCTCTGTGGTGAAATCAAATCGCCCATGCTACACTCCGCACCATGCCCACAGCCATCCCCGCAACCCGCGACCACGTCAAGCGCCTGAGCGTCTACAAGCAGGGTTTGCACCAGCGTCCGCCATCCGCCGACCCTGCCCAGCTCAAGCGCATCATCGAGCGCATCGGCTTGCTGCAGCTGGACTCCATCAGCGTGGTGGCGCGCAGCCACTACCTGGTGATGCTGGCCCGCGCCGGGCTTTACGACCCGGCCCAGCTCGACGCCCTGCTGGACGAGGGCTTCCTCTTCGAGACCTGGGCGCACGCCATGTGCCAGCTGCCCAGCGCGCACTACCCCTGGTACCACGCTTATATCCAGCAGAAGCAGCTCAAGGAGAGCCAGTGGCAGCTTGATCGCTTCGACGTT
>CAZWCV010000219.1:0-4285 GCA_964632725.1 uncultured Anaerolineaceae bacterium
CGTCGATATGCCGGACGGCTATTTGTCCGAAATTATGGAGGGCGGCGCCCTGCTCTCTACCGGTCAGCGTCAGTTGCTGGCTTTCGCCCGCGCCTTGCTGGCCGACCCACGCGTGCTCATTCTGGACGAAGCCACCAGCAACATCGACACACAGACCGAGCGGCAAATTCAGCGGGCCCTGGAACACCTGCTGGAGGGCCGCACCAGCTTCGTCATCGCGCACCGGCTGAGCACCATAACCTCGGCCGACATCATTGTAGTGATGGATCACGGCAAGATCATCGAAATGGGCAGCCATCAAGAACTGCTGGATCTGGAAGGCGTCTACCACCAGCTTTTCACGCTGGTATAGGCGGTACAAGACTGCGTTCAGCGCTTGTTGTCCTCGTGCGGACGGTGATGCAGGTCGCTGGCGCGCCGGATCATAAGCTCGCCATATTTGTCGCGCAAGCGGTCCAGCGCGCCCAGCAATTCTTCTTCCTGAGTTTCGTCGCGCGTATCCAGCCACAAGCCCAATTGCCGCGCAGTCTGCCCGAATCCGCTGAGCCCGACGCCCAGCAGCCGGACCGGCCGGCCCTCTTTCCAGGACTGCTCGAACAAGTCGCGCGCGCATTCGAATATCTCGCCGTCGCGATCCGTCGGCTGGTTGAGCGTCGTCTGCCGGCTCAGAGTGGAAAAATCCGTCCAGCGCATCTTGATCTTGACCGTGGCGCCGGCTAAACCGGCTTTACGCGCCTGCCGCCCCACGCCATCGGACAGCCGGCGCAGGGTCAGCTTAAGCTCGGCTTCGTCCGCTACGTCCTTGGCGAAAGTGACTTCCTTACTGATTGATTTGGCCGATTGGCCGCCCAGCACCGGGCGGTGGTCGATGCCCTGCGCGCGCCGCCAGACATCGCCGCCGAGTTTGCCCAGGCGCCGCGTTAACGCCTCTTCTGGCCAACTCGCGACATCGCCGATCGTCGACAGCCCGAGCTTGCCCAGCGTCTCCGCGTTTTTCGGGCCAACACCCCAGAGCTGCCGCAAAGGCAATGGCGCCATGAAAGCCGCCTCCTCGCCCGCCGGGACGATGGTGATGGTGTTGGGCGGTTTGTCTTTCTGCCCCCGTGCCTTCCCAACCGTGTTGGCTGTTTTCGCCACCAGCTTGTTGGTCGCGCCGCCCAGCGAACAGGGCAAGTCCAACTCGCGGTGGATGCGCCGCTGCAAATCACGCGCGATAATTTCGATGGGATCGGGCAGAATGGTAACATCGAGGAATGCCTCGTCTATCGAGAGCGGCTCGACATCGGGCGCCGTATCGCGCAAGATCTCCATGACCGCCCGCGAGCGCTCGCTATACGCCCCGCGCGTTTGACCGACCACGACAAGATGCGGGCACAGGCGGATGGCCTGGGCCATTGGCATGGCCGAGCGGACGCCGTACTGGCGCGCCGGGTAAGACGCCGACGCCACCACACCCCGCTCGTCAGGCTTGCCGCCGACCGCGATGGCTTTGCCGCGCAGCTCGGGATTCAACTGCTCCTCAACCGCGCAGAAGAAGGCGTCCAAATCGAGGTGAAGAATCTTTCGTGTCTTGGCTCGCATGATTCGCTATGTCGCCAAAGGGAGCTACAGACTTCAAGAACGACCTATAGAATATATTTTCTATGGTAACATAAGCTGCGGCCCGGTTCAAGCAAGCCGCATTATTGGTTGCGTCCTTTACGAATGAAACTACATACACTTTGCCACAGAGTACACCGAGTAATTTTGAGGACACAGAGGTTTTAATTTCGATTCATTGCTCGCGCATTCACGCCGCTTTGAAAAACTCTAGCTGCCATACAATGGAGAGTCCGCTTTACTCGGAGTCCTCTCTTTTTCTCGGTGTACTCTTTGGCAATTTTTTCGTGACATGCCATTGCTAGAGTTCGCGCCTGTGGGATGCCAATACTTGAAGCGAAGCAGTGCACTTCGATTTCGAGCGAAAGCGGCTATAATACCGCGGCAGCCGACGAGGACATTTTATGGCGCTATCGATACATCCGGACGCGATTGACGCCTTGGTCAAAGGCGAAATCGGCGCGCCATCCAGTATATTGGGCCGGCGCCAGCTAGGCGACGAGGTATCCATCCGCGCCTTTCGGCCCTGGGCGAAGCGCGTCACAGTTGTCAACGCCGCTAGCGGACAACGCGCGCCGATGGGCATACTGCATGAAGAGGGCCTGTTTGTCGCCGAGCTGGATGCGTCCTGGGCCGACGCCACCTATCATTTTGAAGCCGTCGCCATCGACGAGCAGCCGGAAGTCTTCGGCGATCCTTACATCTATCCGCCGCTGCTGACAGATTATGATGTCTACCTGTTCAGCCAGGGCGAGCATCGCGAAATCTACCACCGGCTGGGCGCGCATTTGCGCACCATTGACGGGGTGACGGGCGTCAATTTCGCCGTCTGGGCGCCTAATTGTTACCGGGTCGCGCTAATCGGCGACTTCAACCGCTGGGACGCGCGCACTCACGCCATGGAAAACCAAAACGACTCCGGCATCTGGGAGATATTCGTGCCCGGACTGGAAGCGGGCGCGCGCTACAAATACGAAGTCCGCTCGCATAATCAGGGCTACCGCGCGGCCAAGTCCGACCCCTACGGCTTCTTTCATGAGCTGCGGCCGCACACGGCTTCGATTGTGTACGACCTCGAGCGCTACCAGTGGAATGACAGCGACTGGATGGCGGCGCGGGCCAAGCGCGATCCCCTGCGGCAGCCGATGAATATCTACGAATTGCATTTGGGCTCCTGGAAGCGCAACGAGGACGGCGACTATCTGACGTACCGCGAGCTGGCGGAAGCGCTGCCGGACTACTTGAGGGCCATGGGCTATACGCACCTGGAATTGCTGCCGGTCGCGGAACACCCGCTGGACGCGTCCTGGGGTTATCAGGTCACCGGTTATTACGCGCCGACCAGTCGCTTCGGGTCGCCTGAAGATTTTATGCATCTGATCGACCGCTGCCACCAGCACAATATCGCCGTCATCCTGGACTGGGTGCCGGCCCACTTCCCCAAAGACGGGCATGGCTTGAACTACTTCGATGGCACACACCTCTACAGCCACGAAGATCCGCGCCAGGGCGAGCATCCCGACTGGGGCACGATGATCTTCAATTACGCCCGCAATGAGGTGCGCAACTTTTTGCTGGCCAACGCGCTGTTTTGGCTGAAAAAGTACCATATCGACGGCCTGCGCGTGGATGCCGTGTCGTCGATGATTTACCTCAACTTTTCGCGCGAGCAGGGTGACTGGATTCCAAACGAATACGGCAGCCATGAGAATCTGGGCGCGCTGGCCTTCCTGCGCGAATTCAACCAGCTGGCGCATTCCGAGGCGCCGGGCGCCGTCACCATCGCCGAGGAGTCGACCTCCTGGGCCATGGTCTCGCATCCGACTTATGTCGGCGGCCTGGGTTTCACGCTAAAGTGGAATATGGGCTGGATGCACGACACGCTGAAGTACATGCAGCTGGATCCGGTACATCGCCGCTTTCATCATCACCAGATAACTTTCGCCAGCCTCTACGCATTCAGCGAAAACTTTGTGCTGCCGCTCTCGCACGATGAGGTTGTGCACATGAAGGGTTCGCTGATCGGGAAGATGCCCGGCGACTATTGGCAGAAGTTCGCTGGCCTGCGCCTGCTCTTCGCCTACCAGTACACGCAAGTCGGCAAAGTACTCAACTTCATGGGCAACGAAATCGCGCAATTCAGCGAATGGAGCGAAGCGCGCAGCCTGGACTGGCATCTGCTCGGCTACGAAAAACACCAGCAGACGCAAGCCTGGACGCGCGATCTAAATCACTTTTATCGCGAGCAGCCGGCGCTTTGGCAACTCGACTTTGAGCCGGAGGGCTTCCGCTGGATCGAGGCCAACGATGCCGATTACAGCGTTTACAGCTATATCCGCTACGCCGAAGACAAGGACGACTTCCTCATCATCGCGCTAAACTGCACGCCGGTGGTGCGAGAGAATTACCGTATCGGCGTACCAGCGCCCGGATTCTACCGCGAAGCACTGAATAGCGATGCCGCCATGTACGGTGGCAGCAATGTCGGCAATCTGGGCGGCGTCGACAGCCAGGGAATCGCCAGCCACGGCTTGCCTTGCAGCATCAATTTACGCCTGCCGCCGCTGGGCGCGCTGATTCTCAAGCGTGGAGACTAGCGGTATGGGCCTCGCTCAGAGCGCTCCCCCTCCCTGATGCTTCGCTGAAGACAGGACAGTTTTTTCTACCCCATCCCCGACCCTTCCCC
>CAZWCV010000220.1:0-4184 GCA_964632725.1 uncultured Anaerolineaceae bacterium
GCGGCAGAAAATTCCGAACCGTGTCAGGGCTTAACGGCAGCAGCACTAAGGAAAACATCTGGGTGTCTTGCGGTTTCCTGACTCATCTTCTCGGGCCGGCGCTTTTTATTTCACTGTTTGCTTTCAGCGCAGACTGACGCGGATCATTCCCTCGTAACCGCCATTGGCGTGGCTGAGGACCACTGTATACTCCCCGTCCTCCGGCAATTCGTAGCCGCTGATCAGCGCGTCCAGCTGGCCGCCGCCATCATCGTCGCCAGTGAGCGGAGCGCCGTTGATATCGAGCAGCGCCAGCAGCGGATCGACGCCCGCGCCCAGATAGTCCCGCGCCGCCAGCGTGACCCGCCGGCCCGCCACGCCGGCGAAACGCAGACGCGCCACCAGGCCCTGCGCCATCTCCACGGTGACGGTATCGCCGAAGTCAAGCGCCAGATCCAGAGTCTCCCGCTCCAGCAGCGTCATGCGCTGGAAGAAGTCGGCGCCGGCCAACTGCGGTTGCTCCGTCTCGGCATGGATGATGCCGCGCGCCAGGTAATAATCTTGCATATCCGGCTGCAGCTCCAGCGCAAGCGCCAGGTCGTCGAGCGCCTCGTCCAGCTTGTCCTCGCTTTTCAAGACGCTGGCGCGCGTGAAATAGGCGTAGCCCAGCTCGGAGGGAGTGGACCCTCGCTCGAAGCCGTCAATCACCTCAGAAAGCGTATCAAAGGCGCGGCTGCTGCCGCCCTGGGTATGCTGCCTGCGCGCCCGGGCGATCGCCTGGTACAAGTCGCGGATGGCCGGATTCACATCCCGCTCGTGCAAGTCTGCCAGGCTGATATAAGTTTGATACGCGCGCGGGTTGTAATATAACGAGCGCTTGAAGTCGTCTCGCGCCTGCCGAGGGTCGCTCTGCTTTAGCGCCAGCTCGCCGCGCAGTCGCCAGAAGCTGCTGTCCCAGGGCCGGATCTGCAGTACGGCGTCGTAGTCGCTCAGCGCCTGGTCGAGCTTTTCCTGTTGCTCGTAGGCGAAGCCGCGATAATAGCGCGCCTTCCACGATTCTTCTTCCGATTGCAGGATGCCGTCGGCAAAGGCGATGGCATCATCCCAGGCTTGTTCTTCCAGCAGCCGCAGCAAATCTTCCAAAGCGAGGTCAATATCGAAGTCTTCCGGCAGAGCGGTCGGGGCGGGTGTGGGCGTGGGCTTGCCGATGGCCCGGCTGGTCCTGGGCGCAACGATGCCCGCGAGAATACAGGCGCAGCACAGCAGCGGCAACAGCAGAAGCTCTTGTTTATTCATCAGCGGCATACCGAGCCTCAGCGCAGGCGAGCGACTGTAATCGTGGTATTAAAGCGCACGCAGAAGACCACCGCCGACTGGTAAAAGCTCAGATCGTGATCATCGGGCAGGAAGTAATTCTGATCGCCAACATTGCCTTTCAGACGCCCCAGGTCCAGCGATGCGCCCTCCAATTGCAGCGCGCTCAGCGGCTGCGGGTCGCGGGCCAGGTAAACGCGTACGTTGCTGCCCGGCGCGGAAACGAAGTCTTCGAAGCGCAGAATGCGCCGGCTATCCGGCAGCTCGTAGATGGTGGCTGTGCCCGCGCCCCAATGCAGCGCGTCAAGCTCTTGAAACTCGCCGCTGACCAGGGCGCGCGCGTCTTTGACGGCTTCGGCGCTTTCATCCCGGGGCGCCAGCTCGTCATCAGCGATGGCGACCAGCACCATCTCCAGCGCCATATTCGGGCTGCGCTCGCGCATATCCAGCAGCGCCTCGCGCTCGGCCCGCGGCAGCGCCAGGAATTCGTCCTGCAGGTCGATTTCCAGGCCGGGGAAGGCGTCGTTCTCTCCGCGTTGACGGAAGTAGCCGCGCCAGCTGGGAAAGGTCCAGACCGCGACCGCGACCAGACCGACCAGGGTCAAGAGCATCAGGCGAAATCGTAAGTCCATATCTTCGCAGCCAATTTCGGACAGCGGCCCACTGATTCGAGTGTACCCGCATTGTGGCATAGCGCCGATTTCGCGGCAAGACCACGCCAGCGCCGCCAGCTATTATTTGGAAACATACGAAACACTTAGCATAGAGAAATGTCTTTTGACAAATGGGTACAGGCAGTGTATGGTATTGGGCATTGAAGTTTCATAGTGCGCGAAACGAGAGACAGATGATGGCCAGCAGCCGCCAGAGCATGAAGACAGCCGCCTTCATGCGCCTCGCCAAAATTAGAACAGATATTCGGGGGTGGGGGCGAGATTATCCAGGCGTCTCCGAGACTATCTCCCGCTTCTTTGCCTCCTTCTCCTCCTGACACTTTCCGCCGCGCCCGCGCTGGCGCAAAATACCCTAGTTATCAGCGCCACTTATAGCGTAGACCCCAGCACCGGTATTCTCTCGTGGACGAACTTGGGAACTTTCAGCGGATCTCGACCAGTCGGTATAGCCTTTCTATTTCCAAACGGCGGCGAAGCAGACGTGGATCTCCCTTCTGGAACCACATCTTACAACTTTAATCGCATTGGCGGATGTTGCTCAATCGGGAGTACTTATCAATTCAATCTTTTCATATCCCAAGGGACAGGGTTCAATGTACCAACCTGGAACAGCGGCTTTATTTCCTTCACCTTCACCGGCCCGCAAGATTCTGCAGCCAGGAGAGCCGCCAAGACGCCAACGCCTGTTCCCCTGCCAATCCCGACTCAAGACCACTCGCAGCTACCGCCCGGCGCTTCCGTCCAAAGCGACACGCCTTGGATCATCATGCGCGCGGTATCCGGCCCCGCCATCAGCGATCCCGCCGTCAGAGCCGCCGCCATCCAAGCAATCGATGTCTGGGGCCCGCTTGGCGTAGACGCTCAAATCTGTTTCGCAGCCGCAGGCAGCCCGCTATTGCTGGACGCCGCCTTCAGTCCGCGCCAACTTGTCTGGCTCGATGCTTCGCAATCGCCGGACGGCCACACATGCGCCCGCCTTGACCGCGCCGGTACAGTCGTCTTGATGCCCGCCGCCTTAACGCCCACGCCGACCGTATTGCCAGCCAGCACCGCCACGCCTAATCCCCACCTGGTCGCCGACAGCCTCGATTCCGCGCGCGCGCTTGATGATTGCATCGTATCTTCCCGCACCGTGCTTAACTTCCGCCGCCGGCCCGCAGGCCCTATCCTCAGCCCTTACATGGGCGCGAGCCACGCCATCGCCCGTACAGAGAACTGGTATCAGGTCATGTACCTTGGCAACACAGGCTGGATCAGCGCTCATTACGTGACGACCAACGGCGATTGCGACTAGGACATACGGAGGACCCGCCGGCTCGCCCTTTGCTACAATATCTGAAACTTGTAAACCAAAGGAATGCGCCGATGCCGTTTCGCTTCGAGTGGCGCGACGAGACCAGGCGCGCTATCTGCTATATCGCCGACGGCGACTGGAACTGGAAAGACTACCATCAGGCGGTGCGGGCTGCGGCCTTCACCTTGATGCAGGCTGAGCAACCTGTCGACAGCGTCATCGACCTGCGCGGCAGCGCACGTCGGACGCTTCCAGCCGGCGCCGCTGCCCATGTCCGCAGCTTCGCCCGCGTGACCCAGGCGCGCCTGACCGGCCGCGCCGCTGTCATCGGCCTGCCCGCCGTCGAGGTCGAAGGCATGGCAGACGGCGTCTTGCGCGCGGCCGACGGCTTCGTGAAGTTGGTCGACGGCGAAGCGGAATTGGAAGCGCTGCTGGCGGAGTGGGCGGCTAATCCACCCGCGCGCTAGAGGTCTTCGTGAGCGACCGGCGGCGTGGCTGGCAGGGTCGCGATGACCGGCAGGCTGAGCAGCGAAATCAGCGCCGCGGCGATGAAGGCGTTCTGCAAGCCCAGCGCATCGCCCAGCGCGCCCACCATAATCACGTTGATCGCCCGCACGCCGAAGGCGTAGAACATGAAGACGCCGTTGGCCGTGGCGCGGTTGTCGGGCAGTTGGTCTTGCACCAGCGCCAGAAATACCGGCGACACCGAAAGCGCCGTGAAACCCAGTCCGATGAGCAGCGGAACCATCAGCGCGCCCTCGACATGCACGAAGATCAGCATCAGCAGCGCCGAGCCGGTGGCCGCGCCCGCCACCATTTTGCGGCGGCCAAAGCGATCGCTGAGCGTGCCGCCCAGCAGCGCGCCGCCAACGCCGGAAAACTCGTAGAGCGCCAGCGCGCCGGTGGCCAGGGTCAGCTCGAAG
>CAZWCV010000221.1:0-4127 GCA_964632725.1 uncultured Anaerolineaceae bacterium
ATCGCCCGCCCGAGGATCGGCACAAAAGCCTGCCTGCCGATCAAATGCCGGTAGCGTTCGTCGGCGGGGTGAACGGCCACGGCTGTATCGCCGAGGATGGTCTCCGGCCGGGTGGTGGCGACCGGCAAATGCTCGCCGCCTTCGACCGTGTAGCGGAAGTAATAGAGCGTGACAACCTCCTCGCTGCTTTCGACCTCCAGATCGGAGACGGCTGTCTGCAAACCCGGGCTCCAGTTGACCAGCCGCGGTCCCCGATAGATCAGTCCCTGTTCCCAGAGGGTCACGAAGGCTTGCAGAACCGCCTGCGATAAGCCGTCATCGAGGGTGAAGCGCTCGCGATCCCAATCGCAACTGGCGCCCAAGCGCCGCAACTGGCTGATGATCTCGCCGCCATATTCTTCTTTCCACTGCCAAGTGCGATGCAAGAATTCTTCATAGCCGACCTCCTCGCGGCTGGTCCCCTCTTCGCGCAGCAAGTTCTCCACTTGCAATTGCGTCGCGATGCCGGCGTGGTCCGTGCCCGGCAACCACAAGGCGGCTTTGCCGCGCATCCGCTCGTAGCGGATTATCAAGTCTTCCAGCGCGGTGAAGAGGGCATGCCCGATATGCAGGCTGCCGGTGACATTCGGCGGCGGCATGCTGATGACAAATGGCTCAGCATTGTCGCCGGCTGCTTCCGGCTTAAAATAGCCATTGCGCGCCCACCAGTCGTACAGGCGCGGCTCGGCGTCTTTGAATATGAAGTTGCGCGGCATGTTGGATTCTGCAGCTGCTTTCATCGGGGGATTCTCCTCTCACACAACAAAAAGCCTTCCATCCTGTACAAGGACGAAAGGCTGACTTCCGCGGTACCACCTTGTTTCAGCGGACGCTGGTCCACTGCGCTTGAGACGCGATGACGGGCGTAAACCGGCTCGATTCTACTAGCTGACGCGTTCTTTCGAGCAGCTCCCGGGCGACTTTCAGCGGAGGTCCGCGAGCGAGCTTTCAGCCATGGTCTCGCACTCTCTGACGCAGCCTTGACCGCTTACTCTTCCCGATCAGAGCATTTGCTATTAAGTTAGTATTACCCTGCGCTTGGCTCTCAATATCTGAGCCACCCATGGGACTTGAACCCATAACCTATCGCTTACGAAGCGATCGCTCTGCCAATTGAGCTAGGGTGGCGCAAATCGCAGGCGCAGTATAACAGCTGGATGCGCCGCATTCAAGGTTGGAATCTCGTCCGCCGCCGGCGCCAGCTTCTGTTATACTCGTTATGCTTCGTAACGAAACTTTAGGAACCGGAAGTAATATGTCGATTCAGGTACTGGCGGACGCGGTAGTCGCCAGGATCGCGGCCGGGGAAGCTGTCGAGCGGCCCGCCTCAGCCGTGAAGGAACTCATCGAGAACGCGATCGACGCCGGCGCAACATCTGTCCACATAGAGACGGGCGGCGGCGGGCGGCGCTTGCTTCGTGTCAGCGACAACGGCTCTGGCATCCGCCCGGCCGAGATTGAGCTGGCGTTAAAGCGGCACGCCACCAGCAAGCTGCGCGCTGCCGAGGAGCTGAGCGCGCTGCAAACGCTGGGCTTCCGAGGCGAAGCGCTGTCGAGTCTGGCCGCGGTGAGCAATATCACCCTGGTCACGCGACATCGCGATGAATCCATGGGCGTGCGTTTCACATCCGGCGCCAGCGACGGCGACGCGCGGCGCCAGGCGATCGGCGCGCCGGCCGGCACGGTCGTGACCATCGAGAATCTGTTTTACAACACGCCGGCCCGTTTGAAGTTTCTGCAGAGCGACGCCACAGAAAAGCGGCATGTTCATTGGGTGGTGGCGCGTTACGCCATGGCCTATCCAGGGGTCGCCTTTGTTCTGATCCAGGATGACCGCGAGCGCTTTCGCTCATCGGGCGGCGGCCAACTGGCTGATGTGGTGGCGAAAGCCTTCGGCCTGCGCGAATACAAGAACATGGTCGCGGTCGACGTGCAAGAGCGCGCTGGCCAGGGACGAGTGGCTATCAAGGTAAGTGGATTCACGTCCAACCTGGCGCTGAGTCGAGCGCGGCGCGACCGCATCATCTTGTTCGTCAACGGCCGCGCAATACAGGACAGTTCGCTGACGCACGCCGTCATCCAGGCCTATCATGGTCTGTTAAAGGAGCGCAGTTTCCCGCTGGCTGTGTTGTTGATCACGACGCCGCCTGATTTCGTCGATGTCAATGTGCACCCGACAAAAGCCGAGGTTCGTTTTCGCGATCCGCAACAAGTGTTTGTTGCCGTGCAGCGCGCGGTGCGAGGGGCGATTCAGGATCCGGCGCAGGGAGAGGCTGCCGACAACCATTGGACCTCCAGCGGTTTTACCGATCAGCACCTTCATTACCAGCCGCTAAAAACGAGGTGGCGGCCCGATAGCGGCGACATCCTCGTAGACGAGTCTGGTGCGCAATACATACCGGAACTGGCCGAGCCGTCCGCAAGACCGCGCACCTTGCCAATTCTGCGGGTGGTGGGGCAGGTTGGCGCCGCCTATATTGTCGCCGAGGGCCCCGCCGGCCTCTATCTGGTTGATCAGAATGCGGCGCACGAACGGGTGGTTTTCCAGCAGCTGAGCGAGGACCACGCCGAAGAGCGAATCGCCAGAGTCAGCCTGGCGGAAACCCGGACAGTTTTGCTCTCGCCGGACGATGCCCGATGGTTGGAGAAGCTTGAGCCTCAATTGGCGGCGCTCGGTTTTGAGATAGAGCAATTTGGGCCGAACGCCTACGCGTGCCGCGCGCTGCCCGAAGCTGCCGCCGGCCGTAATCTGGATGAACTCATGACGGGTATGCTGGAAGGGCTGCGCGGCAGCGAGCCTCAACTTAACGACGTAATCATTGCGCTGGCCCGGGTCATCGCCGTACGTTCAGGGCAAGTCATGACGACCGACGAAATGCGTTCGCTGATTGCGCAGCTCGAGCGTTGCCCCAATCCCTTGTCCTCTCCGGGCGGCCGAAGGGTGCTGATTCACATGAGCAGCGAACGGCTGGCCGACGAATTCAGGCTGCGTACGCCGTCAAATCAGCGGGAAGACGCCCAGCAGGTATAGCGGCGCCAATCCGGCCACGGCCAGAAAGGCCAGTATCACCAGCAATATGGTTACAATATCGGCGCTTTCGCCTTTGGCTTGGCGCTGCGGCAGGAAGGGTCCTGAGTAACCGCCGGTGGCGTCGACGTTGATCGTTCCATCTCGATTGAAAAGCGGGCTTGGCGGGTTGGGCGTGGCCGGGGCGCCGCCTTCGTTCGGGCGCTCTCCGCTCATTGCCAGTGGCTGCTGCGGGGCGGCGCGGCGCGGGGCATGCGGCGCGGGCGCGGCTGAAACGGGAGCGGCGGGCCGGCTGTAAATTGGCGCTGCCGGCGCAAGCGGCTGTCGACTTCTTGGGGCGGGCTGTTGACCGGCAAGGGTAGGCGGCGCCATGCGCCCGGCGGCCGTCTGCTGCGCTGGGCCGCGCCGGCGCTCGCGCACCTGCTGCAAGATATGCCCCAGTTGATCGGCGTGTTTGTAACGGTCGTTGGGGCGTTTGCTCATGACTTTGTAGATGACGTTGCTCAGCTCGATTGGCAGGTCCGGGTTCAACTCAATTGCTCGCGGGACTTCCGCCTGAATATGCGCCAAAGCCAGGTCGCGCTGCGTAGGGCCGACAAAGGGCAAGCGCCCGGTGAACATTTCGAAAAGGACGACGCCGATGGAATAGACATCCGACGCCGGCGAGGGCTTTTCCCCGCGCGCCTGCTCCGGCGCAAAATAGTGAGGGCTGCCCCAAACGACTTCACTGCGCGTCTGCGGCATGGTATCGGTATAAGCCTGCGCGATACCGAAGTCTGTGATCTTGACAATGCCCTCGCGATTGATCAGGATATTCTGCGGTTTGACATCGGCGTGAACAAGCTGGGAGCGATGGGCGAATCCCAGCCCGGCGCAAATCTGTATGGCAAGCTTGAGCGCTCTGTCGAAGGGCAGGGCGCCGCGCGTTTTGATCAGCTTCTTGAGATCGTCGCCTTCTATCATCTCCATCACGATGTAGTAGGTGGCGCCGTCGTTGCCGACATCGTGAACGGTGACGATATTCGGATGCGACATCATGGCGACGCTGCGCGCTTCCTGC
>CAZWCV010000222.1:0-4090 GCA_964632725.1 uncultured Anaerolineaceae bacterium
GTCCGCTTCCCGCCGATCCGGTCGTCCAGGTGGCCCAGGAAGAAGGCGCCGACGAAGGTGATGCGCCGCGTTGTCGTCTTGATATAGTCTTCGGTGCGCTTGCCGGGGCGGATGCCCGGAATGAATCCGCCGTTGCGCTGAAGCGTCTCGGCCAGGTTCTGATTGCCCACCATGACTTCGGCGTAGAAAAAGGTGAAGCCCACCGTCATCAGGAAAAAGGTGCCCCAATAGAGCAAGCCCTGCTGATTGCCAAAGGTGGTCTGAATGGTGTTGCCGACCGCGCCCGGCGGGAAGAGGCTGGCGATGATGGCCGGGAATGTGATGATCGACTGGGCGAAAATCAGCGGGATCATGCCAACCGGGTTGACGCGCAGCGGTATGAAGCTGTCCTGCTGCGCGAACTGGCGATTGCCGCGCACCCGGCGGCCGTACTGCACCGGGATCCGGCGCACGCCTTCCTGTATGATGACAACCGCCAGGACGCTCAGCACAGTGATAACGACGAAGAGAACCAGGTTGTAGATGCTGCGGTCGGGCTGCTGCGTCAGCAAACGTATCAGGTTTTGCGGCGCTTGCGCCACGATGCCAGCGAAGATGATGATCGAAATACCGTTGCCGATGCCTTGCTCGGTAATCAGCTCGCCCAGCCAAATGGCGAACATGGTGCCGGCCGTCATGGTCGTCAACACCGACACGGTTAGCAGCAGATTGCTGCCGATGCCGAAGCCGAAGCCGGGTATGATCTCGGCGCCGGTGCCGGTGGCCAGATTGAAGATGCTGATTTGGCCCAGCGCCTGCAAGACCGCCATGGGGATGGCGACATAGTAGGTATAGCGCTGGATCTTCTCTTGTCCGCCCGGCTCGCGCTGGATGCGCTCAAGCGCCGGCACAATCGGCACCAGCAGCTGGAAGATAATCGATGCGGTGATATAGGGATAAACCCCGTTTGCTATCACGCTGAAATTAGCCACCGCGCCGCCGGACAGCAAGTTCATCACTTGAATGAGATTGCCCGCACTGCTGCCGCTTTCGAAAACCTGCCGCAGCACATTCCTGTCGACGCCAACCACCGGCACATGCGCGGCGAATTGATAGACGATCAGAATGAATAGCGTAAACAGCAGTTTGTTCCGCACATCCGGCAGACGCCAGGCGTTACGCAATGCTTGAATCATAAGACCAAATCCCTATCCCTTGTGGCGTCCCGTCGCAATCGCGGCGCTGCAAGCCGACGCATGCTTCAACGCTTATACGCAGCTTAGCGCGCGGGCGTCGCGGCGCGCGAGGACCGAGCGACGGACAGCAATCAGTCGCCGTCGCCAAACAGCCGTTCCATATCGACCTTGCGCATCCGCTTCACCGTTGCGCGGGCGCCTGTGACTTTCAGCGCATGCCGGTTGACACTGCCGCCGGCGCCTTCAATCTTGCCTGCGGCGCTCTTGGTGAACTTATTGGCGTGAACTTCCAGCGTCTTGCTCAGCTCGCCGCGCCCCAGCACCTTGATCGGAGCGTTGGCCTTGCGAACGAGCCCGGCTTCGGCCAGCGACGCGCCATTCACGACCGCGCCGTCGCTGAAGCGCGCTTCCAGCATGTCCACATTCACTTCTTGATATTCGATGGCGAATATGTTGGTGAAGCCGCGCTTAAATGGCAGCCGCCGCACCAGGGGCAACTGACCGCCCTCAAAATAGGGACCCTTGCCGCCGCCGCTGCGCGCGCCCTGCCCTTTATGCCCGCGGCCGGCAGTCTTGCCGCCGCCAGCGGAAATGCCGCGACCGACGCGTTTGCGCTTGCGCTTTGATCCCGCGTCAGGCTTCAAGTCATGCAGTTTCATTGTCGACCTCTGTAACTTCTTCGACCGTCACCAGGTGACCGACCTTGGCGATCATGCCGCGAATCTGGGGCGCGTCGCCGATCAGCACACTCTGGCGCATACGGCGCAAACCCAGCGATTTGACCGTGGCTTTTTGGCGGCTATTGTAGCCGATGGGGCTCTTGACCAGCGTCACTTTGAGCAGCTTGCCGCTTGGCTCAGGCATGCTCGCCTCCTCGCTCGGCGCGGCGCTCCCAGACCGGCGCCACTTCGCGCACGGGCTTGCCGCGCATCTCCGCCAGGAGTTCGGCGCTGCGCAACTGCTTGAGCGCATCCAGCGTGGCCATGGTGACATTCAGCAAGTTGGCGCTGCCCTGGCTCTTGGTCAAAATGTTGCGGACACCCACAACCTCCAGGACAGCGCGCACGCCGCCGCCGGCGATTACACCGGTGCCGGGCGCCGCCGGTTTGAGCAGCACGCGCGCCCCTCCGTGACGACCCGTGACGGTGTAGGGAATCGTATTGCCCGACAGCGACACGGCTTGAATATTGCGGCGCGCCCGCTCGGCGGCCTTGCGAATGCTGTCCGGCACAGCGCGGGCTTTACCAATGCCGATGCCCACATTGCCTTTGCCATCGCCGACTACCACGACCGTGCGGAAGGCGAAGCGCCGACCGCCCTTGATCACTTTGGCGACGCGGCGGATATCGACGACGCGCTCGTCAAATTCGTCGCGTTCTTCCTGGTTCCTGCGCGAGTCTCGTCTTCTGTTATCAGCCATAAAAGACCTCCGTGCCTAGAGCTGCAGGCCGGCTTCGCGAGCGCCTTGCGCCACGGCCGCCACGCGCCCGGTATACTTGAATCCGCCGCGGTCGAATACGACGGTGTCTATGCCGGCTGCCTTGGCTCGCTCGGCGACCGTCTGGCCGACGATCTTCGCCGCCTCGACCTTGCTCTTGTCCGCCAATGAAGGCGCCAACTCTTTGTCGATGGTCGAGCAAGCGACCAGCGTTCGCCCAGCCACATCGTCTATGACTTGCACGAAGGTGTTGGTGTTGCTGCGGTAGATGTTCATCCGCGGCCGCGCCGCCGAGCCGGAGACGCGCTTGCGCACCCGGCGATGTCGGCGTTTGCGCGCGGCGTATTTCTTTCGACCGGTAATATCAGCCATCTCTCAAGTCCCTTGCCTCTGTAAGCTCGCGCTCAAGCATGTATCGTCAGAACCATTGCCCGGCGCGAGCGCAATCCACCGTTTATCGCTTGCCGGCCTTGCCAGCTTTGCGCCGGACATATTCACCCAGATAGCGCACGCCCTTGCCTTTGTAGGGCTCCGGCGGGCGCCAGCCGCGAATATCCGCCGCCACCTGGCCGACCACCTGCTTGTCGATCCCGTCTACGTGGATGATGGTCCCGCGCGAATCTTGCGGGACGTCAAAGGTGATATCGGCCGGCGGCTCGACAAGGACCGGGTGCGAATGCCCCAGGCGCAACTGCAAATTCTTGCCTTGCAAGCTCGCCTGATAGCCGACGCCTTGAATCTGCAGCGTCTTGCGAAAGCCGGTCGAAACGCCTTCCACCATATTCGCCAGCAGCGCGCGCGTCAAGCCGTGCAGCGCTTTATGATGCCGCAGGTCTGACGGGCGCTCAACAATTATCGAGCCGTTCTCTTGCCGTATCGCCAACTCCGGGCTGAAGTCCTGCGACAGCTCGCCTTTGGGGCCGCTTACTTTGACCGAGTTGCGGTCGATCGTCGCCGACACTTTATCCGGCAGCGGGACAGGTTGCTTTCCTATACGTGACATATCCCTTCCCCCTTTGACTACCAGACGTAGCAGAGCACTTCGCCGCCGACGCCGTCGCGCCGCGCTTGCTGCGCCGTCATGACGCCTTTGGGCGTGGTCACGATGGCGATGCCCGTGCCGCTAAGCACGATCGGCAAATCTTTGCGCTTGCGGTATACGCGGCGTCCGGGTTTGCTGATGCGCTGCAGCTGCGTGATTACCGGCCGGCGATCGCGGCGGGTTCCGAAGTACTTCAGCTGCACCTTGATCAGGTTAACCGGCGTTTCGTCGCCGACTGTAAAGTCTTCAACATAACCCTCTTCCTTGAGGATGCGGGCGATCTCCAATTTGATTTTGGACCTGGGCACGATGACTTCCGGCTTGCCGCGGACCAAGGCATTGCGAATGCGCGTCAACATATCAGCAACTGGATCATTCGTCACATTAGACATTGATACCGCCTCCTACCAACTCGCCTTCACAACGCCGGGAATC
>CAZWCV010000223.1:0-4077 GCA_964632725.1 uncultured Anaerolineaceae bacterium
CTACTATTACAAGGTTGACACCGAAGGCAATCAGCTGCCCTATATCGACCGCCAGGTGCGCTTGCTGCTGGGCGAGGCCGAAGTCGTCATCCTCAACGTCCAGGCCGGCGCCATCGACTACGGCTTCTACAACCTCGAAGTCAGCGACCTGCCGGTCCTGAAAGCAGGCGAAGCTGAGGGCGATTACACCACGATACTCTGGCCGGCCGATCAAGGCGCGATGAGCAAATACCAGTTCAACATCACGGTCAACGACCCGGTCTTGAACGAAATCTTCAACGATCTGCGCTTCCGCCAGGCCATGTCGCTGGCGATCAACCGCGATGAGATCAACGAAGTGCTTTTCTTCGGCCAGGCCGTCTCGCGTCAATGGGGCGTCTCGTCCTTGTCCGCCTTCTACGAAGACTGGATGAGCGACCACTACGCCGCCTACGACCCCGACGGCGCCAACGCATTGCTTGATGAAATGGGCCTGGCGATGGGCGATGACGGCGTGCGCCTGCGCCCGGATGGCGAGAAATTGTCGATCGTGCTCTGGGACGCCATCAACCGCATCCCCATGTCCGAGCTGGTCGCGGAATACTGGGAAGCCGTCGGCGTCGATGTCGAGATCAACCCCAGCACCCGCGAAGCCTTCAAGCAGGCCCTGCTGGCCAACGAAGTCCACGCCTCGACCTGGTTCGCCGATGTCGTCTCCGAGAAAGACATGTACCAGCGCCCGATCTGGCTGCGTCCGCCTTACGGCATTGATTCCACGCCGGTTGGCGGCGGGCTCGCCTGGCGTCAATGGTGGCTGTCCGGCGGCGAAGAAGGCGAAGAGCCGCCCGAGTACCAGAAGGAGCAGATGCGGCTGGTTGACGAGTGGCAGCTGACCGAAATCGGCTCCGATCGCTACCTTGAGCTGGGCAAGCTGCTGGTCGCCAATACCGTCCGCAATATCTACCACATCGGCCCCGTTGGCGAGGCGCCCGAAGTATTCGTCCGCTCCAACCGCCTGCATAACTTTACGCCGGTGGAAGGCGTCGTCTACATCAGCCATCTTGAGAGCGGCCACTCCGACCAGATGTACGTCAGCGAGTAAGCCCGCAAGCTTGGCTTTTAATGGGTTCGCGTCTCGGCGCGGGCCCATTTTCTTTTGTCCATCCGCCGGCATCTACTAGAGGTTCCAAGTTACTCATGCGACAAGCGGCAATTCAAGCCCCCATCCCCCGGCCCCTTGCCCCCATTAAGGGGGAAGGGGAGCAAATCCACGAATTCGCTGCGTTTAAGCCCCCTCCCTCTTTATGGGATGCCCGCCATAGAGATGGCGGGAAGGGGTTTGGGGGTGGGGGCGCAGCACGGCAATAAAACGTTGTCCGCCAAAATAGTTTCTCCCAAAGTTATCCAAGCAATCCAAAGCGAGTCGCCCATGCAATGGTCACAAATCAAATGTCATCCCGAGCGCGCCCGGTCCTACCTCGGCAGCCCCAGCATCCTCCGTCTCCCGGATGGCGCGCTGCTGGCCTCGCACGACTATTTCGGCCTGGCCGGCTGCCCCAGGAACCACGAGGGCGAAGAGAGCCTGACCAGCATCTACCGCTCCGAGGACGACGGCGCCAGTTGGGTGAATATCACCCATATCATGAACTGCTACTGGAGCAGCCTGTTTCTACATCGCGGCGCGGTCTACATCCTGGGCTGCTCGCAGCAGTACGGCTCGATCGTCATCCGCCGCAGCACGGACGGCGGCTACACCTGGACGCACCCCAAAGACGCGTCCAGCGGCTGGCTATTCAGCGGCGGCGTCTATCACGATCCGCCCAACTACCACTGCGGGCCGATGCCGGTCGTCGCGCATAAAGGCCGCCTCTACCGCGCCTTCGAAGATTGCGACCCGCCCGGCTGGGGCAACTTTCAAGCCGGCGTGATTTCCGCCCCGGTCGACGCCGACCTGCTGGACGCGGCCAACTGGACAATGAGCAACAAACTCGCCTTCGATCAGCGCTGGATCCCGCGCGGCTGGGACGCCGAGAAAGCCAACCCGGCCGGCTGGCGCGAGGGCAATGTTGTGGTCGCGCCTGACGGGTTGCTCTGGAATATCCTGACCTTTGAAGGCGGCTCGGTCCTGGACGAGAAGGCGCCGCGCCTGCGCATCACCGACGAGGGCAAGACACTCAGCTTCGATCCCGACAGCGGCTATATCGACTTCCCCGGCGTCAAAGCCAAGTTCGTAATCCGCCGCGATCCGCAGACCGGCAAGTATCTTTCCCTGGTCAACAACCTGGCTGACAAGGATATCCTCAAGCGGCTGGCCGGCGACCTGGCCTCGCTGCGTTATCGCGCCCGACACCCTATGCGCCAGCGCAATGTCATGTCGCTGACCACTTCGGACAACCTCTGGAACTGGCGCATCGTCAAGACGCTGATGCGCGACGACACCGGCTTGAATCCCGAAGACTCGATCGCGCTCACCGGTTTCCAGTATGTCGATTGGCAATTCGACGGCGATGACTTGATTTATGTCGTGCGAACTGCCTATCGCGGCGCGCGCAATTTCCACGACTCCAATCAGATCGTCTTCCGCCGGCTGCGCAACTTCCGCGACTATTTGTAGAAAGGTCAGCCTGTGTCATTAGCCTGGCATGAAGTCAAATATCAGCCCGAGCGCAGCAAGACCTACCTGGGCAGCCCCAGCATACTGCGCTTGCCCGATGGCGCGCTGCTGGCCTCGCATGATTATTTCGGCTTGCCCAATTGCCCCCGAAATCACGAAGACGAAGAAAGCCTGACCAGCATCTATCGCTCGGAAGACGACGGCCTCAGCTGGGCCAACATCACTCATATTATGAATTGTTACTGGAGCAGCCTGTTCTCACATCGCGGCAGTGTCTACATCCTCGGCGTCTCTCAGCAATACGGCTCAATCGTCATCAGGCGCAGCGTCGACGGCGGCTACACCTGGACGCATCCGGCCGACGAAAGCAGCGGACTGCTTTTCCGCGGCGGCCCTTTCCGCCAGGCGCCGAATTATCACTGCGCGCCCGTGCCCGTGCTCGAGCGGGATGGAAGACTCTACAAAGCCTTCGAAGACGCCGACCCGCCGCTGCATGGCCCCAGCTTCCATTCCTGCGTCGTCTCGGCGCCGGCGGACGCCGACCTGCTGGACGCGGCCAACTGGACCATCAGCAACAAGATCCCCTTCAACCCCGGCTGGATTCCGGACGACTGGCGGCAACCGGAGCGCCCCTGCTGGCTGGAGGGCAATATCGTGGTCGCGCCGGATGGCGAACTCTGGAATATCCTGCGACTGAACGCCAGCCCGATGGTGAACCGCGCCGCAATCGTCAAAGTCTATGACGACGGCGCGCGCATTTCATTTGACCCCGAGGGCGGTTTCATCGACTTTCCCGGCGGCGGAACCAAATTCAGCATTCGCCACGACGAAGGCAGCGGGCTTTATCTGGCGCTGGTCAACAACGTGACCAACCCCGCCTGGCCGCGCCAGCGCAATATCTTGTCCCTGAGCGCTTCGCCCGACCTCGTCAACTGGCGTCTTGTCAAGACGCTGATGCGCGATCAGAGCGGACTGACGCCGGAAGACTCCGCCCGGCTGACCGGCTTCCAGTATGTCGACTGGCAATTTGACGGCGACGATATCATCTACCTTGTCCGCACGGCCTACCGCGGCGCTGTCCGCTACCACGACTCCAACCGCATCATCTTCCGCAAGCTGCCCAAGTTCCGCGACCTGCTCTGACGCTAAAGAGGGTGACGTTGCGCGGGCGTCTCGGCGAGACGCCCCTACAAGGCTTGTCCGAAGAGTCAAATGGCAATGATGCACTACGGAAGCAGAAAGTCAGCGGCAAGAAGTTTTAGGCAATGTGACCCGGCAAGTGTCTTACCGTTTCAGACTTTGCCAAGTGTTTGCTCCCCCTCCCTGACTCGTCCTGACGACAGGACAGTTTTTTCTACCCCATCTACGACGCTTCCCCAATGCATTAGGGAAAGGTGAAGTTACAAAAAAGACCAGAATCTATCCCGAAAAATCCCAGAAAACATAAAATATCATCAAAGTCTTTCAACGCGCTCCCCCTCCCT
>CAZWCV010000224.1:0-4028 GCA_964632725.1 uncultured Anaerolineaceae bacterium
TAACCGCTCAAATACGCCGCGAAAGGCTCCCCTTCCCTCATCTTGGGGGAAGGGGCTGGGGGATGGGGGCAGTATGAACCCAAAACTTGAACGCCGCGAGCACTACCGCTTCACCCGCCGCATCCCCACCCGCTGGCGCGACAACGATGTCTACCACCACATCAACAACGTCATCTACTATGAGTTCTTCGACACCGTCATCAACGGCTACCTGATGGAAGCCGGCGGACTGGACTTCAGCAGCGGCGACACCGTCGGTTTCGCGGTCGAGACCCACTGCCAGTTCCTCAAGCCGATTCAATTCCCCGAGGTCGTCGACGCCTGCCTGCGCGTGGCTAAGCTGGGCAATTCCAGCGTGCGCTATGAGATCGGCATCTTCAAGCCGGACGATGAGGCGCCGGCGGCGGTCGGCTACTTCGTGCATGTCTTCGTCGACCGCCTGACGCGTCGGCCGGCGCGCATCAGCGGGCGACTGCGGGAGGCGATGGAAGCGCTAATCGTCTGATCTGCTAGATTTCTGTATTCGATAGCCCAAAGCGAATTTGTATTGCGTTGATGTGGAAGCCCATTTGGTTGCCGCCGAGCGGCTAGTGCACCCCCAGATAGCCCTTGATCGTCTCCTCGTCCGCCAGGCACTCCGCCGCCGTGCCCTCGAAAGCCAGGCGTCCCTCGCGCAGCACGTAAGCGTGATCGCAATACTGCAAGATTCGCCGCGCATTCTGCTCCACCACGATCAGCGTGATGCCCTGCTGGCCCAGCGCTTTGAGGACGCCGAAGACCTCCAGCGCCACTACCGGCGCCAGCCCCGCGCTCGGCTCGTCCAGCAGCATGATGCTCGGCCGGCTCAGCCAACCGATGGCGATGGCCAGCATCTGATGTTCGCCGCCGCTGAGCAAGCCGGCGCGCTGCGTTTGACGGCGGCCAAGGATGGGAAAGAGCTCCAGCAGCTCGTCCAGGGCGGCCGCGCGTTCGTCGCGAGGCAGGCTGCGGCTGCCCAGATTTAAGTTGTCCAAAACGGTCAACTCGTCGAAGATATTCTCGCGCTGCGGCACGTAAGCCAGGCCCAGGCTTGAGATCGCTTCGGTGGGCATGCCTGCCAGTTCCCGTGCCTCAAGCTGAATTGAGCCCGAGAATATGCGGTTGACGCCCATTATCGCTTTCATGAGTGTGCTCTTGCCCGAGCCGTTGGGACCCAGCACCGCGCTGAATTGCCGCGCGCCGAAGCTCAGGCTGAGCTCTTGCAGAATCTCCAGCTTGCCGTAGCCGGCGGTTAGGTTGTGGACCTGGATCATGTCCTCTCTTACCCCCCATCCCCTAGCCCCTTCCCCCACGAGGAGGGAAGGGGAACAGAGCAGCAGTTCGCGCGTTGGGAAGCCCCCTCCCTCTTCACGGGGGAGGGGGTTTGGGGGTGGGGGTAAGTCATACGCTAGTCCCCAAAATACACCTCGCGCAGCGCAGCGTCCTCGGCGATATCAGCCGGCGCGCCTTGCGCCAGCAGATTGCCCAGGTGCATGACGTATACATAGTCGACGAAATCGAACAAGATCTCCAGACGGTGCTCGACGATCAGGAAGGTGATGCCGTAGTCTTGGCGCAGGCGGGCGATCTGCTGAAAGATCTCGTAGGCCAGCTTGGGCGCCACGCCGGCAGTCGGCTCGTCCAGCAGCAGCAGCTTGGGCTCGCCCATAAGCGCGCGCGCGATCTCGAGCAATTTCATCTGCCCGCCCGACAGGTCAGCCGCCAGCGTGTCGTAATGCTGCCGCAGCTGCACCTGCTCCAGCACGTCGATGGCGCGCTCGGCCTGCGCCGCTTCCTCGCGTTGCCAGCTGCGCCAGCGCGGCGCGTACCAGGGTTTTTCGCCGCGCTGCTCCTTGACCGGCAGCAGCACATTATCCAGCACCGTCATCTTGAAATACAGCGACGGCTCCTGATAGCCGCGGGCGATGCCGCTGTTGTAGACGGCGTCGGGCGTGTAGCCGCTGATGTCTTCGCCGGCGAAGATAACCCGGCCCGCCGTGAGTTCCTGGCTGCCGGCGATCAAGTTGATCAGCGTGCTTTTGCCCGAGCCGTTGGGGCCGATCAAGCCGATGATGGCGCCCTCGGGTATCTGCAGCGATACATTGTCCACCGCGCGCAAACCGCCGAAGTCCTTGCGGGTATTCTTGAGTTCCAGCAGGGTCATCAATGGCCTTTCGCTGCTGACGCGTTCACCAGGGCAGCCCGCAAAGATCCAGCGCCGCGCACTGGGGCAGCGCCTGCCCGGCTGGCCGCGCCATGACTTCACTGCGCGGCATCAGAATGTTCTCGCCATCGCGAAGAACGTAGGTATCCCCGGCGAAATTGTCGAAGCCGAAGCGCTTATAGTAACTCACCATGCGCGGTCCACAGAATAAGAGTGACAAGTCGACGCGCCTTTCGTCTCGCAGGAAGTCCAGCGCCCGCCGCAAACCGTGCCCGGCGTAACCTCTGCGGCGCTGCGCCGGGTGCGTTTCCACGCCGCCGATCCCGCCGATCAGAATCTCCGCGCCATCGCATAAGCAAGTTCGCGTCAAGACGCCGACATGCGAGACCAGTTGATCATCCGCGTCCCGGATCAAGATATGCCATTGCGGTTTCGCCCAGCGTTGCGGCCGAGGCGTATCTTGTGCGCCTGGCCGCGGCGGATACACCGCTTCGTTTAACGCTGATAGCGCCCGCGCCTCTGTCTCGCTTAGCCGCGTTGCTTTGAGAATGTCCATTCGCATGGCGCTACCACCCCTCGGCATTCGGCTGCATCAGCGTCCGCCGATACGTCCTGCCACAGCGTGCGCATTGGTGGTCAGCGGCGACTCCGGCAGCAGCCCGCCCGGCCGATAACGCAGCATCAGCAGCAAAATCACCCCGAAGGCGATGAAGCGGACGTAGTTGAATTCGATGGGCGAGCCGCTCATATTCAGCGCGATCGCCCCCACCTGCGTGAAGCGGTCGAGGATGGCGATCAGCGCCGCGCCCAGCAAGGCGCCGCGATTATTGCCGATGCCGCCTAACACCACCATGACCCAGATATCCAGCGTCAGCGTAACCACGTAGTCATTGGTGTTGACAAAGCCGGTATTGAGCGCGAAGAGCACGCCGCCGACCGCCGCGATGGCCGAGCCGATCAGCATGATCTGCGCCCGCGCCAGCGAGATGCCCTTGCCCAATCCGCGCGTGACCTCTTCGTTCTCGCGCAGCCCCTTCAACATGCGCCCGAATGGCGAATGTATCAGCCGCTGACTGTAGAGGTAGGCGATCAGCGCCAGCGCCAGCGCCAGCAGCATGAACAAGACCGAACTGCTGCGGGCGTCGCCCAGAAAGTAGAAAGGCTGCGCCACGCCGGAAATGCCGTTGTGCGAGCAGATCAAGTCGTCCGCGCCGCGCACCACGATGCGCACGGTCTCGCCGCCGACCAGCAGCACCAGCGCCAGAAACCACTCCTCTTTCAGCCGCAGCGTCACATAAGAGACCGCGAACCCGACCGCGCCCGCAATAATCGCGGCGATCAGAAAAGTCAGCGCCAGGTTGATGAAGCCGGCGATGGGCTGCGCCGCCATCACTTCCGAGCGCAGTTGCAGCGCTTGCCCCATCGTCGGGCCGCAGGGGTGTACGCTCTCCACGCCCGCCAGCAGCGGCAGAATGCGCGTATAGGTGACGCCGGCCGTGTAAGCGCCGATGGACACGAAGAGCGCTTGCCCGAAGTTGGGAACGCCGGCCACGCCGTACTCCAGATTCAGGCTGATGGCCATCAAGCTGTAGATGCCGAAGAGCGTCAGGATAGCGACAGCGGTGGCGCCGATGTCGATATTGATCATCGCTGCAGGTCTCCGGCGCGCTTGATCAGCTCGGTGAAACCCTGCGGGCGGATCAGCAGCACGGCGATGATGATGATAAAGGGGATGGCTGGCTTGTAAGCCAGGTCGAGGCCGAAGTTGAAATTCAGAAACTGCATGACCGTTTGTTCCGAGAACGCCACCACATAAGCGCCCAGGATGGTGCCGGCGAAGCTGGAC
>CAZWCV010000225.1:0-3951 GCA_964632725.1 uncultured Anaerolineaceae bacterium
ATAATGCTTCCTTTAGCTCATTGGCAACAGTACCATTATAATCCAAGACTATACAGCTAGTATCCCAGCTTGAGCGCCACCTCTTCGAGATGATCCGTCGGTCCGATCAGCGTCAACTCGTCCTCGAGATGCAAGTTGGTATAACCATGCGGCACGATCGAATGCCCGCGCCGCACTATAGCCATCACCAAGACGTCATCGGGCAATATGAGCTCGCGCAGGTGCAAGCCGTCAATGCTGGGGTCGGTAATGGTGACTTGTATCACATCGTGGTCCGGGTCGTCCTCGAAGACTATGGCCGCCAACTGCGGCGCGCGCACGAAGTGATCCAGCAGGTGCACCATGGCGTTGGCCGGGTCGAGCACGTGTACGCCCAGTTCGCGGAAGTCCTCGAGCAGATTGTAGGTGTTGAGGCGAGCGATCTGGCGCGTGATGCCGAAGTCCTCGTAGAAGATCTGGCAAAGCTCCAGGCTTTGGGCGTCATCAGGCAGCAGCGTAACGGCCACCTCGGTCTTGGGCTCGAGGATTTCTCGCAGCGCCGCAGCCGAAACTTCAGGCAGCCAATGCTCATGCCGCAACCCGTCGCTGGCCGGGGCATTCGAGACATGCGACTGGTCGACATCCACCAGCTTGACGCGCCAGCCATGCGCCAGCAGACGTTCGGCCAACTGTCGCGACTGGCTCTCGATGCCGACGATCACGACATCCAGCACCTCGTCGTCTTCTATGTCCTTGGGCAGGTGCGATTCGCCCACCAGCCGAATGGCTTGCTTGAAGAAGACGGGTCCGGTTAATTCGCTGACGACAATTACGCCGACCAGCAAGGTGGTGAATTCGGCGCCGAGCTGCGGGAATGCGATGGCGACTTCTTTGGACAGACCAATGGCGACGCCGGCTTGCGTGATATAGCCCATCCAGGCGATGCGCTTGAAGCGGGCGGGATCGCTGGCGGCCGCGCCGCCCAGGTAGGCCCCGATGAAGAGTGCGACAATACGCGTGATGTAGATGGCCAGCGTTATCGGCAGCAGCAGCAGCACGATGCCGATATCGAGCGATGCGCCAACCAGGGTGAAGAAGACGACAAAGATCGGCGTGCGCACCTGATGCAGCAGATGCCGGAATTCGGTGCGATAGGGCGAGCGATTGGTCAGCCAGAAGCTGGCCACCAAACAGATCAGCAGCGGTTCAAAAAGCAGCTCGACGGGCAGGTTGGCGTGGCTCCAATGCCGCAGCTCTCCGGCGAAAAAGAAAGCGAGGTATCCGATGAGCAGCACGAGCGGGATTTTCAGCCGGTCCTCCCAGTGGTTGCGCAATACGAGGGACATCAGCTGCGCCACCAGCAGGCCCAGGCCAATGGACGCCAGGATTTCAAAGGAGACCAACAGGATGAAACTGGCGTCGAAACTGCGGCCGGTCAGGGTGGTGGCGGCGATCGACGAGCTCAGCGCGAAGAGTACGACAATCAGCACGTCCTTGACGACGGTTACGCCGAGCACGGTCTTGGTGAAGGGGCCGCGCGCGCGCATTTCGTTGATGACGGCGATGGCCGATGAAGGCGAGCGCGCCGAAAGGATGGGCCCGCTGAGCAGGGCGACGGCGAAGCGCCCGGCCGGCGACAAGTCGCGCATAAAGGGGATGTGATCGGCAAGCAGCAGAATGGCCGCGCCGCAGACGATGTAGACGGCGAGGATTTGCATGACGGTATTCCAGCCGATGCTGCGAAAGCGCCCGCGCAGTTCGTCCAGCGCCATTTCGCTGCCGGCGACGAAAGCGATAAAAGCCAGAGCCGTCTCGTCAAGGAAGCGCAGCGCCGCGACATCCACTTGCTGGATGTACGAGAAGATAAAGGGACCGGCCATGATGCCGGCTACAAGATAGCCGGTTATCAGCGGCAGATGAAAATGCGCCGCCATGCGCCCGATCTGAATTGCGGCCAGAGCGATAAAGAGGAAACTGGCGAGGGAAAACGCCAGGAGTTCAATGTCCAAAGCCAAGTCCTCTGGTCAAATGGGAATCAAAATGAATTATGCTGCCTGCAAAAGCGCGCGTATTGTAACAAGGAAGAACTATCTGTACAGACTGTACAGTCAGACGCGCTAGCCGCGTTTTCTACCCCAGCCCCCGGCCCCTTCCCCGATTCATCAGGGAAGGGGAGCTATTCTTGGCGGCTTCCGCAGTAATTTGCTGCATATCGCAAGAATCGCGCTTATTTCCGAACTGTTTGAATAGAAATTCGGCAAACCCGAGGGAGCGCTTACAGAACCGGACAAGCGTTGCAAGGGCTAGCGCGCTAGTTGGATGCCTGTTTGCGGGAGAGCTCGGCTTCCAGGTTGGCTGCCAGCCTGCCCATGATCTGCACAGTCTGCCGCAGATCGGACGCGGTCGTGCGCGGATTGTTCGTGCACAGGCGCATGACTGTTCTTCCCAGCAGCTTGGTCGTCGAGGCGAAGGCGAAGCTATTGGCGGCCATGGCGCCGCTCAACTCATCCGACACCTGCTCCGCCAGCGCGTCGTCGCCATTTGAAGGCAGGTAGCGGAAAGTCACAATCGCCAGTTGCGCCGGCGTGACGACCTCCCAGCGGCCTGACTCGCGCAAGAGCGATTCCGCCAACTCCGCCAGTTCAATGCCGCGTTCGACGGCTTGGCGTATCGCGCCAAGACCAAATACCTTCAGGCTCATCCACAGCTTCAAGGCGCGAAAATAGCGCGTGAGCTGAATGCCTTGATACATATAATTCATCTCTTCGCCGACCTCGTCTTTGCTGTGCGCTTCGGCATCGGTCAGGAAATGCGCGCTCTCTTTGAATGTCGCGCTCAGCCAGTGACGGTCCCGCACCAGGAGCGCGCTGCACTCGACCGGTTGGAACATCCATTTATGCGCGTCCCAGGTCAAGGAATGGGCGCGTTCGATACCGGCGAGCAGTTGCCGGCGATGTTCGATTAGGCAGGCGGTCGCGCCGTAAGCGCCATCGACATGCAGCCACAAGTCCTCCCGCTCGCACAGATCGGCCAGGTCATTCAGCCGATCGACGGCGCCGGTGTTGGTCGTGCCGGCTGTGGCTGCGACGCAGAAGGGGCGCTTGCCGGCGGCTCTGTCTTCGTCGATTGCCCGTTCGAGCTCCGCCAAGGGCAGTCGGAAATCGGCGTCCGCCTGGATTTCGCGCAGCTGTTCCGGCGCGAAACCGAGGATGCGCAAGCCTCGCGAGACGACAAAGTGCGTCTGGTCGGAGCAGTAGACGACGGCATTGCCAATGTCGTTGCCCAGCTGTATCTGCCGCGCCACCGCCAAACCCATCAGATTGGCCACGGAGCCCCCGCTGACGAACAAGCCGCCTGAATCTTCGGGCATGCCGCAGAGCGTGCGCAGCCAATTGATAACCAGCCGTTCGACGATCGCCGCGCCCGTACCCAGCGGATACAAGGAGTTGAAGATGTTGTAGCCGGAAGCCAGCGTATCGGCCATGGCGCCGACGAAGTTGCTGGGAGAGGGGATATAGGCGAAAAAGCGCGGATGATCCAGGTGGTCGATGGTCGTCAGCACCTGGCGCTCGAATTGTTCCAGAACATCTTCCCAGGGCGAGCTCTCCTCCGGCAGCGGCTCTTCCAGGATTTCCCTGAACGTCACCGGATCCAGCGCGCGCGTCGCCGGAAATTGGGCTTGCGCCCCCGTGTAATCCACCAGCATGTCGATGATGCGGTAGCCCATCTCACGCATCTCATCGGCGCTGAGTTTTATTTGATCCCGGGGGCTTGTTCTGCGCATGTCAGTTCCTCTCAATTCGGGCGATTGGTTCGATACTTTACAGTACAGCAGCAAAGCGCTCCTGTTTACATTGCGAGCAGGAAACCCCCTCCCCCGGCCCCTCCCGCCATCTCTATGGCGGGCATCCCAGCAAGCTAGGGGAGGGGAGCTAATCGCAGCGAGACGCAAAGTATTTTGCGTGGGCGGCG
>CAZWCV010000226.1:0-3609 GCA_964632725.1 uncultured Anaerolineaceae bacterium
TCGGAGTAGCCGAAGATCTTATGCTCCGCATCCGGGTGATCGCTAAAGCCCACCGCCTGATACGCCACCGCGCTATTATGCAGCGTAAATGTGCAGCTGAAACCATTCTCGCCGGCGATAAGCTCATTCTCGCAACTTACCGAGCCTGAGGGCGCGAGCGTGGCCGTGGCCGTGGCCGCGCCTGCCGGCGTTGGACAACTGGGCGGCGCCGCCACGCCCAACAGCCAGGGCCCGCAAGTCGCGCCCCAGCAATTGGCAGGGTCAGCACTCAGACAGGTCTGCCGACAGCGGCGAAACTCCTGTCGATCTGCGCAGCTCTCATCTTCGTAGACCGTCCGATTCTGATAATAGCTGCTGCGATATGAGGCGGAGGGCGTGTCCGTCGCCAGCGCCTCAGCGGGCGTTGGCGTGGGCGCGTATGAATACGCCCATTTGCTCCAGTCTCCAGAACGTGTAGCGTAGTCGCCAACCGCGTAGTTCGCGCGGACACGCACTCGCCAATTATAGCTCCGGTCAAAGAAACGTATTATCCCGGAGACTGCGTCCTTGCCGGCCCGTTCCCACCGATAATTTCGGAAGCTCGAAGTTTCGCTCCTGTCGACATCAATGGTAAAACTCCGGATTTCGCCGGCTGGTTTGTCCCAGGCGAAGGCTCCGGCGTTATCTGTGAAGCGCACATTTTCTACGGCCGGGAAACTCGAGTCTTGCGCGGCTGCCGGCGCAAAGGCCATGACGAGTCCGATGAATGCCAACAACACGTTGACGATTTTCAAGATTACGCTTTCTTAGTTTTGCTAATTACAACTGTATAAAGACGCTTGCATAGCACCATTTTAGTTAATCAGTGGCGGAGTGTTCTACATAAAACAGAAAGGAGCAAATGTAGATTTTGCGAGGTATGAAAGCGGCGCAACGGTCGCAAGTCGGCAATGATCTTGAAGCGATTTGTCCAAGAATAGCGGCGACTGCGCAGCCAGGCAAAAGACGCTGTATGGCACGTAACCCCATATCAACAGGCGCATAGGCGATGGCGCCATTTTCAATTTTGACGCCCTCAATCAGCGTTCGCATCGGCATCGATGACGAGGCGCAGAACCGCGGGGGGCTGAACATCTTCGGCAGCAAATTCGGCAACCACGCCCAAGACATCGTCATGAAGATCAGCCTCTAACCGGCTTGATTTGCCAACTGACCACGCTTGGGGTACAGTCACGCGACCCATCGTTTTCGCGCTAACTTGAGCTTGAGGAAGGTTACTGCGATGAAAATTCTGGTCACCGGCGGCACCGGCCGCATCGGCGCCAATCTGGTCGTGCGTTTGCTGGACAAGGGGCATTCCGTCCGCAGCTTCGTATACCCCGCCGACGCCAGCCGCGCGCGCAAGCTCGATGCATACGACGGCGTGGAAACGGTCTACGGCGACTTGCGCAACTATGACGAAGTGCGGGGGGCGGTCGCCGGCGTCGACGCCATCTACCACCTGGCCGCCGCCTTTCAGGGTCCATTCAGCGCGCGCGAATACCTCGACATCAACGCGATGGGCACGCTCAACATCCTGGAGAGCATCCGCGAAGACCTGCCCGATTTGCAGCGCTTCGTGTACGCCAGCACGGAAGGCGTGTACTGGGACGCGCGCGTCAACGGCCGTTATTTCGAAACGCCCATCAGCGAGGACATGGTCGGCAACTATCCCAATATGTCTTATCTGATGACCAAGTGGCTGGGCGAAGAATTGGCCATGGTCTATCACTACCAGTACGGCGTGCCCACCTGCGTCATGCGCTTCTCCACCGTCATCGAACCCAGCGAGTTTCTTAACAAAGACGGCTTGCCGAAACTCTTTCTCTACAGCACCGCGTTCAACACCTACAGCAACAGCGCGTCCTACGAAATACAGGATATACGCAGCCCGGGCGACCCCAGCGTCCGCGAGATGATCGACTCGCTGCTGGCGGGCTGGGACGGTGACGAGAAGCTGCTGGTCAGCCTCAATCCCAACGGCGCGCCCTACCGGCAGCACTTCGGCGACGTGCGCGATATCGCCGACGGCTTGGCCCTCGCCATTGAACACGACGCGGCTGTCGGCGAGATCTTCAACCTGGCCGGCGCCGCCCTTTTCGACTGGAGTGAAATCGCGCCTCAGCTGGCCGAACGATTTAACCTGCCCCTCGCCGAAGCCCGCCTGCCCTTCAACAATTATTTCGAGCTTGACCTCAGCAAGATCAAAACCAAGCTTGGTTTCCAGCCGCGCCACGACTTCCATAGCATCCTCAGCACAGCCGAGGCGCTGCGTCGCGGCGAAGCCACCGATGTCATCCCCACCGGCGTCATGTTCGGCGACGCCTGAGGGCAGACGGAAGGCGGCTCATGGACAAGAACCGTATCGTCACAATCGAAGCGGCGACCTTGATTGGCAGGCGGCCGCGCATGGCCGGCTGCAACGCGCGGATTCCCGTGCATGGCATTGAGGTCGCCGTGCCGCTCCTGCGCCTGACAACTGATGACGGAGCCAGCGGCTTCGGCCTCGGTCAGACCACTGCGCAAGCGGCGCAAGCGCTGCTGGGGACGCCGCTTCAGGAGTGCGTAACGGCTGACGGACGAGTGCGCGAGAACACAGGAGAGTTTGAATTCGCGCTCTGGGACCTGCTGGGCGCGCGCAGCAATCAGCCGGTCTATCGGCTGGCAGCGCGTGACGACATTCAGCTGAGCGAGCCGCTGCGCGTAGCCTGTTACGACACGTCGCTCTACTTCGACGATCTGCATTTGGAGTCCCACGCAGCGGGAGCGGCGCTCATCGCCGAAGAAGCGCGCTTCGGCTTCGACCACAACCACCGCAACTTCAAGATCAAGGTGGGGCGCGGCGCGCGCTACATGCCGCTGGAAGCTGGTACAAAACGCGACATCGCCGTCATCAAGGCCGTGCGCGAGGCGGTCGGCCCCGGCGCCAAAATCATGATCGACGCCAACAACGGCTATAACCTCAACATCGCCAAGCGCGTACTCGCCGAAACCGCCGACTGCCGGGTCTTCTGGCTGGAAGAAGCTTTTCAGGAAGATCCCGAACTTTACGCGGAGCTACACCGCTGGCTGGACGCGGAAGGCATCGCCACGCTGATCGCCGATGGCGAGGGCTGGGCGGCGCAAGCGCTGATGGACTGGGCGCGCGCCGGCCACGTTGATGTCGTTCAGTACGACATCTTCAGCCACGGCTTCAGCAACTGGCTGCGCACGGGCGCGCAACTGGACGAGTGGGGCGTGCGCGCGGCGCCGCATCATTACGGCCGGCATCTGGGCAATTATGTTAGCGGGCACCTGGCGACGGCCGTGAAGGGCTTCACCTTCGTCGAATGGGACGAGGCGAGCACGCCCGGCATCGACGCCTCGGCCTACCGCGTCGACGAGGGGCAGGTCGTCATCCCGGACGCGCCGGGCTTCGGTCTGAAGCTGGAGGAATCAGTCTTTCGCGCGGCGGTCGCAGATGGTGGGTGGGAGCTTTCCAATTGACCTTGATCTTTAGTAGTTCCAAGTAAGTAATGAGAAATTTGCGCCGCAACCCCCCATCCCCCGGCCCCTTGCCCCCATAAAGGGGGAAGGGGAGCAAAGCCGCGA
>CAZWCV010000227.1:0-3598 GCA_964632725.1 uncultured Anaerolineaceae bacterium
CCGGCATCCCCACGGTCGACAGCGACAGCATGGGCCGCGCCTTCCCCGAGATTCAGATGTCGTCCTTTCTCTTCGACACCGACGCAACCGCCGCGCCGCTGGCCATGGTCGACGCCGCTGATAACGCCGCCGTCGTACCCGCCGCGGTCAGCGATGTCTGGGCGGAGAAGATGGCGCGCAATATCGCCATCAGCATGGGCGCGCGCGCTGGACTGGCCGGAACCATCATGAGCGGCGCGCAGGTCAAAGCCGCCGGCGTACACTACACGCTCAGCCTGGCGCATCACCTGGGCGCGCAGGTCATCGCGGCGCAGCGGCAAAAGTCCGACGTCCCGGCCGTGGTGGCGGCTGAACTAGAGGGAGAGGTCATTTTCCAGGGCAAAATCACCGATGTGGATCGCCGCGTCAGCAAAGGCTTCGCCCGCGGCGGCGTTCGCTTCGAGAGCTTCAGCGGCGCTGATGTGCTGGAGATCGAGTTTCAAAACGAATTCTTGATCGCGTATATCAATGGCGAAGTGGCGGCGACCACCCCCGATCTTATCTGCATCGTCACCGAAGAAGAAGGCGAACCGGTCACCACTGAGGTGCTGCGCTATGGCACGCGCGTGGCGGTGATTACCGCGCCCGCGCCGCCCCAGCTCAAAAGCGAAGCCGCGCTGCAGGTGGTGGGGCCGGGCGCCTTCGGTTACGATGTCGCGTTCCGTCCGCTGCCGGGCGGGGTGATAGGGAATGCGCCACAGAGGCACAGAGGCACAGAGAAACGATAAGTGTGAAAAGCGCAACTCGGAAGAAAAACTTCTTAGTTCGGCAAAAGGGCAACTAGTCGGAAATCCCGAGTAGTTCAACATGGATGCTTGGACCTGCGGCAACGATTGCATTTTCTGCACGAGTTCATCAAGGATAAGTATTGTCTGACGACTGTATCATAGGGGAGATGGCCAGTATGACTGAATCCAACTTCGCTAGTGATGCAGTCTGGGACAGGCTGCATTTTGCCAGACTTGCGTATAGCCCGGTTCATCATTTTAGTTTGTGTGGAGTCAGAATTATGAAACGCCTGTTTTGCTTTATTGCGGTTGCGGTATTTTTCTCGCTGTCGATATCGCTTCAAGCTGAGGTCGTCTGCGACGCCGCCAAGCTTAAAGAAGGCATTCAAGCGGAATTGGATACGCTGGAAGAAAATCCGCTGGAAGCTGTGAGATCGATCATTTCTTTAGCTGTCAGCGGGTTGTTCGACTGTTCGGAGGGAGTGGAAGTACAATCGTTCGGCGACGTTGCGGGGGCGCAGCCGGTCTTGGGCCCGCTTGCGCTAACCGAAGGTCTGCATATTATCAGGATGGCCACGGAGGGCAGCGCGAGAATCGACGGCACGGCATTAGACGGATGCGGCAAGGATGTAGATGGCCTGATTCACAATTTCTCGGCCGGGCAAGGCATTCGCGGGGCGGCGAATCTTGTCGAGGTGGAAGGCGACTGCGTATTTTATCTTGAGCTCAGTAAGATAACGGCTCCCTGGACGCTGACGATCGCAAGAGCGCCATGATCGCCCCCGACATCGCTAGCGACGGGGCGGTTGCCGGCGCCGTCGGCTTAGTTGCGTCGACTGTCGGGCGGCTGGCTGACATGTTCTACAAGAGTTGAAGCGAGCGTATGTCTGTGAAAGCCAAGGCAATTGCGGCACTGATAATCGGGCTTGTCATCTGCGCCGCCGCGTCAGCCCAGGGCTACGCCATACGCCTGGCTCATTACACCAACTTGCGCGCCGCTCCCAGCCTCAGCAGCGACATCCTGGCCGTCGCGCCGCCGGAGGCGCTATTGCAAGTCCAGGGCGCGCGGAGCGACTGGCTGCTGGTGCGCTACGAGGGCAGCGACGCCTGGCTGGCCGATTGGGTCGGCTTCACCCGCCTCGAAGCCGAGCCGGGCCGGGCAGCGCCGGTCGACAATTGCTGCTTCCTCGACTGGCTCTGCGCCGGAGACGCCGACTGGGTGCGCGGCTATTACGCCTTTCATGACCGGCTATGCGCTCATCCCGGCTTCGCTGTAAAGGGCTCGCCGGCCTTTGTCTCCCAGGTTCGCGCCGCGCTCGATCTCTTGCGGCAGTTGGCGCCGGGCTGGTATGCCTATGCCGACAGCGGGCTCGACAGAATCAAGGAAGTATCCGAGACTTACGGCGCGGGCGTTTGGGTGCATCTCAGAACTTTCAATATCACGGCCCGCCATGCCGTAGCGGGCATTGAGTGGCTGGCCAGCATCATCGTTCACGACGCCTGCCATGTGCATCAGTTTGAGACCGGGCGGGTATATTACGGGTTGGAAGCGGAACGAGAGTGCGCGCAGTTGCAATTGGAAGCGCTCGCTATAATCAATCCGCAAGACAGCTTTCAATTTGGCTTGCCGGAATTGCTCGCCAATATTGACGATCCGGCCTATCAATGGTGGCGCTAGCGCCGCCAATTAACTTCGACTATTCGTAGACAAGGAGATCGAAAATGAGAATCGGAGTAGATGTAGGCGGCACCAATACTGACGCTGTGCTGATGGACGGCGCCACCGTCGTCAGCTCGACCAAGACGCCGACTACCGCCAACGTGTCCGAGGGCATCGCCAAAGCGCTGCGCACGGTGATCGCCGATTCCGGCATCGACGCGGCCGCCATCGACGGCGTGATGATCGGCACGACGCATTTCACCAACGCCGTGGTCGAGCGCAAGCACTTGACGCCAACCGCCTGCATCCGGCTGGGATTGCCGGCCACGGTCTGCCTGCCGCCTATGGTCGATTGGCCTGACGACCTGCGCGAGATTGTCGGTGGCAACGCCCATCTGGCGCATGGCGGGCACGAATTCGACGGCCGCGAAATTTCAGCCTACCAGCCCGACGAAGTGCGCGCGATCGCGGAGAAGATCCGCGACGCCGGCTTAAACGCCATCGCCATCTCGTCGGTGTTTTCGCCGGTGAACGCGACCTTTGAAGAGCAGAGCGCCGACATTGTGCGCGAGGTTATCCCCGACGCCAATATCACGCTGTCGAGCGAGATCGGGCGCATCGGCCTGCTGGAACGGGAGAACGCCGCCATCATGAATTCCTGCCTGCGCCAGTTGGCGGTGCGCACGGTCGACGGCTTCAAGGCGGCGCTCGACGAGCTGCAAATCACGGCGCCCTTCTACATCAGCCAGAATGACGGCACGCTGATGAATGCCGACTTCGCCAAAGAATATCCCGTGCTCACTTTCGCGTCCGGGCCCACCAACAGCATGCGTGGCGCGGCCTTTCTCAGCGGCCTGCGCGATGCCATCGTGGTCGATTTCGGCGGCACGACCACCGACATCGGCGTCTTGCAGCACGGCTTCCCGCGCGTGGCGGCGCTGGCGGTTGATATCGGCGGCGTGCGCACCAACTTCCGCATGCCCGATACTTACTCGATCGGCCTGGGCGGCGGCAGCCTGATAAGTCCCCCCCATCCCCCGGCCCCTTCCCCCACTGGGAGGGAAGGGGAGAAAAGCTCAGCTGCGTCAGAGGCAAGTTCCCCCTCCCACTTTATGGGGGAGGGGGCTAGGGGGTGGGGGCAGATACGCGTCGGTCCGCGCAGCGTCGGCTA
>CAZWCV010000228.1:0-3581 GCA_964632725.1 uncultured Anaerolineaceae bacterium
CACCTGGAATCACATCATTCTGGATGAGAACGTGAACTCCTGGACGAACCGCTCGACCTGGCAGATCAACGGCGAAGACATCGTCCTCGAGCAGACCGGCGACAACCAGATCACCTGGACCTTCCCGGTGGAGTATCCGGTGCAATGGCTGTTCAACATGGACTTCCTGGACTTCAATATCTGCGCCGAGCACGCCTACGCGCCCATGCACCCGGCTATCAATTCGGAATCCGACTACGACGCCTTTGAGACCTTCCAGGTACAGGATGCTTTGCCTGTTCCCACGATGGGTCCCTGGGTGGCTGTCGACTACCAGATTGACGAGTTTATGGTGCACCGCCGGAACCCCTACTACTGGAAGGTTGATGAGGCCGGCAACCAGCTGCCTTACCTGGAAGAAGTCACTTTCGAGAAGGGCCCGAGCGGCATCGGGCGTACGCTGGGCACGCTGGCCGGTTCGATTGATCACACCAACCTCGAAAATCCCAGTACCTATGTAGAAGCGATCACGCGCTCGCAAGAAGATGACGCGCACTTCCGCATTGAGTGGGGTCCTGAGACGCTGTCCTTCAATATCGAGTTCAACTTGTCGGCCACGCTTGGCGTACAAGATGAGCGCGATCAGGCGCTGCGCGAGCTCTTCCGCGATGTGCGTTTCCGCCGCGCGGTACAGCACGCGGTTGATGGCGATGGCATCGGGCAAGCGGTTATCCGCGGCCCCTTCATGCGCGCCTTCGCTGGCGGCATCACGCCCGGTTCGCCCTACTTCGATATCGACAGCGTGGTCTACTACCCGTATTCGCCCGACTCCGCTCGCGCTCTGCTGGCCGAGCTGGGCTTCGAGGACACCGACGGCGATGGCATCCTGAACTGGACGGACGGTCCGCTGGCTGGCGATAACCTGGTGGTCGTACTGAACACCAGTGTAGCCGCCGAGGCCACCGGTCAGATCGGCGACGCCTTTGTGCTGCTGATGCAGGATGTTGGCGTTCAGGTCAACTTGCAGCCTTTGCAGGGTCCGGCGGCTGACGACGCTATCACGACCGGCACCTGGGAGCTGCGTGTAGACCGCGCCGGGCAGGAGTACACCACTTCCTTCACCCGCTGCCGCGATCTGGGTCCTGTGTCGGACCTGTCGCCTGATTTCCATCGGGCTGACGGCGGCGAGCGCGAATTGCTGGACTTTGAAGCCGAGATCGTTGAGATCGTGAATGAATTCTGCCTGGAGCCGGATTTCGACGCGCGCAAGGAACTGATGTCGCGTTATATCTCGCTCTTCACCGAGAATGTCTACCATGTCGGCGGCATCATCGGTCGCTACGGTCTGGCCTTGGCCAAGCGCTTCAACAACATCCCGGTGGGCGCGCCGCCCTTCTTCTATCAGTGGACCTGGGGCAACGTGATTCCGGAAGCTGTCTGGGTGAACCCGGATGATCAGATCGCTGAGATCTTCCCGAACACGCTGCCGGTCTACGGCATGGACGACATGTAAGTTGTCGCCGGCTGGCTGAGCACAGGCTCAACCTGGCGTTCACAGTAGAGACAGGGGCGCGCGTCGTCGCGCTCCTGTTGTATCCTGATAAGATTATGTTCTATACTGGTTTGCATTGACTTATTGCGGCCTTCATTAACTGGCGGGGCAGCCATTCATGGTTCGCTACATCGTACAGCGCCTCATATCATCAATCTTGATCCTGATCGTCATCACGATTGTGGCCTTCACAATCATTCAGATTCCGCCGGGAGACTTTGCCGGGGTATACAAGGCGGAGTTGGTCGCTTTGGGCGGTCTTTCAGAGGAGCAGGCGGAAGAAGCGGCCAACAAGCTGCGCGACAAATACGGACTGCTTGATCCGATTCCCATTCAATATCTCAAATGGATGGGCGCGATCGTGCTGCAGGGCGACTTTGGCTGGTCGTTTTCGCAGCGCGTGGATGTCAGCTCATTGCTGGCGCAGCGCCTGCCGCGCACGCTGTGGATTGCGTTATCGGCGCACGCCATCTCGTCACTGGTCGGCATTGTATTGGGTATCTACGTCGCCAACCGGCAGTATAGTTTTGCCGACAATACGGCGGCGGCATTCGCGTTTTTCGCGACCTCATTCCCGCGTTTTTCGATAGCCTTGATCATCATGTATTTCCTGGCCTTTGGCTTGGGCTGGGAGCATGTCAGCGCCATGCACTCGCCGGAGTTTCGTTATGCGCCCTGGTCGATCGCCAAGGCGGTCGACCTGCTCAAGCACGTCGGCCCGGTGATTCTCATCGCCGGCCTGGGCGGCGTGGCGCGCAACCTGCGCGTCATGCGCGGCAATCTGCTGGATGTGCTCAATCAGCAGTATGTCACCACGGCGCGCTCCAAGGGTTTGCACGAACGGCGCGTGCTGAATCGCCATGCGGTGCCGAACGCGCTGCATCCCATCATCGCCTATCAGGGCACGGTGCTGCCCTATATGCTGCAGGGCGAGCTGGAGGCGGCCATCGTATTTGGCCTGCCGACCATCGCGCCGATGTTCGCCGAAGCGCTGCTGAAACAGGATGTCTTTTTGTCAGGCAGCATCATGCTGCTCTACGGCATATTACTCATCGCGGGCAATTTCATCGCTGACATGGCGCTGGGTGTGCTTGACCCGCGGATTTCTTACAGTTAGCGGCAGGGTAAGATCAAGGTGCAAGACGTTTACGAAGACGCATTGCTGACTGAAGAAGAGTCGGAAGAAAGCAGCGACTCCTATTCGCAGCTGGTCTGGCAGCGCTTCAGCCGCAGTAAGGCCGCCATCGTCGGTGGGCTGATGATCGTGATGCTGGTTGTGCTGGCGATCCTGCCTGAGTTCTTCTCGCCCTACAACTTGTACGCGACGGCGCTGGGCGATTCCTATACGCCGCCGACGCAGATACGCTTCGTCGACCTGGACGGCAATATCAGTCTGCGCCCCTTCGTCTACAAGCAAGAACTGGAAATCGACCCGGTTACCTATCAGGCGCGGCCCAAGATTGACCCCGACAATCGTTATAATGTGCGCTTCTTCGTGCGCAGCTGGGAGTACGAGCTCT
The DNA here is from genome assembly GCA_964632725.1 of uncultured Anaerolineaceae bacterium. Lineage (GTDB taxonomy): Bacteria > Chloroflexota > Anaerolineae > Aggregatilineales > Phototrophicaceae > UBA6055. The sequence goes on from CAZWCV010000228.1 coordinate 3,052, forward strand.
TCGGTTTGATCACGACCGATCTGCATCTCTTCGGGCTGGATACCGATGAAGTGCGCTTGCACTTGCTGGGGACGGATCGCTTCGGGCGCGACCTCTGGGGGCGGATTTGCCTGGCGGGGCGGGTCTCGCTGTCGCTGAGCATTCTGGCGGCTGTGATCGCAATCGTGGTCGGCTCGTCCGTCGGCGTTATCTCCGGCTATTATGGCGGCGCCATCGACAACGCCATCCAGCGCCTGGTGGAAGTGGTCATGTCATTCCCGGAGCTGCCCCTTTGGATGGCGTTGGCGGCGGTGATACCGACGACCTGGTCGGGCGAGCAGAAGTTTCTGGTCATGGCCTTTATCTTCCCCTTCTTGCGCTGGGCGGTGCTGGCGCGCGAGGTGCGCGGCAAGGTGCTGTCGCTGCGCGAGACTGATTTCATCCTGGCCGCGAAAGAGCAGGGCGCGGGCGACTTCCGCATAATCTTCAAGCATCTCTATCCCAATGTGCTCAGTCATGTGATCGTGATCCTGACGCTGATGATCCCGGAT
>CAZWCV010000229.1:0-3575 GCA_964632725.1 uncultured Anaerolineaceae bacterium
TGCATGAGCCTTTACTCCGTCAAGGTGCCTTTGGTGCTGGGGACGCCTCGCCGGCCGGGGTCAAGCGCCACCGCCTGAGCCAGCGAGCGCCCGAACGCTTTGAAGAGCGCCTCGGCTTTATGATGGTCGTTGCGCCCGTAGAGGACATGGGCGTGCAAGTTCATCCTGGCGTGGGCCGCAACCGTTTCCAGCGCGTGCGCCACCAGATCAGTCGGCATCTGGCCCATCATCGGCGTATTGAAGTCGGCCGCGATAACGGCGTAGGGACGGCCGCTGAGGTCAATGACCACCCGCGCCAGCGCCTCGTCCATGGGCACGTAAGCCGCGCCCATGCGCGCTATGCCCGCGCGCGCGCCCAGCGCCTCGTCGATGGCTTTGCCCAGGCAGATGGCGATGTCCTCCACGCAATGGTGGGCGTCGATATGCAGGTCGCCCTCCGCCCGCACAGCCAGGTCGAATTTGCCGTGCAAGGCGATATGCCCCAGCATGTGATCGTAGAAGCCCACGCCGCTGCTGATGTCGGCATTGCCGGCGCCATCGAGATTTAGGCTGAGTTCGATCCGGGTTTCTTTGGTGTCGCGCTTGATCGCTGCTTTCCGTTCGGACATGGCATTCACCTACTGACAATGGGCGACTTCGCCTTATGTTCGCGTTGTACATGAATTATTTAACCACAGAGGGCACAGAGGACACAGAGGAATTATCTGCTGACGGGCGATCGATGCCGCTGCAACAATCGCCATTTGCACAGCAATGTTAGATAAATTGTCAATTGAAGCCGAAATTCCAGACCTTTCCGAAAGAAAAAACTCTGTGCTCTCTGTGTCTCTGTGGTGAAATATGTGTCGGCGACTGGCTCTGCGCTCAGTCCGCGGCGATTCCCTGTAGCGCCTCCAGCAGGCGGTCGACTTGATCGGGCCTGCCAGCGCTGATGCGAATGTGGTCATAGAGGCGCGGCTTGTTGTAATAGCGCACGATGATGCCGGCGCGCGCCAGCCGATCGCGGAAGCCCTCGGCGGTCATGCCCCGCACGCGGTTCAAGACGAAGTTGGCGCAGCTGGGGTAGGGCGAGAGGAAGGGCAAGTCGGCGAAGGCTGTTTCCAGCCGCCGCCGCTGCTCCACCAGCAAGCGCACGCGCTCCAGCAGAAAGTCGACATCTTGCAGCGACTCCTGAGCGGCGATATCGGCGGCCACGTTGACATTGTAGGGCTGCTTGATCTTCCACAGGTGCGGCATCAGCGCAGGCGGGAAGACGCCGTAGCCGACGCGCAGACCCGCCAGCCCGGCCCACTTGCTCAGCGTGCGCAGGATAATCAGATTTGGGTAGTTGCCGACCCAGCCGCTGAGCCCGTCGCATTCGGCGAATTCGATGTAGGCTTCGTCGACAACGATGGTCGCTGGCAAGTCAAGCAAGCGCCGGATGTCGGCCTCATCAATCATGTTGCCGCTGGGATTGTTGGGCGAGCAGAGGAAGACCAGCTTGGCGTTGTGCCGCGTAACCGCCGCTTCAATGGCGTCGACATCCAGCGAGAAATCCGCCCGCCGGTAGACGTCAATGACCCGGCCGTGATACAGCGGCGCGTCGAAACCGTACATGGCGAAGGTCGGCGGCGTATTGATGATGCAGTCGCCCGGCTCGATGAAAAGCTGCAAGATGAGTTCGATCAGTTCGTCAGCGCCGGCGCCGCAGAGGATCTGCTCGGCGGGCGCGCCGCTGTAATCGGCCAGCAGCTCGCGCAGCCGCCCCGATTCCGGGTCGGGGTAGACGTTTATGTTGGGCAGCTTCGCCAGCGCCTCGATGACGCGCGGGGAGGGGCAAAAGGGGTTCTCATTGGCGTCCAGCTTGATGAGATCGCCCGGCGCCATGCCCAGCCGCTCGGCGAAGACTTCCAGCGAAGTCGTGGGCGTATAGGCGCTCATCGATGCGATGTCGCGGCGGATGCGGACTTTCTCGCTCATGGCGCGCCTCGCAGCTTGGCCGCTGCCGCGTGCGCATCCAGCGATTCGGCTTTGGCGATGATTTGCGCCGGCGCGCTGAGCTCGCGGGCAGCGTCAGAATCCAGCGCGATCAAGCTGGTGACCTTGACGAAGCTAAGCAGGTTCAGCGGCGAGGCGAATCGAGCCGTGCCGCCGGTAGGCATGACATGGCTGGGACCAGCTACATAATCGCCCAGCACTTCATACGAATGCTCGCCCAGGAACACCCCGCCGGCATTGCGCACTTTGCCGACCCCGGACCAGGGCTCGTCCAGCAGCAGGCAAAGGTGCTCGGCGGCGTATTCATTCGCCAGCTCAAAAGCTTGCGCCAGGTCGCGCGTAATGACTGTTCCGCTGCGCTTGAGCACGGCGCCCAGAATCACCTCGCGGCGCTGCAATTGCTCAAGCTGCCGATGAATCTCACGCTCAACCGCCCGCGCCAGATCAGCGCTGGGCGTCAGCAAGATGGCCGACGCCAGCACATCGTGCTCGGCCTGCGCCAGCAAGTCGGCCGCGGCCAGAACCGGGTCGGCTTTCTCGTCGGCGATGACCAGGGTCTCGGTCGGCCCCAGCAGGCCGTCGATTCCGACATCGCCGTAGACCTGCTGCTTGGCCAGGGTGACGAAGAGATTGCCGGCGCCGACGATGGTGGCGACCCGCGGGATGCTCTCCGTGCCCTAAGCCATGGCGGCGATGGCCTGCGCGCCGCCGACGCGGTAGACACGCTCGACGCCGGCGATGGCGGCCGCCGCCAGTATCGCCGGATGGATATCGCCGCCGCCGCTGCCGGGCGGTGTGCAGACTATTATCTCGGGTACGCCCGCCACCTGGGCCGGGATGACGCTCATGAGCAGGGACGAAGGCAAGGGCGCGCTGCCGCCGGGCACGTAAACGCCGACCGAGTCGACCGGGCGCAAAAGCTGGCCCAGCGAGCCTTCGCCGCCGGCGTCAATCCAGCTATGCAGCGGCTGCTTCTGATGAAAGGCGCGGATGCGCTCGGCCGCCTTTTCCAGCGCGCCCCGCAATTCTGACGGAATCGCCTCAAGCGCCGCTTGCAGGGCGTCGGGCGCTACCAGCAGCGCGTCGGTTTGTGTTCGGTCGAGCTTGAGATTCCATTCGCGCAGCGCCTCGTCGCCGCTTTGACGCACGCTGCTGATGATGCGCTTGACGGCGTCTTCGGGCTGGAGGCGCTCGCCGAAAAGTTCGCGCGAGCGCTCGAGCATGGCTTCTGGCGCCTCGACATCGCGCAGCGAAGTGCGCTTGAGGATGCTGCCCCGCGCCGCGTCTACATCGGTGAAAGTCCGCCAGCTGGTCATCTGCTCGCCTCGCCCCCGGTAAGTTCGAGCCGCCATTGTAGCAGTCTGCGGGCGATTCTCAACGGGAAAGCGCGGCGACGGTTGCCGAGAAACTTTGGATTGGCGCAAAGTTGTAGGGGCGAGCCAGTGGCCCCCATTGAATTCTACGGTGTTGGGCGCGGTCGACTCACCGAGCCGCCCCTACAAGGCTTGTCCGGTACTGGGAATTGCTTCAGCGCCTTTTTCTACCCTGTAGTGGTCCTGAAAAACTGGACACCTAGTAAAGAGAGTATACTAGATGCT
>CAZWCV010000230.1:0-3525 GCA_964632725.1 uncultured Anaerolineaceae bacterium
GTGCCGAGGGGCCAGCCCTTCTCGAGATCAAAGAACTTGAAGGTGAAGGGGTCTTTGTCATGCCAGACATGCTCGGGCAACATGTTGATGCCACCCCAGATGCGGACGGACCAGAAGTCCAGTTGGAAGCGCGGATTTGGTTCCGTCAGGGTGAACATCACCGTCAGGTCGTCAATCTTTTCGACGCTGGCAACTTTTTCTTGTATAGAAGCAGCGCCGCCGAGGCCCTGGGTCTCATCATTTAGCAACAACGAGACTGTGAACACAACATCGTCGGCATTGAAGGCTTCGCCGTCAGACCATTCCGCGCCTTCGCGCAGGTTGAGGGTCCAGACGTCAAGCGCGTCGTTGGCTACCATGCTCTCGGCCAGCCAAGGCATGATCTCGCCGGTCTCGTAGTTGAGAATGAAGAGCGGCTCGGCAACGGCTTGGTGCAAGCCCTTGTTGCGATGGTTGTGGGGCAGCATGAAGTTCATTTGGTCGAAGTTGGCGACAGCGCCGGCGGGACCGTCAATGTCGAAAATGACGGTATCTTCACGGGCGACGTCCTGGGCGACAGCGGTGAAGCTGAGCGCCGCGAAGACGACGACGAGAAGAACGAGAAGAAGTGCTCTTGCTTTCATTGTGTTGTACTCCTACAGCTATTGAATAGATGGGTTGCTCTTGCCGGCTCCGGTATTGGTTTGCCGTTCAACGCTGAACGACGGGCGCGCCAGCGACGCCCGGGACTGCCAAAGCGAATGTGACTCTACGTCAATAAGCCCTCCCTCTCCAGGTCGATACCACTTTACCGGCGTCCACCAAGGGCGCCGCCGTTGACGCGCGAATGCGCAAGCGAGTCGGAACAGTGATTGCGCGCGGCGCGGAATCATCGCCGTCCAGCCGATCCAGCAACTGCTTTGAGGCCGACTTTCCCAGTTCATAGGCATTTTGCGCCACAGTAGTTAGCGGAACGCCAATATGCGAGGCCATGCTGATATCGTCAAAGCCGACCACCGACACCTCATCCGGCACGGCGATGCCGATCTCGCGCAAGGCGCTGATGGTAATGATGGCGAGAATGTCGTTAATGCAGGCGATAGCCGTCGGTTTCGTTTCGACCGCGTTCAGCAGCCGCACGACCTGCTCAATGATTTGCTGGCTCTGCTCTCCCACCAGCGAGTAGATGTCCGTCTCATGGAATTCGGGCCGCTCCGGCGGATCCAGCTTCCAGGGTGCATAGACCGGCAAGCCATGATCCCGGGCCGCGGCCGCATAACCGCGTTGCCGCTCGTCGATGGCGCGCAAGCCGCTGATATTGGGCATCAGTTGGACGATGTGCTCGTGCCCCAGCGCTATCAGATGCGAGACCAATTCGTATGCGCCGGCGAAGTTGTCGCTGGCGACATAATCCGCCTCGATGCCGGCGATGACGCGGTCAATAAAGATTATCGGCTTTTGCCGCCGCTGAAACTCTCGCAAGATTGAAACCGTGTCCGCAGTCGGTTTGGCGCTGGCCCAGATGATCAAGCCGGCAACATTCTCGTCCAGCAACTGCTGCAGGATGGAAGCCTCTTCCGCCAGCGTGGTCGCATTGCTGAAGATGACCTGGTACCCCGCCGAGCGCAATTCGGTCTCGGCGCTGCTGAGCATGACGCTGTGGATTTCGTTGTGGAAGCTGTGTGTGATATAGCCGATGGCGCGGCTGGAGGCATGGTCCTGCGCCTGCTGAGCGACGAAAGTGCCCCGCCCCGCCGTCCGCTGGATCAAGCCTTCGACCTCGAGCCGCTGCAAGGCAATGCGCACGGTGGTGCGGCTGATATCGAGATGGCGCGATAGCTGCGTTTCGGTGGGGATGCGCTCGCCATCTTGCCAACGACCAGAGACGATCAGCCGCCGCAATTGATTGTGCAACTGAACATGTAGCGAAATATAGCTGTTGTGATCCAATCGGATCCTGGCAAGTTTGTCGCGCATAAAAACCGCGTCTGTCGGCAAAAAGCACTTTAGATTTGTACATAAATGTATGTACAATGAGCGAATATAACACGGGCGCAGGCAACTTGCAACATTAGAAATTCCAGCAGATTGTTTGCCGGCGCTCAGCCCGAGGGCAAAGCGCGCGGTAGCAGACGCCTGGCTCTATGCAAGCCGCCTCCGCTCAACTATACTCCATGCTCACAGGATAAGGAGCGCAGCCATGTGGGAGCCAAACCGCAAGCAGTCATCCTTCCCGAAAATCGCCTTCGTCCTCATTGGATTGTGCCTGATCTTCCTCGGCGGCATCATGATCGCCGCAGACCTCAAATGCAGCTACGACATCGCCAATTGGTGGGACATCCCGTATCCCGGCGCGGAAACCGTCAGCCTTACCCACGACGACTGGCTGCGCCCACGGGCGCTATTCGAGACCGTCTGGGTGCTGCACACGCCGGACGACTATGACACCGTCCGCCAATGGTATGTCGACCTGACCATGCAAGTGCTGGAAGACCAGGAGGCTGGCAAGCGCTCGCGCGGGCTCGCCACCACCTACCGCCAGGTCAAAGAAGCCGAAGACGGCGGCACGATCATCACGCTCTTCAGCAGCTGCGGCATGTGACTCAACAGTGAAAATCTCCGCATTTCCCAAGTGTTATCTTGACGCCATCGCTGGCGACGGCGCGATGTCGGTCTTCGACTGGATCGAAATGGCCAAGTCCCTGCCCGCCGAAGGGCTGGAGATGTACGAGGGGTTTTTCACCAGCCTGGACGACAGCTACATATCGGATTTGCGCGACGCCATCGCTGCGGCGGGCTTCGCCATGCCCATGCTCTGCTGCTCGCCCGATTTCACGCACCCCGACCCCGATGAGCGCCAGCGCGCCGTCGAACATGAAGCCAGGATGATTAGCGTGACCCGGCTGCTGGGCGGCGAGGGCGCCGTCTGCCGGGTGCTCAGCGGGCAGCGCTATCCCGATGTAAGCCGCGAGCAAGGCCTGGAATGGGTGGTCGAGTGCATCGAACAGTTGCTGCCGGTGGCGCGCGAAAACGGCATCATCCTCGGGCTGGAGAATCACTATAAAGACGGCTTCTGGCGCTACCCCGAATTCGCCCAAAAAATGGACGTCTTCCTCGAATTGCTGGACGCCATACCCGAGCGCGAGTACTTCGGCGTGCAGTACGACCCGTCCAACGCCATAGTCGCCGGCGACGATCCGCTAGAATTGCTGCAAGCGGTGAAACAGCGCGTGGTCAGCATGCACGCCAGCGACCGCTTCCTGACCGCGGGTTATACGCTGGACGATCTGCGCGAAAGCGACGGCGCGATCGGCTATTCGTCAGCGCTGCAGCACGGCGTCACCGGCCAGGGTCTTAACGACTTCGACCAGATCTTCACGATACTCAGCGATGTCGGCTACGACGGCTGGGTCAGCATTGAAGACGGCATGAACGGCATGGATGAAATGCGCCAGTCGCTGGAATTCTTGCGCAAAATGCGCGAAAAATACTTCCCGCCCACACCTGGGCTGGCGTAGGGGCGACCCTTGGGTCGTCCGGCGCGTC
>CAZWCV010000231.1:0-3421 GCA_964632725.1 uncultured Anaerolineaceae bacterium
AATATGAAGAGGGGCATTAGACAGAATCAGAGTCCACCTAAACGGGTCAAGATCATACCTCCCCCGTCAGGCGGGGGACCGAGGGGGAATTGGGTTTGGGGGTGGGGGCAAAGCGCGGCATTTATTTCAATGACTTACTTTGTTCTACTTCTGTGTACGCGGTGGCCAAATTGCTTTACTCCCCTGTCCGCCTGAACTCCATCACGCCGTCATTCAGCCGACCGTAGCGCAATAGCAGCAGATCTTTCAGATAATTCTGGTAGGCCCTCCAGGGGCGGCGCGCGCCCTGCTTGGGCAGAGACTCCAGCGCCCGCCGCACATAACCAGAGCTAAAGTCGACAAAGGCTGCCGTCTCCTGCGCCTCGGCATTGAGTCGCGGCCGGCATTGATCGTATCCCCGCCGCTCCATGTGATTCAACAGCCGACAGACATACTCGCAGATCAGCTCGGCCTTGAGCGTCCAGGAGGCATTGGTATAGCCGAAAGCCGAGGCCAGATTGGGGATGCCGCTGTACATCATGCCCATGTAACTGCGCGTATCGCCCAGCTCAACCGGCGCGCCGTCCACCAGGATCTCGACGCCGTGCATCAGTTTCATCTGCAGGCCGGTCGCCGTCACGATGATATCCGCCAGCAGCGCCTGGCCCGATTCCAGGCGAATGCCCGTTTCAATGAAGCGGTCGATGCGCTCGGTGACAACTGACACGGCGCCCGCCTTGATCGCCTCGAAGAGATCACCCTCCGGCGCCAGGCACATCCGCTGATCCCAGGGCTTGTAGCGCGGCGCGAAATGCCGCTCGACATCGAAGTCGGGCCCCAGCGCCTGCCGGATGCCCTGCAGGATGAGGTCGCGGGTCGCCTGCGGCCTGGAGCGCGCCAGAGCGAAATAGTACATCTGCCGCAGGATCAGACGCCAACGCGCCAGCCAGGCCGCCAGCCTGAAAGGCAGGCGCCGGTGCAGCCACATCGACATCCCGTCACGCGCCGGGCTGCTGACGATGTAACTGGGCGAGCGCTGCAGCATGGTCACATGCGCCGCCCGCCCAGCCAATGCCGGCACAAGCGTAACAGCCGTAGCGCCGCTGCCGATCACGACTATGCGCTTGCCGGCGTAATCAAGATCGTTGCGCCACTGCTGCGGATGGATGATTTCGCCTTGAAAGCGATCTCGGTCTTTCCATTGCGGCGTATAGCCCTGGTCGAAACGGTAGTAGCCGGTGCACATGAAAAGGAACTTGCAGCGCATTTGCAGCGCCGCGGCCACTCCGCCGCGCTTGATATCGACCGTCCACTCGGCGGACTGCGACGACCAGGCAATGCGCCGCACCCGCTGCTCAAAGCGTATCTTCCTGTCGATGCCGAATTCGCTCGCTGTGTCCCTGAGATATTGCAATATAGACGGCCCGTCGGCGATGGCTTTGTCGCCGGTCCAGGGGCGGAAGCGATAACCGAGCGTATACATATCCGAGTCGGATCGTACGCCCGGATAGCGGAACAAATCCCAAGTGCCGCCGATCGCGGCCCGCCCTTCCACGATAGCGAAGCTTTTGTCCGGGCAGCGCGTCTGCAGGTAATAGGCCGCCGCAATGCCGGAGAGTCCGGCGCCGACGATCAGCACATCGACTGTTTCGGTCATGCTCGTATTCACATCCTTTGCTGGCCGCTCCATCGTACCACAGCAGCTCGCGAGTCTCGACTTGGCGCGCGCAAATTACTGCCCGGAGTCCAGCGCTTCCCCTCGAAAGGAAGATTATGCAGGGGCGACCAACCTGGTCGCCCGACCGCATGGCAAGTAACCGCTGCGGGTGACTTGATAAGTCGCCCCTGCCGATTTCGACATGACTGAAGATGAAATATAGCCAGTAAATTGAAATGGAGCCTGCGCCTGGAATCTTGCTGCGGCAGGACCCGCGCATGGCTATAATCCAGCCGTTCAACTACGAGGCTACGCCATGACCAAACCCAATATCCTCATCATCATGTCCGATGAACACGCGCCAATGTACAGCAGCGTTTACGGACATCCCATCGTGCGGACGCCGAATATGGAGCGCCTCGCGGCGGCCGGCGCCACCTTCGACGCCGCCTACTGCAATTCGCCGCTGTGCATGCCCTCGCGCATGTCCTTCATGACCGGCCGCCTCATCCACCACATCGGCGCCTGGGACAACGTCTCGCCGCTGCGCTCCGACGAGGTGACCTGGGCCCACCGCTTGCGCGACTACGGTTACGATGTGGCGCTCTCGGGAAAGCAGCACTTCGGCGGGCCCGATCAGCTGCACGGCTTCCAGCGGCAGTTGGCGCGCGACCTGCACGCCGAGTGGTATCACGCGATACATCTCTGGGACGACGGCATCGCGCCAGCGCAGCAGCCCTGGCAGGAAGTGTACGCGGCAGGACCCGGCGCCACCGAAGAGCTGGAAGTCGACGACCTGGCGGGGGAGCGCGCGCTGGAATACCTGCGCGACCCGGCTCGTAAGGCCAAACCCTGGGCGCTTAACGTGTCCTTCATCGCGCCGCATTTCCCGCTGATCGCGCCGCAGCGCTTCTGGGACATGTACCCGCCCGACGAGATGGACTTGCCCGATATACCCGATGGTCATCTGGACAGCCTGCACCCCATGGCGCAGCGCATCCGCACCATGTTCGGCTTCCCGCAATTCCCGGATGACGTCGTGCGGCGGGCGCGGGCCGGCTACTACGCGTTGATCAGCTACTTCGACGAGAAAATCGGCGAGCTGCTCGACGCCCTGAGCGAGACAGGTCAAATCGACAACACCGTCATTGTTCACATCAGCGACCATGGCGATATGAACGGCGAACACGGCATGTGGCGCAAGTCCAGCTTCTACGAAGCGTCAGCGCGCGTGCCGCTGCAAGTCAGCTGGCCCGGGCGCATCGCCGGCGGGCAGCGCTTCAGCGAAGTCGTCTCGCTGGTGGACGTAACGGCGACCCTCTGTAATATCGCCGGCGACAGCTGCGGCCTGCCCCTGGACGGCGACAGCCTGCTGCCGCTGCTGACTGGAGCAGACACGAACTGGAAAGACGAAGCATTCTGCGAATACCTGGCGCACGGCAGCGACCGCCCCCTGGCCATGCTGCGCCGCGGGCGCTACAAGCTCAATTACAGCTGGAACGAGCCGCCCGAGCTCTACAATCTGGAAACCGACCCGGGCGAGTTCCACGACCTGGCGAATGTCGCCGATTATCAGGACATCGTGGCGGACATGAGGGCGCGCCTGCTCGCCGACTGGGACCCGGCCGCGCTGGACAGCCAAATCCGCGCCAGCCAACGCCGACAGAAATACATCGAAGACCGCTTCGGCACGGGCTGGCGGGCGACGTCAACAAGCTGACTCGTATGCATCGCGAACCAACGCCACACTTTGCCCCCACCCCCAAACCCCCTCCCCCATAAAGA
>CAZWCV010000232.1:0-3402 GCA_964632725.1 uncultured Anaerolineaceae bacterium
ACGCGATTGGCTTGCCGCGCTACCGCTGGTTTGCCGACCCCGATATCGCCATGATCGGCTACCTGATCATGAGCACGACCTGGGTCGGCGTGACGATGGTCATTTTTTTGGCGGGTTTGCAAGGCATTCCGGAAGAGTACTACGATGCGGCGAAAATAGACGGCGCCAACGTTTTCCAGCGCATGCTGCGCGTAACCATTCCGCTGATGACGCCCACCATCTATTTGAACATCCTGATCAATATCATTAACGCATTTCAAGTATTCACCCAGATTTTCATAATGACTGACGGGCAAGGCGGCCCCCGCGACGCCACGCGAACCTACGTCCTGCATCTCTTTGATCACGCCTTTCAGTATTTGCCGCCGCAGATGGGCTACTCGTCCGCGCTGGCCTGGATTCTCTTCATGATCATATTCTTCTTCACGGCCGTCATCGTGACGACATCGCAGCGCTGGGTCTTTTATCAAGGCGGGGAGAACGGCGAATGACAGCGCCGCAAACAGTCCAAACGAGCTTCTTGCAGCGGGACCCGGTCTTCCGGCTGACGCGCATCGTCGGTCGCGTCCTGCTATACGCGCTGCTGATAGTGATGAGCCTGTGGTTCCTGGCGCCATTATTCTGGATGTTCATGTCGTCCTTCATGCCCCTGGACCAGGTGGGTGTATTCCCGGTGCAGTGGATACCGCGCGTCTGGATGCCGGAGAACTTCACCGAGGCGCTGAGGTTTTGGAACTTCGGCACAACCTTCCGCAACACCATGCTCGTCACCATATTCTCGCTTGTCGGCGATATAGGCTCCTGTACGATTGTGGCTTACGGCTTTGCGCGTTTCCGCTTCCCCTTTAGAGATATATTATTCCTGATTTTGCTGGCCACCTTGACGCTGCCCTTCGCCGTGCGGCTGATACCGGTTTACGCCGCTTACGAAGCAATCGGCTGGATCGATACCTTTTATCCGCTGATTGTGCCGGCATTCTTTGGCAACGCCTTCTATATTTTCATTTGCCGGCAATTCTTCCTGGGCATTCCGCAAGACTTGCTGGACGCGGCCAAGATTGACGGCGCCAGCGAAGTGCGCATCTTCACCCAGGTGATGATTCCGCTGGCCAAGCCCGCCATTGTGGTCATCGCCATCCTGAGCTTCCAAAACAGCTGGAACGACTTTCTCGGTCCCTTGATTTACCTGAAAGACCCCGATCTGCACACGCTGGCGATCGGGCTGTACAAGTTCACGTCTTTGCCGGGGCAAGGCGGCATCTACAACCAGCAAATGGCGGCGTCTACCATGATGGTGCTGCCAGTGCTGATCGTGTTTTTCCTCTTCCAGAAGCAATTTATCCAGGGCGCGAATATCTCCGGCTTGAAGGGCTGATGCGGAGGCCCATGGACACGCCTCCCAACATTGTCTTTGTCTTGGTGGATCAGCTGGGCGCGCGCTGGCTGCCGGTCTACGGCCATCCTCTGGTCTCGACGCCGACTCTCGACAGATTCGCCGCGGAGAGCGCGGTATTCGAGCGGGCGATTACGACAGCGCCGATTTGCACGCCCTATCGCGGCTGCCTGCTAAGCGGAAAGTACCCGTCGCAAACCGGCGTGCGCGAGAACGGGCAGGCTTTCCCGAGCGGCGTGACGAGCCTCGCCGACCATCTGAACGACGGCGGCTACCGGACACATTACGCGGGCAAGTGGCATCTAAGCGGGGCGCCGCAGCGGAATCGCCGCGTGCCGCCGGATCAGCGCGCGGGCTTTCAACATTTCATCGGCTGGGAGAGCCACCATGTCGATCATCATGCCGGGCTGATATGGGCGGACGACTCAGACCACGCCATCGGATTACCGGGGCATGAGACGGACAGCCTGACCGACATCGCCATCGGGCAGCTGGAAGACGCCGCTTCAGCCGGCCAGCCCTTCTTCATGCTGCTGTCCTATCAGGCGCCGCACCCGCCCTGCTCGCCGCCGGCTGAATTCCTCGAGCCCTACCAGAATCGCGATCTCCTTAGCGAAGCCAATGCCGACCGAGGGGCCTGGTTCAAGCACGAAGCTTGGCGCGCCGACTACGACGCGCAGCGCTTTCGAGAGCTGTATTTCGGCGAGATCAGCCAGTTGGACGCGGCCTTTGGACGCTTGCTGCGCTCAATGGATCGCCTGGGTTTGAGCGAGAACACCCTGGTCGTATTCACCTCGGATCATGGCGAGATGGCCGGCGCGCGCGGCATGTTCGGCAAGGGCGTGATGTACGAAGAGGCCTTGCAGATTCCGCTCATTTTACGGGCGCCAAATCAGCAAGAGCGAATACGAATTGACGCGCCGGTCTCGACTGTCGACTTAATGCCAACGCTGCTGGACTACGCCGGCTGCAGCGCTGACGAGCCATGCGAAGGCGTCTCCCTGCGTCCGCTGATAGAAGGCGGCGCGGGGCCGGCCGATCGCGTCGTCATCAGCGAATATCTCGATTTCTGCGCAAGGTCTCGGCACTGGAAGCTGATTACACGCGGACGTACGCTGGAAGCAGCCGAGCTTTACCACCTAAGCACCGACCCGTACGAACTCGACAATCGCGTGGACGACCCGGCTTGCGCGGATATTCAGGCGCAACTGCTTAAAGCGCTGTCGTCGTGGCATGCCCGGCTAGGTTTAAGTAGTCAGCAGCAGCCCAAACACTCATTTATCCCACCTCAAAGCGAAAGCGAGCGCGAATGGCATCCAATCAATACTTGAACGCAAGCGGCGTATACCCTCATCTGGCGCTGACCGCGGACTTGGGGCCGCCCCGCAGCGAATGCGGCATCGGCGCGATGATGGCCTGGGCCGGCAAGCTCTGGCTGGTCACCTATGTCTCGCATAAATCAGCCAGCGGCGTCGGCACCGGGCTCTACTCGATCAACGAGCATATGGAAATGAGCAAGCATCCGGCCAGTTACGTCGGCACCTACACCAATCGCATGGTTCATTGGCAGTCCAACCAACTCATCATCGGGCCGCATGTCATCGACGCCGCCGGCAACGTGCGTACGGTCGAAGATCTGGTCGAAGTGCGGATCTGCTCGACCATGCGCCATCTCTCAAGCCCGAACGACATGGTTTATATGCTGGGCATGGAGGGCGAATTCTATGAGATGAATGTGCATACATTGCGGACCAATCTCATCGCCGACCTGACGGTGGAGCTGGGCGTGCCTGATCATCAGTACGCGCATTTCAAGGCGGCGTACAGCAATTTCGGGCGAGTCGTCGTGGCCAACAACAGCTATGACGAGCGCGACTTCAAAGGCGCGGAAGCGGCCGGTCGCCTGGCGGAATGGGACGGCGAGACCAGGAGCATTATAGAGCGCAAAACCATCATCGAGGTGAATGGCCGCGGCGACATAGCCGGTACGATTTTAGCGATGGGCTGGG
>CAZWCV010000233.1:0-3037 GCA_964632725.1 uncultured Anaerolineaceae bacterium
CGCTTATTCGCTGAACGTCAAACCCGGCTGGTCCAGCCCGCCCGCCATGCAAGGCGACGGCTGGATCGCGCTGGCCATCGTCATCTTCGGCGGCTGGCATCCCTTCCGCGTCGTCCTGGGCGCTTACCTCTTTGCCGCCTTGCGCGCCATCTCCGGTTATATCCAGACCAACGGCCTCTTTATCTTCGGCCAGGAGATCAGCTTCCCCTTCGTCCTGCTCAATGCCTTGCCCTGGCTGCTGATGATCGTCACCCTGCTCATCGTCAGCGGCGGACTCACCGAGCGCGTGCTGCAATATATGCCGCGCGCCGTGCAGCGCCGCCTGCGCGCTTTCCTGCGCTCGGACCCGCCACGCGCCCTGGGCACACGCTTTGAAGCCGAGTAAGAGTGGCGTGCATACCTAGAAATGTAGGGGCGACCTATCAGGTCGCCCGAAGCCAGCGAGAATTGAAATTTCATCATGCCCAAGCGAAGGAGAAAACCGCGAATTCGCCCGCTGTCCCTTTGCGTCTTCCGCCGGCGCGACAGTATATTCGTCTCGCAGGGCTACGATTCGCACAGAGACCAGGTCTTCTACCGACCCATCGGCGGCAAGATCGAATTCGGCGAGACCGGCGCGGACGCCGTCGCCCGCGAAGTACGGGAGGAGATCGGCGCCGAAGTAACCGACCTCGCCTATCTCGGTACGCTCGAGAATATCTTCGCCTACGAAGGCAAGCCTGGCCACGAAATCGTCATGATTTACGACGGCCGCTTCGTCGACCCCGCCCTGAACGCCGACGACATCAAAGTACAAGGCAGGGATGACGGCGACCTCCTGTATGAGGCTTCCTGGAAAAGCCTGGACTGCTTTCGCGCGCCAGACGCGCCGCCGCTGTACCCGGCGGGATTGCTCGCCCTTCTCGACTCCGCCGGGCCAGGCTGAAACACCCACAGATTCAAGACGATTTGCGCGGGCGGCGCAGCGAGACGCCTCTACATATTCCGCGCTAATGCGAAAATCGACATTTATCGCTTAGGATGTGAATGACTGACAGTTGCAATCGGCGTCTTGGCGACTCTCGCTGATAGACTGCTATAATAAGTGTTCAGAATCGCGACAAGAGTCTGGTTCATGGACATTCGTCTGCCGCTGCCAGCGGCGCTGCGTCACCGCGTAAAAGGTGAAGAAAAGCTCTGGGCGCACGCCGTCTCACTTCTGCTCAGCCCGCCCGTGGTCTGGGCCGTCTGGGTATACGCCATCTCGCTGCTGCGCGGGACTAACCGCAGCAGCGCGTTAGGCTTCGCGTCCCTGTTCGCGCTGTCCATCTGCGTCGCGCCCATGCTCTTCGTCGCCTACAAAGTGCGCAACGGCAAGATCAGCGATATGCACATGCGCGAAAGCAACGAGCGCTATATCCCCTACTCCATCGCTATCGTCGCCGGCATCCTGACCGGCCTCGTCTACCTGCATTACGATGCCGGACCCGTCTTGCTGCTGGTTGTGCTGGTCAGCATCGTCGAATTGACCATTATGCTGGCCCTCACCTTCTACATGAAAGTCAGCCTGCACGCCATGGCCATGTCGAGCATCATCTCCGCCACGACGCTCTTGTTCGGCTTCACCCAGGCGCTGCTCTTTATACCGGTGCTGCTGCTGGTGGTTCTGGCGCGGCTGGCGCTGCGCCGGCACACAATGCCGCAAATCATGGTCGGCGTCTTAATCGGCGTCCTCACGCCCTTGCTGGTTGTCGTCGCGATTGGGCTGATGCTCTTCTAGGCTTAAGCGCGCCTCAAACATCCCAAACGCGCGCCGTCCCGTCCCAGGACCAGGACAAGACTTGCGTGGCGTCGCTGTTCCAAATGGCGCCGCGAACCAGGTTGCGGTGCGGGAAGCGCCACCATTCCGTCTCGCTCTCCCACAGGTAGATGAAGATATGCGACCAGCTAAGCACGCGAGCCTCGGCCGGATCCCAGCGCGCGCCGATCACCCAGTCTTCGTGACGGAATACCTGCTGCGAACGGCCGCCGGCGACCGCCCAGATATGCACGGTATCATCGCCCGCCCAGGACATCACTTGCGATTCATCGCGCGACCAGATGGCCCGCTGCACGAAACTGCTGTGGCGCACCCCGCTGATGGCGCGCCCGTCCACCCCCGAGCCTACGGTCTTGTAGACGTTGACCGTCCCGTTGGTATACCAGGCCAGCAGGCGGCTGTCGTCCGCGCTCCAGGTCACACCCAGCAGCATGCCGCGGCTGGGCAAGTCATAGCTTTGCTCATCGCCGCCGGTGACATCCCAAGCGTAAATCCGCCCCGCTTCAGTCCAGGCGCGCGCCTGGCTTTCGTCGGCGCTCCAAACCGCTCCGCTGATTTCGCCGGGCGCTGCGAAGTCGAACAGGCGCTCGCCGTCGCTCAGCGACAGAATCGCGCCCGCCCCCTCGCGCGTCATCGCCAGCAGCATGGTTTCGTCCGCATTCGGC
Organism: uncultured Anaerolineaceae bacterium; assembly: GCA_964632725.1. GTDB lineage: Bacteria > Chloroflexota > Anaerolineae > Aggregatilineales > Phototrophicaceae > UBA6055. The sequence goes on from CAZWCV010000233.1 coordinate 2,464, forward strand.
GTCAACGCTATCGGCATGCCGTCGAGCCGCCAGCTAAGTTGCATCGCGCCGTCTTCCACCGCGCTCAATAGCACCATTCCACTCTCATCGGCGGAGAGTATCGCCGCGCCGTCGCGCAGCCAAATCGCGTGCGTGACCGGATGGCCGCCGTGAGAAATCTCCAACAGCAGCTCGCCGACTTCGGCCGACCAGACCTGCACCAGCCCCCGCTCGGTCGCGCTCAAGATCTGCGATTCGTCGGCGTTCCAGGCGGCCGTCACCACGCCGCCGTCGTGTTCAAGCGTCAAGGCGGCTTCCGGCGTCTGTGCCGCGGCCGGCGCCAGAATCACAATAGCAAGTAGCGCGAGCGTCAAAAGTCGAATCATGCGAATCACCTGCATCTCTACTCTGGTAACATGCGACCAGCTTAGCACAGAATTCTTAAATTCTAATGACGGTTTACCCACACGCGCGCCGAACGCCATCAGCCGGCGCCTGCCTCCAACGCGCCCAAGCCGCGCCCGCGCATGCTTGCCAGCCCTTATCGCAAACTGTATCATAATGGCAGTGACCAGCGTCAAAAGGCAGGCAACAT
>CAZWCV010000233.1:3047-3397 GCA_964632725.1 uncultured Anaerolineaceae bacterium
CCAAAAGGCATAACGAATGACCAGACCCAATTTCCTCTTCATGATCGCCGATGACCACCGCCATTCCGCTCTTGGCGCGCTGGGCATTGAGCCGGTAGCGACGCCTGTGTTCGACAAGCTGATCGCCGACGGAACCTGTTTCACCGAGGCGCATATCATGGGCTCGACTTCGGGCGCGGTCTGCATGCCCAGCCGCGGCATGCTCATGACCGGCCGCGGCCTCTTCGATACACCCGACCCGCTGCCGGATGACGCCCCGCTGCTGCCCGAGCTGCTGCGGCAGGACGGCTACACCACCTTCGGCACGGGCAAGTGGCATAATCGCCGCGGCAGCTACGCCCGCTGCTTCG
>CAZWCV010000234.1:0-3396 GCA_964632725.1 uncultured Anaerolineaceae bacterium
GAAAGCGCCCCGTGTCAAAGCCAGTGACAAGAAGGCGTCTTGCAGCATGAAGCCCCAGCTGATCGTCTCGGGGTCGCTGAAACCGAGGAAGCTGACGCTGGCTTCAGTCAGGATGGCCCAGGCGATGGCGAAGGAGCCGTACAAAAACGACAGCGGCAATATGCTGGGCGCGATGTAGACGAAAATGATGCGCAGATTGCTGGCGCCGGAGACGCGGGCCGCGCTGACGAAAGCCTGCTCCTTGATGACCAGCACCTGCGAGCGAATCACGCGGCCGGTGTCGCGCCAGAGCAGGATGGCCATGGCGATGACGACATTCCAGATGCTGGGATCAAAGAAGGCCGCGATGACGATGATGAAGGGGATAAAGGGGATGCCGAAGGCGACATCGGCCGCGCGCATCAGGACGGCGTCGACCCAGCCGCCGTAATAACCGGCCAGCAAGCCGATCACCGTGCCGATGACCGCCACCGCCGCCGCCGCCGAGAACCCGACCAGCAACGCCGCGCGCGAGCCGTGAATCAGCTGCGAGAATATGTCGCGCCCGATATTGGTCGTGCCCAGCAAGTAGTCGTTGGTGTAGCCTTCCGCGATGTCCTCGCCCGGCTCGGCCAGCCAGTAGGGCAGCGCGTCCTTGATCCAGTCGCCGTCGTTGTTCTTGAGCGGCGTCAGCGGGTCATTGGGCGCGAGTATGGGCGCGAAAATGGCGACCAGGGTGAATATGGCGAAGACGATCAAGCCGAAGAGCGCCATGCGGTCGCGCTGAAAGACTTCAAGGTTGGTCTCCCAAAGTTGGCGCAAGGCCGAGCCCTGGCGGAACTCTGCCGCCGGAATACCGGTCGATCCCTCGCGAGCCATGGCTTCCTGTTGCACGGGTTTACCTCCGCCTCAAGAGACCTGCGCCTGCGCCGAGGCGCCAACGCGCGGGTCCAGCAAGCTGTACATGATATCGGCAATGAAATTCATAAACACAATAATCAGGGCAATCAGAAAAAATGCGCCCTGGGCCAGCGGATAATCGGCTTGCTGGACCGCCCGCACCAGCGTCCGCCCCAGGCCGGGCCAGGAAAATACATTCTCGATGACCACGTTGCCGCCGATGCTGTAGCCGATGCCCAGGGTCAGCGCGGTCAAAACTGGCAGCATGGCGTTGCGCGCGGCCGTCTGGATCATCACGCGCCACTCGCGGTAACCGGCCAGACGGCTCATGGTCACATAGTCTTGATCCAGCACTTCGAGCATATTCGAGCGCATCAGCAGCAGCGGCAGCCCGTGCAGATACACCGCCAGCGTGAAGGTGGGCAGGATCATGTGCCGCCAGAATACCGGCGACATCAACTTGTCCCACTCCGTCTCCCAGCGAAAGCGCACCATAGCCGGAGCGATACCGGCCGAGGGCAGCAGTTTCCATTGGAAGGCGAAGAATGTCAGCAGCAGCATACCCACCCAGAAGGTCGGCGCCGCGCGCGTCATCAGCGTGAAGGTGGTGCCGACGCGCTCGAAGAGGCTGCCGCGCAGGGCCGCCATGAGTATGCCGCCAAGCACCCCGACGCCATAAGCCACCAGCAATGAGCTCAGGGTCAGATATATGGTATTGGGAAGATCAGAGCTGAGGATATCCAGCACGGTCTTGCCGGAATAGCTGAAGGTATCGCCCAGATCGAGCCTAGCCAAGTTGACCAAATAGATGATGTATTGTTCGTGCAGAGGTTTATCGAGGCCGAATCGCGCCAGCAGGGCGTCTTCTTGCTGTTTGGTGAAGTTGACGTCGATGTAGCTGGCCAGCGGGTTGCTGGGCGCCAGGCGGAAAAGCATAAACAAGAGCGTCACGATGATCCACAGCACCATCACGCTCTGCAGAAAACGCCCCAGAATGTAATAGGCGACGCCTCGGCTCATGAGTTTCCTTTCGCCCCCATCCCCCGGCCCCTTCCCCCAAGATGAGGGAAGGGGTGGTTCCATTAGCGGGAACGCTGGTCAAAGCCCCTCCCTCTTTATGGGGGAGGGGTTTGGGGTGGGGGAATCAAAGCCCTTAGGGATAGAGCAGACGTCCGTCGTCATCCCAGCTATAGCCGGCGCCTTCCAGCATGGCGCGGGCGCCTTCAATGCTGTAATCGTAGGTGGGCAGGTCGTCGCATTGGCGCCAGTATTCCAGCGCTGCCGAGACGAAGCTGTCGGCGGGAGCGGCCATGCCATTAAAGATGTTGTCGATGATGAACTGCTGCGGGATGGCGTGCGCCACCGCGCGGCGGAAGGTCACATCGTCAAAGGGCGCGTAACGCACATTGAAGGCGAAGTAGTTGAAGCCGATGCTGATGGCGGAGAACAAGTCCAGATGCTCGTTGTCATCGACGATCTGCTGCAACACGCCGGGGTCGCCGGGCCATTCCCAGAGGAAGTTCATTTCGCCGGACTGAATCTGCCCCAGGGTGGCTTCCTGGTTGGGCAATACATTCATCAGCCAGGTATCGATATTGGGCCGCGCCCAGTGATCATCGAAAGCCTCGAGCAATACGAACTCGTTGACATCATAGGCGACATACTTGAAGGGGCCGGAACCGATGGGAATCTCTTCCTGAATCGAATTGACATCAGCGTCATCCTGCTCCAGCAGGTCATTGATGATCGGTTCCCAGATGTGCTTGGGAAGCAAGTTCAGCTTGGCCAGCGAGCTGGTCTCAAAGGCGGCTGAGGGCGTCTTCAGCGTGAAACGCAGCGACAGGTCGTCGATGATCTCGATATTGGCGACATTGCGGGCGAAGGGGTAATAGTCCGGCGCTTCGGCGCGGAAGCTCTCGTTGCCGTCTTCGTCGGTCTGGGTGGTGCCGGCCAGCGCCGCTTCAAAGGAGTAGGCGGCGTCGTCGGACTGCACATCTTCGCCATCATGCCACTTCATACCGGCGCGCAGGGTCACAACCACATTCAGCGGGTCTTCCCATTCGACGCTATCGGCGGCCCAGGGCTCGGCCACGCCAATCGGGTTGATGCGCATCAGCCTGTCCCAGGTCATCTCGGTTACGCGGCTGGGCGCGTCGCCGGCGATCTCGAGCGGGTTGAAGTTGTTCAGGAAGGACGTGGTCGAGGTGATCAGCGTCTTGTCATCGGTAGTTGGCTCGATTCCGATCCAGGTCCAGAAATTATGGACGCCGATGCCAGCCTGCGTCACGATGGAATCCGGGTTGAAGACATCGGTGTTGACAACCTGCGGCGTGAGCGGGTGGATAAAATAGGCGTTGACCATATCGTTGCGGATGATCGTTTGCGCCGCGCAGATGATATCCAGCCGCGCTTCTTTATCCGCCACTTCGACGCGCTGCGCTTCCGCCAGGGCATCATATTCGGGGTTGTTGTAGCCGATGAAGTTGTAACCGCCATCGCGCACGCTGGAATGGAAGA
>CAZWCV010000235.1:0-3385 GCA_964632725.1 uncultured Anaerolineaceae bacterium
CGCGAGATCATCGGCTACGAGGTGCCGCTGGCGGCCGACCACTTCGGCTTCATCAATGTTGAATCTTGTATCCGCCTGGGACAAGCGCTGGATCAGTTCTCGCTGGCCTGGTACGAGGACATGATCGCCTGGCAGTTGACCGAGCAGTGGCGCCAACTAAAACAATCCGTCCGCACACCCGTCTGCACCGGCGAGGACATCTACCTGAAAGAGGGCTTCCTGCCCCTGCTGGATGCGGGCGCCGTCTCCATCATCCATCCCGACCTGGCTACTTCCGGCGGCATCATGGAGACCAAGAAGATCGGCGACCTGGCGCAGGGCTACGGGGTGCCGATGGCGATGCACATGGCCGGCTCGCCCGTGTCCTTCCTGGCCAATATCCACTGCGCCGCCGCCACCGAGAACTTCTACGTCCTCGAACACCACTCGGTCGATCTGCCTTGGTGGGAAGACTTGATCGGCGGCATCGACAAGCCGCTGGTGGTCGATGGCTTCGCCCCCGTGCCGGAGGCGCCGGGTCTGGGCTTCGGCGAACTGAACGAGGAGGCCATAAGGTCGCTCCTGGATACGCGGCCCGGGCGCGATGCCGGCTACTTCGAGCCTACTGAAGCGTGGAACGACGAGTGGTCGCTGGACCACTTGTGGAGTTAGCTTGGAATTCACTGCGAGGACGCTGAGTCCACGTAAAGCTGGATTTAATCGGTGCGTAACGCTCAGTACGATCAACAAAGTAATGCAAAAGCCGTCACAACACAAAATTCTTTTGCCACAGAGTACACCGAGTGACTTTGAGGGCACAGAGGCCACTTTCTTTTTCAACGCTCTCGCAATTTGTGTCGCCATTCTTATACTAGAAACTGGCGCTGCCGCAAGACTGCCAAATTGCTTTGCCCGGTGTCCTCCGTTTTTCTCGGTGTACTCGGTGGTAAAGGTGTAGCAGCGCTCGCACAACTCGAAGGCAGAAATCAACCCAGGTACCGCGTATGAGAATTAGCGATATCCACATCACCCCGGTGGCCGCGCCCGACCCGCCGCTGTTGAACGCCGCCGGCTTGCACGCGCCCTACGCCCTGCGGCTAATCGTCGAGATTATCAGCGCGGACGGCATCTCCGGCTGGGGCGAAATCCCCGGGGGCGAAGCGGCACGCGCCGCCCTCGAATCCGCCGCCGAGCATCTGGTCGGCCTGGATCCCTGGCGGCTCAACGCCATTGACGCTGCGCTGGAGTCGCTGGCGAAACCGGACGCGCGCGGCGCGACGCCTTGGGATCAGCGCGCCTGGGTGCACGTCCGCAGCGCCATCGAAGTCGCCTGTTACGACCTGATGGGCAAGTCGGTAGGTCGGCCCGTGGTCGATCTGCTTGGCGGCGCAGTGCGCGAGCGCGTGCCTTTCGCGGCCTACCTCTTCTACAAATACGAAGGCGCGGGCGGCGAACTTGGCTTTGGTATGGACGCGGCGGCGACGGGCTGGTCGGCGGCGCGGCAGCAGGCTGCGTTGGATCCGGCCGGCATCGTGGCGCAGGCGCAAGCCATGGTCGATCATTACGGATTCCAGTCGATCAAACTGAAGGGCGGCGCCTTCGAACCACAAGTCGAGGTCGATTCCATCCTGGCGCTGCGGGAGGCTTTCGGGCCCGATATGCCGCTGCGGCTGGACCCCAACGCCATCTGGCGCGTGGACACCGCCATCACCGCCGGTCGTCGGCTGGAAGGCGTGTTGGAGTACTACGAAGACCCGGTGCGGGGGCAGGCGGATATGGGGACCGTGGCGCGGGCGCTGGATATCCCGCTGGCGACTAATATGTGCACCACCTCCTTTGACGACTTGCCCGGCAGCGTGTCGCATCAATCAGAGGCGATTATCTTGTCCGATCATCACTTCTGGGGCGGCTTCCGCGCCTCGCTGGACTTGGCGCGTTTCTGCGCGGTATTCGGCCGTGGCCTGTCCATGCACTCCAACAGTCATTTAGGCATCTCGCTGGCGGCGATGGCGCATTTGGCGGCGGCAACGCCTAACCTGACCTACGACTGCGACACGCATTATCCCTGGCAAGATGGTTATGATCTGCTGGCGAAGCCGCTGACTTTCGAGGCGGGTGCGGTTGAAGTTCCGCAGGCGCCCGGTTTGGGAATCGAGGTCGACCGCGCTAAACTGGCGCAGATGCGCGAGGCCTATCTGGCTTGCGGCTTGACCGAGCGCGACGATGAAGCCGAGATGCGGAAGGTGCGGCCGGGCTGGACTTTCCAGGCGACGCGCTGGTAGTCTTTTCGCGAGAGAATTGAATGGGCAGCGTCTACGCGCTTTTTTCTACCCCATCCACGACCGCCTGTGTCTACGCGGCGCGGCCCCTCTCTCGCCATCTCTATGGCGAGCATCCCGAATCATCAGGGAAGGGGAGCTTGGTCAGCGAGAGCTAACCTGGAGACTCCATTTTTCATCATCAACAACTTTGAGTTACCTTATCGGTTAACAGCGAGACTTACTTCCCCCCATTGATTTGGGGGATTGAGGGGGGTAGACCATTTAATGACCATCGACACGCCACAACTCCTGGACGCGCTCAACAGCGTCATCAGCATCCCGCTGATTCCATACGCCGGCGCCGAAATCGACTACGCCGGGCACGCCAAGAATATCGATTACACCATGCGCAACAACAGCCTGAGCGGCGGGCGACCGCGTGTGGTTTCCATCGCCGGTACCAGCTTGATCCACCATGTGTCGTACGACGATCAGGTCAAGCTGCTGGATATCGCCGGGCAGCGCATGGCGGGCGAGGGTGTGCTGATGGCGGCGCTGGCGCCCAATCCGCTGCCGGAAGCAGCGGCGCTGCTGGCGCGATTGGCGGCTTTGAAGCGCCCGCCCGATGTCTATTTGATCATGCCGCTGGGCGGGACTTATGGGCCGGCCGGGCTTTACCAGACACTGATGGCTTTCGCCGACGAGCAGGCGGCGCGTCATGGCGCCCGCTTTCTGTATTACTACCGGCGTCCGCGCGACCGCGACATGATCATCCGCCTGCTGCAGGGTTCGCCGCATTTCATCGGCGTCAAAATCGGCACGAACGAAGACGACGTGCCGCCCTTTGTCGAGGCGCTGGGCGGGCGCAAGATCGTGATTTGGGGCATCGGCGACCGCTCGACGGCGGCGGCGGAAATGGGCGCGCAAGGCCATACCTCCGGCATCAGCATCGTCGTGGCGCGCGCCTCGGACGAGATCAACAACGCCCAGCGCCGGCGCGATTATGAAGCGGCGCGGCAGATAGAAAACGAGATTTCTGCGCTGGAAGACATCCGCTTCATGCAGGAGCGGGCTTACAATTATTCGGCGGTCATGGAAGCCATCAACTGCGCCGGCTTCGACGATGTCGCCGGTGGCGCAGGCGG
>CAZWCV010000236.1:0-3339 GCA_964632725.1 uncultured Anaerolineaceae bacterium
GGTGGCGATGAGGGCGTTGCGCAGCACATACTTGAAAATGATGATGCGGTAGGGGATGCCGATGGCGCGCTCCATGCGCACGAAGTCCTTCTCCAGCGCCTCGACCATGCTGGCGCGGGTGATGCGCGTGATGCTGGCGAAGGCGCCGAATGACAGCACCAGCGCCGGTATGAATAAGTGACGCAGCGAAATAAGAAAAGTCTCGAAATCGAGCTGGATGAGGCTGTCGATCAAGAACAGGCCGGTGGTTGACGCGGGCGGCGCCACCAGCACCGGCAGGCGCTTGCCGATGGGAAACATGCCCAGGTCGCGCCCGAACCAGGTCTGAAAGATCATCGCCAGCCAAAACGAAGGAAAGCTGACAAAGAACAACGACAAGACACGCGCGACGTGATCGGGCAAGCGATTGCGGTACATGGCCGATATCACGCCCGCCGGCACCCCCAGCAAGGTAGCGATGATCACGGCGGCGGTGGTCAGCTCGAGCGTGGCCGGCCAGAAAGTGCGCAGGTCTCCAATTACATCACGGCGCGTATACAGCGACTCGCCCCAATCGCCGCTGAACAGACCGCCCATGTAGCGCAGGTATTGGATGGGCAGGGGCTGGTCCAGGCCGAACTCGCGGCGGAAAGCTTCTTTGATTTCTTCGGTGGCGCGCGGTCCGGCGGCCAAGCCAACGGGGTCGCCCGGCACGATGCGCGAGATGGAGAAGGTCAGGATGCTCAAGCCGATGAGCGTGGGGATGACCAGGGCGATGCGGCGCAGGATGTAGAAGCGGATGTTCATTGGGCAGCGTCAAGCATTGAACAGCGATCTATTCTCAGGTTCTGTAAGCTGTATGCTTGCGCTTTGATCGGCTGGTCTGACATCTTCAAAGCGGTGTATCCCAATTCGTTTGATTTTGTTGGCCATTCTCATACGCTTGCCTGTAACGATAACGCGCTGGTCGAGGTAGGCTTGCGCGACCTGAACAATGAGATCTTTGCCACCTTCTATAGTCCAGTCGCCATCATCAGCCGTTTCCAATACCACGGTTGTTTCCCGTACACTTGCAATCAGCAGCTTACCTGTCTTGCTTATGTCTTCATCGGTCGCTTCTAGGGTACGACCGATTTCTGGCAAAGGCAATGTACTTAGATAATGCTTGGATTTGCTAAGCGTTACTATCTTTGGCAAATCATCCACAACTGCTTGGAATTTCACTGACGAAATCTTTTGTCCGTCTGGAGCCAGCTTAGTCGCCGCTTTTATGAAATCTGCATAATCCTTTTGATTATCCAGAACTTCTTGCAGTTCCTCAACTTGGTCTCCTTCCAACAGGGACAAGTGGTCCAGGAACGGTTGTATTGCTTCATCAAAGAGACCAAAACCGGGCAAGGCGTTTTCCCTTTTTGGCTCACCCAGGCGCAGATTGACAATGCAACTGCCTGCCTCCAAGCCTTCATAAAAGACCGGTATATTCCCAATTTCCTTTAAGAGATTGGAAACCTCGTCGCGAGCTTTTCGAAAGGCGGACATCGCTGAGATCCGCAGCATCGCGGCTACACTGGGCGTACGAGACGACACCTCCTCTTCGGCGGCTTTGCCAAAGCCCACCACGCTGCCTTGCAGAGATAATTGCAATTTCGCCTCGCTCAAATGGATTCCCGACTTGGCAAGGTTTACTGTGCCTAGAAGATCCTTGAGTTCCCACTCAATATCACTGCGCGGATTGCCTGCCAACGCGCGATAGATCAACTTTTCGGCGACAACATACATCCCGCAAAGCCAGCCCAATGTCGCCGCGCTACGATGCAGGACGCCGCGAGAAGGCTCAACATGGACGTCCGCCATCAGGTCGGCGGCGGCTTTTTCTTTCTCGAAAGCCATCTTCATCAGCCGCAGATACTCATCACGCTTGCCGAAGAGCTTCGCCAGGTCAGCCTCGTCAGCGTATTCCATGGCAATTCTGTGGAGCCTCTTTACTTCACGGGCGTTATGGTTCATATCGCACCATGTAGATAGTCGGTTTACTGAACTCAGTTGCAACAACTAACGCCGGAACCTCAGCATTTTTCGATTCAACAATCTGCGCTAAACCATCCTTGATCGCCCCTGTGATATCACTTGGGTACTGTGCGTGGGACAGACCTTTGGATTCCAATCCCATATTTTGTTGGAACAGATAGTCTTCATCATCATCTGTTTGGCTTAGCCAGAAGTCGAACCCGTCGCCTATGCGAGCGCGATCAACTACGGTGTAGTCCGTAACTGCTAAGACTGTCAGGATTGCAATGGCTTCGCCTGCTCGTTCGGCTGCATTGCGCGAATCTCCAAAGGATCGGCGAATACTCTCCGAATAAGACATCTTCCATTGTATCCGCAAATCAGCCAGCACTTCATCAAAGTTCCGCAGGTCGCAAGAGACCCCAGATGAATGCCCGTGCGGTTCCATGCACATGACAACCGCTTCTTGCATCCGCAACGTCAGAGCATCTGTTAGAGCAGGAATGTCCGCATTCAAGTCATCCATATCCAAAATGACTGTATTTGCCATTCTCGCCTTCTATAGGTGTGGTTGGATACGCGCAGTATAGCCTGCGTCTGGCAAATCGGCAGAAATCTCCCCCCAGCGGTCTGAGGGGAGACAAACCATGACTGCCTAACAACCATCCATCCACAGGTCCTGGAAGAGCGCGGTCAGCGGGTACATCGGCGAGTAGACAAAACCCTTGACACAGGTATTGAGCGCGAAGCTGCTGTCCTCGGTATACATCCAGACCGAAGGCTGCTCGGCGGCAATCAGTTCCTGCGCCTCTGTATACATCGCTTGACGCGTTTCGGCATCGCCGATGGTGCGCGCCTGATCCAGCAGTTCATTCACGCGGTCATTATGGTAGAAGCTGCAGGAATTGAAGCTGCCCCACTGGTCCGAATGGTACTGGTTATAGAGATGCGCGTCCGGATCCAGGAAGCGTGTAGATATTGATGATATCCGGGCCGATGTCCGGCGTGGCGCAACTGGCGACCATATCGGGCCAAAGCATGGGGATCATGTTCAGCTCAATGCCGATTTCGGCAAGGCCTTCCAGCAGAATCAGCCCCGGGATTTCTTCGCGCGGGAATTCGGTCACGTAGACGTAGTCGAGCGTGATGCCGCCCTCGGGCCAGGCCGACTGCGCCAGATGGGCGCGCGCCGCGTCCAGATCATAGGTCGGGTAGCTCAAGCCTTCAACATAGCCTACAAAGTTGGCCGGCGTTGGTCCAGGCAATACCGTGATCTTGACGTCTTGCGCGTCAACCATCGCTTCGTAGTTCATGGCATGCGCGACTGCCTTGCGCAAGTGGATGTCGCTGGTG
>CAZWCV010000237.1:0-3207 GCA_964632725.1 uncultured Anaerolineaceae bacterium
GGTGAGGCCAGTTTAGAAAGACACCCCCATCCCCGGGCCCCTTCCCCCATCAAGAGGGAAGGGGAGCGTTAAGGGCCGGCAGGCATCCAAGAGCGAACTTTGATGCACTCCGCAATCCGAAAGAAGCGCTGTAGTTCAACAGTAAGTCCCTCCCTCTTGATGGGGGAGGGATTTAGGGTGGGGGTGAAATGACCATCCTCTGTTACGGCGAAATTGACCTCGACATTTACGTGGCGCTGGATCGGCTGCCCACGCTGGAAAAGTCCGCCACTTGTTCGGAAGACTTTGAGAATGTTGGTGGAGCGGCGGCCAACAGCGCGCTTTGGCTGGCGAATTGGGGTGTGCCGACGCGCCTGGCCGGGCACGACCTGGGCGATGATCGCGCCGGCGACGCCGTGCGCGCGGTATTTGCTGCGCAGCCGCAACTGGATACCCGCTATGTCGCCTGCCACGCCGATTATCGCAGTCCGCGCTGCCAGTGTCTGGTGACGCCCGACGGCGAACGCAGCTTTATCATGCACTGGCCCTCAGAAGATTTGCGCATGACGCCGCCGACGCCGGACATGCTGGAGGGCGTCAAATGGGTCAACCTTGATATGTCGGGCCCCCTGCCCCTGCGCTTGAAGACGGCAGAGCTGGCTGCCGAGCGTGGCATACCGGTTCTCATCAACGATATCTACAGCGCCGACAACCCGCTGCTGCCGCTGCTTGACGCGCTGGTGATCTCGGCCGCCATCGCGCGCAATCGCTATCCGGGCCGGCAAGCTGTCGCTCTGGCGCGGGAGCTGCAAGAGTGCGGAGACTTTGATGTGGTCATCACGGACGCGGGCGCGGCGCTCACGGTTTTGGCGCGCGATGGCGCCGGCCACAGCATCACGCCGCCAACGGTAAATGCGGTCGACACCACCGGCGCGGGCGACATCTTCAAGTCGGGCCTGCTCTACGGCCTGCTGCGCGGCTTGCCGGTGGAGGAGGCGGCGCGCTGGGGCTCGGCAGCCGGCAGTCTGATGTGCCAGCTGGCCGGCACGACTCATACGCTGGCGCCGCTCAGCGCGGTGGAAGCGCTCCTGGCCGCTACGACTCTTGAAACAAGGACTGCGTGATTGCCCCTGCGCTACAACTATTCTCTTCAAGCTCAAACACAAAATCTTTTTCGTAGGCCGTAGGGGCGGGTCGCCGAGCCGCCCGTCGGGGGTAATGCCGTGTACAGGCGGGCGTTTCAGCGCCGCGCGTAGACACTGCGGTGTAAACGCCCCTACCCATGCCCCTTCGGTGGCAAGCGTGTCAGACGCTCGCCTCGACCCAGATCGGCGAGCACCAGGCCCATTGCCCGTTGCGCAAACGCACGCGCGTGTAGTACCACTCGCGTTCAGAGCCCGCCGATTCGTGGCTCAGCGCAAAGGCATGTCGGCGCTCGGCCAGCGGCAAGGCGCGGTGGAAGACGAAACTCGGCGATACGAAGCCGCCGGTGTAAAAGCTGCGTGATCCGTCGGCGATTTCCGCCAGGGGCAGTCGCAGGGCAATCCCGTTGACCGTCCCGCAGATCGCGCTGTAAGCATCGCCCGCGATGACTAGTGTGATCGCTTGCGTCGAGGAGCTGGTCACGCTGGCGTTGCGGGGCGTCTGCGTGCGCAGCCACAGGCGATTGCCCCCGGCGTATTCCAGCCGGCTCAAGACGCAGGGCGTTCGGTCGCCGATGACGGGAATGCCAATATCGTGGCCGCGCAGATGCGGCTCAATGCTTAGCAATTCGCCGCCCTCGACGCGCAGATCAACCTCCCAGTCGGTCAACGTCTCCAGCTCGCCCCAGCCCATCTCCAGCCGCACCTTCACCGGCGCACTGTAGTCCGCCTCCCCCACTAACACGGACTCGCGGTGGATAACGCGGTTGTTGCGCAAGACCTCGACGTAATCGATGGCCGATGCCGCATCCAGCGAGACTTCAATCTGCCGGTCGCGCGCGTAAGGTATCACGGCGCCCATCGGCGCCCGGTTCAGGGCGAATTGCAGGGCGATGCGGTCGCCGGTGATGGCGTAGGCGCGCCGCTGGCTGATCGCGCTCCAGATGGCCGCGCGCGACAGTTCGTCAGCCCAGACCGCCACTTGCCCGTAGCCATAGTGACCCGGATGGGCGCTATGATGGTCGCTCGAGCCGATGAAGCCGAAGACATGCCCCTGCGCCAGCGCGACCTGCGCCGTGCTGCCGTGATCGCGCGGGCCCATGGCGTGGCGGTATTCGGGTTCCGCGCGGCTGTGCTCGGCGGCGCCGTGGAATGACATGATCTCGACGACCGGCGACAGCTCGGACGTAAACTGCGCCCAGTTGACACCGCGAAAGCCTTGCTTGTAACCGATGTGATGCGGGATCAGCCAGCTAGGGTGCGGATGACGTCGCAAGCGCGCGCGCAACGCTTTGATATGCGCCACGTGGAAGATCTCGGGCGTGGCGACATCGCGGAAATAGATGCAGTGATCGCCGTAGCGCATCGAATGCCACTCGAAGCTGGGAAAGGTCACGAAGCGCCCGTCTTCGTTGGCGGCGTCGGTCGCCTGCAGATAGCCGCCCCAGGCCGCGCGCGCCCGCTCAAAGCCCTGCCGGTGATAATCGACCAGGTAGCCCAGCCGCGGGTCGTCCTGCGGCATATCGTCCCAATGCCCGTGCAGGGTGACGCTGGCGAAGTCCAGTTGCAGGCGGGCGTTGTGGAAGGCGTCGGCGAGGCTGCCGGCGCCATAGCTCAGCTCGCAGTGGTTGTGGATATCGCCGTAGTAGACATTTAAGTCGGCGTATGCGTCATGCGCGGACATGGCGTCCTTTTGCTTGATCGGCTGCTCGCGTTCTGGCCGAATTATAGTTCAGCGCATCGCCGGCTCCAACTTCATTATTGATGCAAGCACAAGTACGTCACGGGAAAAAATGAGCCTTGTAGGGGCGACCAATCTGGTCGCCCGTTGCCGCTGCGACTTGTGCTTTCGGGCGACATGGTATGTCGCCCCTACAAGGCTTGTCCGGTACTCACCGGCTCGCAACCGCCCCAGGTCTACCCCCTCAGTCCCCCCATATCAATGGGGGGAAGCTCGTCTCGCGATGGGCGACCTAGGTAAATTGATGCTGTCAGCGTCGACGAACGGAGTCTCTTGCTTAGCTAGCGTTGTGTAAGCTCCCCTTCCCCGTTTATACGGGGCAAGGGGCCGGGGGATGGGGTGTAG
>CAZWCV010000238.1:0-3170 GCA_964632725.1 uncultured Anaerolineaceae bacterium
GGGCGACTTCCACAAGAGCGAGGTGACTGAAAACGAAGTCGCGGACATGATCGTCACCGGTCAGATTCCGGAGCGCTTGCGTCTCTATCACGAAGAAAATGGAGATGTCGCATGAACCGCAGGCCACTCCCGCCGATACGATTGCTCTTCCTGGCGCTGATCGCGGCATTGGTTTTCACTGCTTGTCGGCCCGTCGATACCCTGGACATCACGCCCTCGCCGACGCCGACGCCGCCGCCGACCGCCACGCCCTCGCCAACGCCGCCGCCCGCGGATTTCGTTGATCCCTACGAAGTCAACGCCGACATCATGGAGCGCCTGATTGCCCGGCTGCCCGATCCACTGCCGGCCGTTGAAGAGTGGAAGCGCGTGTATGATAGTGGCGAAGCCGAAGTGCGTAATATCCGCGGCATCCGCAGGCCGGCTATCGGGCGCGCCATCCCCTATACCACTCAGCAAGGCAGCAGCATGCTGCTCAATTTCATCATCTTCTCCGATGAAGCCGCGGCGGCCGCTGAATTCGAGCGCAAGCGCGGGCTGCGCTCCGCGGATGTGGATTTGGAAGAAGACGCCGCATTCCACACGCCCAATGCCTTTGGCTCGGGCTTGTATGGTTCGTTTGCGCTTTTCCAAATCGATAATTATTTCGTCGAAGTCTATGTAGAGATCTTCACCACTTCGGTCAGTCCGCTTGCGGCGCTGGCTACAGAGGCGCTTAGATTCTTCGAGCGCAATCGCGCTGACTTTGAAGCTGCCGTCAGCGAACCGGCGGAAGAGGACGGTTGAAGAGATGTCTTGCAGGTTGTCCTCGACGGCCTGCCCAACGAGATTATCACCTCCACGCAGTGGCGGCGCGACTACTCGCGTTTTGACGAAGGCGTGGGTACCCCGCGCAACATCCAAAACGGCAGCGGCTTCCGCGTCGCTTATATCGACCAGATGGCGAACAACTTCCAGATGACCTTCGCGCAATTTGAATCGGCGGAGGACGCAATGGCGCATTATCTGCGCATGAAGGACATCCGCGAGGGCATCGAAGAAGAAAACTCGATTGAAGATTTCCCGCAGCCGCATGTGCTGGGGCGCGGCCTCTACGGGTCGGTGGCGCTCTTCGCGGTGGACGAGTTTTTCCTGGAAGTGCTGATGGAGCGCGCGCCGGGCACCAGCGCCAACCCCACCGTATCCATCGCGCGCAAAGCCCTGGCTATCCTGGCAGGCGCCCGCGGCGAATAATCCGCCTGCCCTCAGCGCCGCGCCGTGATATAATTCGCGCCACACCTATGCAAAGGAGCGAATCATGTCACCCATGCCCCGATATCGCGGCTGGCAGCTGGCTGCGATGGACAAGAATATGCTCAACATCGAGCATATTGTTTCGAACATCAGCGATGCGGCAGTATTTGACAAACGCGACGGCGGCGATGGCTGGACGATTTCGGAAGTCCTCGGTCATCTCGCCGATACTGACAGCTATTTCCTGGCGCGGGCGCGGGCCCTGGCCGAGGGCGGGGAGCTGCCGCAAGGTTCTGGCAAGAGTGTAGACGAACGGGTCAAAGACGCTGGCTACGCTGAGCAAGACGCGCTGGACCTGCTGCAAAGGTGGCTGAGCGCCAGCGCTGCCTACCGCGACTATCTGTCGTCCTTGCCTGACGATGAAGAGCTCTGGGAGCGCCCCGGCCGCGCTGCCGACGGCGGGGGATTCACGCTCAACGACCAGATCGTGCTGAGCGCCTATCACGATCTCGATCATTTGCACCAGATTGTGAAGATCATCCGATATTGACAACGAATCCCGGCTCGGCTCCATTGAGGCGTTGGAGGGGTGTGCTATGAAGCTGAAACGGAAGCGCGAAGCTAAATCAGAGTGGAATCCTCAGCCAAGCAGACGGCGGCGGTCAATCGTTTTTCTGCTCGCGGGCCTGCTGCTGATTGGCGCAACCCAGTATGCGTACTCCTTGGCGGTCTCGGTGAGCGAGCGAGGCAGCACGCCGGAAGCGCTGATTGCTGGCTTTCCTGAACGGTATTCCAAGCTCATGCACAATGACTTCACCATGAAGTCGATAGAATATCGCGGTCCGGAGCTATACTATCAGGAGCCGCTGCCTGATTTGGAAGCCCAGCTCTTATTGTTCGAATGGCGATCGAGAAGCGATAATCACGTTGAGCTCTGCATCACCGCCGCCATCGTGGCTGAAGCGCGAGATATCTTTGGCGGCTGGTACACCAGGCACGAGGTATTCCCGATCTGTGAATACCAGATGCTTGATTCCAGGCCGCCCAGCGTCGCCTATTGGGAAGCGCAATCGGCGGGCAAGACCATATATTATGCGCTGGTTGCCGGGCCAGCCTACAAATTGGCAAGCTGGGTGGAAGTAGAGTTGGCGGACGGCAGTGTTAGCCGCAGCGAAAGACATCGCATCGGCTACGCGCAGGTGATTCGCCGCGACAAACCCATTCAAATCGAAAGCGTACGCTTTTTGAACGGCGAGGGTCAATCCTTCGCTTCCTTCACCTATCCGTTTTGGATGGAGCTTTAGGCATGTTCCGCGCGGCGGCTGGCAAGATTGACCGATAGTTAATCCATGGATCCAACCCCCCACCCACTCGCCGAACGCATCCGCCCGCGTGACTTGAGCGGCTTCATCGGCCAGTCGCACCTGGTCGGCGTCGGCAAGCCGCTGCAGCGCGCTTTGCAGCAGCGGGCTGTGCCCAGCATGATCTTCTGGGGACCGCCCGGCGTCGGCAAAACCACGCTGGCGCGCATGGTGGCCGCTGTCACCGAGAAGCCCTTCTATAATTTGTCGGCCGTCTCGGCGGGCAAAGCCGAGTTGCGCCAGATCGTCGAGTCGGTCCAGCAGCCCGGTGGGAAAAAGCGCAGTCAACTCGGTCTCTTCGGCGCGCCGGAAGCAGCGGACGCGCCCGACTCCGTGATTCTCTTCCTGGATGAGATTCACCGCTTCAACAAAGCCCAGCAAGATTTCCTGCTGCCTTATGTTGAAGACGGCACGATCACGCTAATCGGCGCGACCACCGAGAATCCCAGCTTTGAAGTCATCTCGGCGCTGCTCTCGCGCATGCAAGTTTTCACCCTGAATCCGCTGACTATCGCCGAGATTCAGCAGATCATCGCCCGGGGCGCGTCCGCGCTGGAAGTCGAGATCGAGACTGAG
>CAZWCV010000239.1:0-233 GCA_964632725.1 uncultured Anaerolineaceae bacterium
GTTGGATCATGCTGATCGAAAACAGCGAGATGAAGACCGGGAACGAGAGCACCTGCATCAAGCCGGCAACTGCGATAATGTCGCCGATGCTCAAGATCCCGCGCCCGTACATGTTCAGGCAGTGCAGGAAGAAGAAACCGAAGGCGATGCCGAACATCAACAGCGGCAGGTAAGCCGCTTCGATCTTTCCCTGCTGCACGAAGAAGTCGCGATACTTCCAGGCGTTGCGCCTG
>CAZWCV010000239.1:268-3001 GCA_964632725.1 uncultured Anaerolineaceae bacterium
TTCCAGGCGCGCGCTGAGCGTGCCGTATTGCATGCGCTGCTGCATCATCACCGGTTCCAGCCGGCGCATATAGCGGCGCACGACACCGACATAGGCGAGGACAAAGACAATCGGCACCAGCAACAATTCCACATTGATTAACGCGATGTAAATCATCGGCACCGCGAAACCCAGCACCATATCAAAGATGAACATGATGCCCGGGTGAATCACAAAATTGAGCTGCCGCACATCATCGGTGGCGCGCGCCATGATATCGCCAACGCGCTGCTGATCATGGAAGGTTTGGCTCTTGCCGAGCAGGCTGGCGTACAACTCGTGGCGCGAATCGCGCTCGACCCGCGTTGACAAGATCACCATCGCCATCGATCCCATAAGCGAAAACAAACCATCCGAGACCGACAAAATCAAGACTGCGAGGCTGACCGCGATGACCGCTTGGGCGCCCCCGCCCTCGATGATTATCTCCGCGCCCCGGCCGAACATCACGCGCGCGCCGGAAAAGGTGATATACGTCAGCCCGAAGCCGACCAGACCGACGAAGAAATAGAGCTTGTGTTCGAAGCAATGCGAGATGATCCAGCGCACTGGACCACTGCGGTTGTACTCGCGCAAGCCTTCAATTGAGAACTCGCTCTTCTGAGCCAATTCGCTCTCCTGTGAGTAATCTGACGATTGATGGGACAAAGGGAGAGGACTGTACATGAG
Organism: uncultured Anaerolineaceae bacterium; assembly: GCA_964632725.1. Lineage (GTDB taxonomy): Bacteria > Chloroflexota > Anaerolineae > Aggregatilineales > Phototrophicaceae > UBA6055. The sequence continues at coordinate 977 of CAZWCV010000239.1, forward strand.
TTGCCTGCCTCGCGCAAGGGTGGTATTGTTTGCCTAAGCGAGAGTGGCGCGGAACAACGGCGCGTCGCCTAGTGGAGACTGAATCCAGGGAGACCGGCGATGAACGGATTATTTGTCGTGGAATTCTTGTCGCTGGCGGTACTTGCGTCCCTGGTCCTGGTACCGCTGTCCTGGATCGCGCTATATTGGCGCGGCGCGGAGGCGCGGGACCTGATTTTCTGGGGCGCCATCTCGGTGGTCATACCGCTGCTGGGACCGCTGTCGGCTCTGATATTCGCGCTGCGTCTGAAGAAAGACAAGTCGAAACGTTCAATGTCAGGAACGATATAGATGCGCGCCGCGGCGGCTGTGGATACATGAAAGTGGGCCGTCCGCCAAAATCGACTCTCAGTCGCAGGCGCGTGCGTATTACCTTGTCTTCACCGCCGAATTGACGGCTGCGTTATGTCTGGCGGACGGAAATGTCGATGCTCGCGAGAAATCCGATTCCGTCACTGCGCGCCAAGCAAGACGGCCACCACTTCGTCGTCTACGGTGATAGCTGCTCCGGCATAGTCGGCGCGCCGCACGAAGCGACATTCCGCCAGGTCAACGCGGCCATAGGCGCCCTTGAAGCGCCGCCCGAATTCATCTGCTTCCTCGGCGACGAAGTCATGGGGCTGACGACGGACGCCGACAAACTTCGCCGGCAGTGGCGACACTTCTTCAAGCACGAAATGGCCTGGCTTGATCGCGACGCCATGCCCCTCTATCACACCACCGGCAACCATACGACATACGACCCCGCCAGCGAAAAAGTCTTCCGCGAAGTTATGCGCCAGCTGCCGCTGAATGACGCCGACAGCTTGTCTTATTTCGTCCGGCGCGGCGATTTGCTGCTTGCCTTCGTCGACACGCTCAATGCCAGCACAGGCGGCGAAGGCACGGTCGACAGCGAATGGCTTGATGAAGTCCTGTGGCATCAGCGCGACGCTCGTCACAAGCTGGTCTTCGGCCATCATCCGGTCTGGGCTGTCAATGGCTACGCGGGCGACTACCAGCGGCTGATCGAGCGCGACAGCGGCCGGCGCTTCTGGGATGTGCTACGGCGCCATGATGTGATCGCTTACTTCTGCAGCCATATCCTGGCTTTCGATATGCAAGTCCAGGCGGGCATATTACAGATTTGCACGGCCGGCGCCGGCACGGCCCATCGCATGCCGCCCGAGCATGAGTACTTGCATTTTGTGCAGGTTGCGCTGGACGAAACAGGCTTGCGCTGCCAAGCGCTGGATCGCCGCGGCCACATGTGCGAGTGGCTGCGCTGGCCCTGGCCGCTGCCGCCGGCAGGGGACTGGGCGCCGTTCACGCCGAGCGCGGCGCGGTCATTGCCCGCGGACTGCCTGGGAAACCCCGAGATTGGGACTCTGGTCGTTTGGGAGATCAGCGCGCGCCTGCCAGACGTAGCGACTGCCCATCCGCAGACCCTGCTTTGCGCCGAGGCGGAGCACGGGACGCTGCCCTGGCTCTGGCTCGGCATGAACGGCGTCGATCAGCGACTGACCGCTCTGCTCACCCCCCAGGCGAATCGCAGTCCGCATCGCTGGCTGGGACCGCCCCGGCCGCGTGATGACCAATTCAGCATCCAGTTCGCCCTGCACAGTGGCATGGGGCCCGGCGGCCTGCTCTGGCGCTGGAGCGACGACCACGCCTGGTCGAGCATGGAGGGCGCATCGCCCTGGGGCGCCGAGCGCTTGCGCTGGTCCAACAATTGGCGCATCGGCGAAACGGCCGGTCAGCAGGCCTTTCGCGGGCGGGAACTCAGCCTCAAGTGGCATCATGAGCGCTGCGCCATCAGCGATTATCATTAGGCGTCCGCTCCCTGGACCTCGCCGTCTTTCATGCGTGGCGAATCGCCGGGCGCTCATGCCAGACCGCGCTACAATAGTATGCGTGATCTTTGCCGGCTCAATCGCCTATAGGGACAGAGTAGAACCAAGTAAGTCATGCAAATCTCATGGCAAGGAACTTTTCCTTTACCACAGA
>CAZWCV010000240.1:0-2880 GCA_964632725.1 uncultured Anaerolineaceae bacterium
CTCCTACGAAGCGATGTCGTTTGAAGAAGCGGCGCGCAACGTAGTCGGCAGTGGTCCCTATTCCATGGAAGAATGGGTGCCCGGCGAATACATGAGCTTGAAAGCGGTCGAAGGCTTTGGTTTGCGTCCGCAGGGCTTTGAGAATCTGGTCTGGCGCTTCATCCCCGAGCCGTCGACGGCGGTGGCGGAAGTGATCACCGGCAATGTCGACATCTACAAAGAATTCCCGGCCAACCAGGCCGAAGCCATCCGCAATTCAGGCATGGCGGAAGCGCGTTTCTTCCCCGGCACCACCCGCACCTACATCGGCTTCAACTTGAACCCGGATGCGCCCTTCCGCGTCGAAAACCCCGACGATGTTGGCGCCCAGGCCATCATGAGGACCGATGTGCGCGTGGCGCTGCAATACGCCATTGACACCGACGCCATCTGCGAGAATCTGCTGCTGACGACCTGCGAGCGCGCTACCAGCCTGGTCAACCCCAGCAACGCCGATCACCCGACGCTGGAGCCCTATCCCTATGACCCGGCCAAAGCCGAGGAATTGCTGGACGCGGCCGGCTATCCGCGTGGCGAGGACGGCGTGCGCTTCTCACTCGAGATGCCTGCGCGGCGCCTCACTGGCGCGATGGCGCCCGAAGTGGTCCTGGCGACGGCGCAGATGCTTACCGATGTCGGCGTTCAGACCGAAGCCATCTTCCAGGAATCAGGCGACTGGGTGGCGGCGCTGATCACCCATGACCTGGGTCCCCTCTATTTCGGACGCACCGGCGGCAGCGAATGGAGCGCCCAATATGACATGGCGGACATCCCGGGCCACGAAGCCGGCTGCGGCGAGGCCGAGACCAACTATACGCATTGGAACAACGACTTCTGGTGCACCGGTTGGGACACGCTGCCCTCGCTGACGGGCGACCCCGAAGCCGAGCGCGAGATGGAAATCGCCATGCTCGAAGAGTTCTACAACGACCCGCCCTGGATCATGCTCTTCGCGGGCCCGCGCACTGAAGCGGTCAGCAACCGCATCGACTATCAGTCGCGCGCGGATTACTTCATCACCGGTTACGCCGCGACGCTGAAGGAAGATATGTAGGAGGAACCCCCACCCTAAATCCCTCCCCCATAAAGAGGGAGGGACTTTTCTCCCCTTCCCTCCACTGTGGGGGAAGGGGTTGGGGGATGGGGGGCTCCGAGCCCCATGCACAAGTACGTCATTCGCCGGTTGCTGCTGACCGTAGTCGTGGTCTTCGGGGTCACGCTATTGACCTTTTTGTCCATCCACATGGCCGGCGATCCGACGATTTTTTATATCAGCGAGCGGGCGAGCAAAGAAGAGCGCCTGGCCGCGCGCCAGCGCCTCGGCTTCGACCGTCCGCTGCATATCCAGTACCTGGATTTCATCGTCAATCTGGCCCGCGGCGATACCGGCAATTCGCTGCAGCATCGGGTGCCGGCCTTCGATGTCGTTATGGAGCGCATGCCAGCCACGCTGGAATTGACCATCGGCGGCTTTCTACTGTCGACCATTGTAGCCTTTCCCATCGGCGTGCTGGCGGCCACGCGCCGCGGCACGATGACCGATGGAACCTTGATGCTGGGCGCCATGCTGGGGCAATCCATGCCGAGCTTTTGGCTGGGCTTGATGTTAATCCTGTTTTTCGGCGTGACGCTGCGCTGGATGCCGGTGTCGGGGCATGTGCCCTTTATCAAGCCGCTCCTGGAGGGCAGAGTCGACGAGGCTCTGATCAACTTGCCCCAAGCCATCCGCTACTTGCTTATGCCAATGGTGGCGGTATCCGTCTATTCGATTTCGCGCAATTCCCGTTTGATTCGTTCGGCTGTACTGGAAGTCTTGCGGCAAGATTATGTGGTCACGGCGCGCGCCAAGGGTCTAAACGAGCGCACGGTGATGGTGCGCCACGCCATCCGCAACGCGTTGATCCCGATTGTCACGGTGCTGGCGCTGCAATTCGCCTTCCTCTTGAACGGCGTTATTGTGACCGAGACGGTCTTCTCCTGGCCCGGCGTCGGCCGGCTGGTCTTTGACGCGGTTAGCCAGCGCGATGTGCCGCTGGTGATGACGGCGGTGGTTTTGTTATCGTTCTTATTTGTTTTCGCCAACCTTGTTGCCGATCTCATGTACGGCTTCCTTGATCCGCGGATTCGGCTGGAGTGAGTGACAACCGATGAGCGCCTCGCAAGAGCCTAAACCGAGCCGCATTTCGACGCTCGAGCGCCAATTCGACCAGATGTACGAGCCGCAGTCCTTCTGGAGGCGCGCGGTTACGAGCATGGTCAAGGCGCGCTATCCGGTGGTCGCCATCGTCTTTCTGATGCTGATAGTGCTCTGCGCCATATTCGCGCCGCAGCTGGCGCCAAAAGACCCCAACCGCATCGAGATTTTCGATACGCTCAAGCCGCCGCTCAGCGTCAACCGCGAGGGCGAGATTGAGTACATACTGGGAACCGACTCCACCGGGCGCGATGTGCTTGCGCGGGTGGTGTATGGCGCGCGGATTTCGTTCTTCGTCGGCTTGGCGGCGGTTGGTCTGGGCGGCGGCGCCGGCACGATTCTGGGCTTGACGGCGGGTTATCTGGGCGGCCGCGTCGATGATCTCATCATGCGCCTGGCAGACATCCAGCTGGCTTACCCCTTCATCCTCTTCGCCATCATGATGTTGACGATACTGGGAGAAGGCGTCTTGAACCTGGTGCTCGTACTGGGTATCGGTCAATGGGTGACCTACGCGCGCATCGCCCGGGCCGAGACGCTGGTGCAGCGCGAGCGCGAATTCGTCGAAGCGGTGCGCGCGCTCGGCGCCACGGAATGGCGCATCATGTTCCGCACCATCCTGCCCAATATCCTGACGCCGCTGATCG
>CAZWCV010000241.1:0-2847 GCA_964632725.1 uncultured Anaerolineaceae bacterium
GTCTTGGGATGCCGCGGGCTTTCCAGAATCGTCTTCGTGTCCGACTCTTCCACCAGCTTGCCGGCGTAGAGAATGCCGATGCGGTCGGCCAGGTTGGCGTGCACGCCAATATCGTGCGTGATCAGCACCAGCGTACTGCCTTCCTTCTGCTGCACGTCCTTGAGCATTTGGATGACGCCGCGCTGCACGACAACGTCGAGCGCCGTAGTCGGCTCGTCAGCGAAGATAAGCTTGGGCCAGAGAATCGTGGCCAGGGCGATGGTCACGCGCTGGCGCATGCCGCCCGATAGCTGATGCGGATACGAAGCCATCACCTTTTCGGGCAGCCCCAAATCACGCAAATAATCGGCCGTCAATTGAAACGACTCGGCTTTGGTCACATCGCGGTGCGCGCTGATAAAATCGTGAAAGGTATCGCGGATGCGCCGCACGGGGTTAAGCACATGCATTGAGCCCTGCGGGATGTACGAGATCGTGCGCCATTTCAGGTCGCGCTGCTGCTCCTCGGTCATGTCGGCCGCGTCAAGCACCGCGCCGTCCAGGCGGTACTTCACTTCGCCGCCCACAACCGTCAGCGGCGGCTCATAGGCGCCCAGCAGAATCCGCAGCAAAGTCGACTTGCCGCAGCCGGATTCGCCGGCGATGCCGTAGACTTCGCCCTCTTGTATGCGAAGTGTTATGCCGTCGACCGCCTTTACCGTGCGCTCGACGCCGTAGGCCTTGGTGATGTAATAGGCGCGCAGGTCATTGGTTTCGATTATGGCGCCCATGCGTCGTCCTTGTCATTGCGCGGGTCGTCAGCGTCCTCGTCCTCGCCGGCCTGCACCTGCAAGCGAACCAGGCGCTTGCGCGGGTCGAGGTATTCGCTGATGCCGATAGACACCAGGTAAAAGCCAACCACCATAATTATCGAAGCCGTCACCGGCGCGATCATCACCCAGGGCTTGCCGGCAAATATCGAACTCCATTCGTTGGCCCAATATATCATCGTGCCCAGGCTCAGGCTGTTGAGGTCATTCAAACCCAGGTATGAAAGCGTCACTTCGATGCCGATGGAAAATAAGAATCCGCTGACTATATCCGCCAGCATGAAGGGAACGATAAAGGGCAAATGCTCCTGTACGACGATTTTGACCGTGTTCATGCCGCTGAATATCGCGGTATGCGTGAAATCGCGCTCGCGCAGGCTCAAGACTTGCGCGCGGTAACGCTTGGACGGATAAGCCCAGTCGAGAATACCGATGAGAATGCCCAGGGTCACGAAGGTCAATTCGCCCTTCAGGATCACGGCGATCAATATGAGCAAGGGTAATCGCGGGATGACGATGACGCTCTCGACAATGGACTGGATGATGCGGTCGGCGGCGCCGCCCAGATAACCCGAAATCATGCCCAGCAAGACGCCGATGCCGCGACCAATCACGACGGCGATGGTGGCGATAAGCAGCGTATTTCTAACGCCGGTGGTCAGCATCCAGAAGACGTCTTGACCGAGCGCGGTCGTGCCCAGCAGGTATTGCGCTGACGGCGGCTCTCCCCGCAGCCTGCGCGGGACCACGCGGCGCTTCTCCGGCGGATAGGGCGCGAAGAAGGACACCACAACCAGGATGGCGACGAAGAGCAGAATCAGCGACCCGAAGCGGAAGGACAGGCTGAAGCGGAACAGGTCTCGTATGGTAGTCAACATGATGGCGGACCTATCTCAGACGGACGCGCGGATCGAATATCGGATAAAGCAAGTCTACGATCAGCGAGCCGGTGGCGATGCCGACAATGGACAGCAAGGTAATGCCCATGATGATGTTGTAATCGGCATTGCTGATGGCGGTGAAGAGCTTGGAGCCGACGCCCGGATAACCGAACATGACTTCGACGATCAGCGCGCCTTCAAACATAGCCCCGAGCGAGAGCGCCAGATCGTTGACATGCGGCAGCATGGTGTTGCGGATGACGTATGACATGACGATTCTGCGCTTGGGCACCGCCGCCAACTCGGCGTATTGCACGTAGTCGCTGGCGATTTCGGTGGTGCTTAGCGCCTTGGCGATGATGAAGCGAAACGCGAAACCGCCGATCACGATCGACAGCGCCGGCAGGAAACCAAATCGCAAGATGCTGCTGATGTAATTCCAGGTCAGCGCCGGCGTACCCTGCGCCCCGCCGACCATGGGGAAAATCGGTATATAAAAGGCGAATACAATCAGAAGAATAAGCGCCGTTATCAAATAAGGCATGGGATAAATGCCGATGACGATCCGCTCCAGCACCTGCGCCCAGGTCTTGTTCTGGAAGTAACCCACCAGCGAACCGACGAAGATGCCCAGCAGCCAGGAGATCAGCGTCGTTGTCGTCAGCAAGCCAACCGTCCAGGGCAAGCCGGCGCCGATGATTTCGTTGACCGGCGCGGGAAAATTCTGGAACGACGGGCCCAGGTCGCCCGCGAACAGCCGCTGCCAGAAGGCCAGGTATTGTTCGAGCAGGCTGCCGTCCAGGCCATAAAGATCCTCCATCGTGGCGCGCATGGCGACCACCGCTTCCGGGTCAATCGTCTGGAAGGCGGTCATGCGCCCGATCATGTCGTCGATAGGATTGATCGGCGAAAAGCGCGGAATCAGGAACGTGATCGTGACGCCGACGAATATCACCACCGCCCATTGCGCAATTCGTGGCAGGATATAGCTCTTGAGCAGTTGCATGACCTAGCCTTTTGCCCCCCACCCCATACCCCTCCCCCAAAATGAGGGAGGGGTTCCCCCGCAGTTGCAAGCCAGCTCTACGCCGACTACCCCTTCCCTCTTGATGGGGGAAGGGGCCGGGGGATGGGGGAGACTATTCTAACCCGTCGGA
>CAZWCV010000242.1:0-2838 GCA_964632725.1 uncultured Anaerolineaceae bacterium
TTCCCACCACTGTTCCCAGAGCTCGAGGCGCTCGTCCAGCGGGATGGTGACCTGGATGGCGTCGGCGATGGCGTCCCAGTCTTCGTCGCAGACGCTGTAGGCTACCGCCGTCCAGTCGCACTGGTAGAAGAGGGGCAGCAAGGCCGGGCCGCAGCCCAGTGCCGCCAGCATCAGTTCGCGGTTGTTGCCGCTGCGCTGTACCTCCACGGCGAAGGCGGAGGCGTCGCGGACGGTCAGGTCGACGGTGAAGCCGACATCTTCAAGCAGCGCTGCCGCCACTTCAGCGACTTCCTTGGCGCCGCCGCCACGGCCAACCACCGGCGTATCAAGGTACAGGGTCGGGCCCTCGCCATCAGCGTAGCCGGCGGCCGCCAGGTATTCCTTGGCCTTGTCAGGATCGTACCACTCGGAAATCACGTCAGGATCGGCGTATTTGTCAGCGAAGCCTTCCGGATAGTAGGAGCAGACGCGCGCCAGTCGAGCGCTGGCCGAGCCATGAACTTCCGCCAGCAGATGCCGGTCGAGCGCATGGGTGATGGCTTTGCGCACGTTGATATCCAGCGTGGCCGGCTCGTAGTCAGGGAAGGTCTCCGGGAAGGCGCCGCTGGTCGTATCCACGCGGGCATAGTAGTGGTACATCCGGTTGCCGCTCTCGGTGAGCAGGGTCAGACCGTCCGTGCCTTCGATGGTGGCGCGGTCAGGCGCGGGCACGCCCTTGATCAGATCGACCTGGCCGGCGAGCAGAGCGGCGACCTGAGCCGACGGCTCGGGGATGACCTGGTAGATCACGCGGTCAACCTCGGGGCGGCCGCTGTGATAATCGTCCCAAGCCTCGAAGACGTAGCGGTCGTTCTCGCTGAGTTCGGCCAGCACGTAGGGACCGGAACCGACCGGGTTGCGATTGAACTCTTCCTGGCCGACCTCTTCGAAGTAGTCCGGCGGCAGCAGCTCGCAGCCATTGTAGCTGACGTCATTTTCGAAGTAGGCGTGCGGGGCGTTGCTGATGATATCGACCGTGAGGTCATCGACCACGACGACTTCCTTGACGAAGGCCCACTGCTGATAGAGCGGGATGTCGCCGATGGGATGGCGGACGCGGTCGATATTCCATTTGACGGCTTCGGCGTCAACCGGCTCGCCATTATGGAAGGTTGCGCCCTCGCGCAGGTGGAAGCGCCAGGTGGTGGGGTCGACATTCTCCCAGGCGTGGGCGGCCTGCGGGACGTAGCCGCTGCCATCAGCGGCGCGCCAGATCAGGCAGTCGTAATACAGATTGAGCAGATGGTGTGTCGAGCCGTACCAGTGCGAATGGGCGTCCATGGGGCGGATGGGCCCGCTGTGGGCGTAGACGAATTCGGTCATGCTGTCTTGCGCGGTCGCCGGCGCGATGGCCATTGAGCCAACCAGCAAGACCAGGCGTGCGATGAGTACAAGTCGTGCGAGTCTCATTACTACTCTCCTTGTGATGGGTATGTGCCGAATCTATTCGAATTGCGCTTTTCGTGCATTGGCAATAGGCGCCTCCTTCACCTGCTGTAGCTTATCGTTTTTTGACAACAATTCAACTCGCTGCCGCATAATGCGCCAGTTTGTCTTCATCAATCGCAAGGCCCAGGCCCGGTCCCGTTGGCGGTCTCAGAATCTGGCCATCCGGCTCATAGGGCTCGGCCAGGATGGTATCGGTCATGTCCGAGAAGCCGGCGGGCCAGCTGGCGCCGGGCGTGGCCGCGGCCAAATGCGCTGCCGCCGCGGCGATGACATCAAAGTAGGGCGCGATTGATATTTCCAGCCCGGCCGCCTCGGCCACCGCCGCCATCTTCGCCGCCGGCAGCAGACCGCCATAACGATGCAGCTTGAAATGCAGCACATGCGCCGCCCGCTGGCGCGCGATTTCGTAGACGCTGCGCGGGTCGGCTGTCGCCTCATCGGCTTGCAGCGGCGTGTTGACGCGGGCCGCCAATTCCGCCATCTCAGCGAGATAGCGCACCGGCTGCTCGAACAGGGCCACGCCGCCCAGCGCTTCCAGACGCGTCAGAGCCGGGACTGCCTCAGCTAGAGTATACCCAGTATTGCCGTCAAGCTGAAACTTGATGTCGTCGCCCGCCAATTCACGCAGCTGCCCGTACCAGGCCACGTCTTCGTCAACGCCGAAACCGATCTTGGTTTTGAACCAGGACCAGCCCTCGGCGGCCAGTTCCTCGATGCGGGCGGCCATAGCCGGCGGCTCTTCGCGTTCAACGAAACCGTGGCAGAGCGCGCCCGGCCGACAAGCGCCGCCCAGCAATTGATAGACCGGCACGCCCAGCGCCAGCCCCTTGATGTCCCAAAGCGCGAAGTCGAGCGCGGTGCGGGCGTTGACGGCCCCCCGCATAGATTGGCGCATCCGCCCGTGCAGGCGCTCGATATCGAAGGGGTCTTCGCCGATGATGGCGGGGGCCAGGTAGCGGTCGATATGATGCTTGACCACCTCGACCGGGTCGCCGCCCCAGGGCGCGGGCGCGACGGTTTGGCCGATGCCGGTGATGCCCTCGTCGGTGCGCACTTGCGCGACCACAGTATTGGTTGCCGAAGAGACGCCGTAAGCCGTCGCCAGGTCGCGGCTGCGCTTGATGTTGACGATTGTGGAATCGATCGCCGTGATTTTCATGCTGGCCCCCATCCCGTGGTATCTGATTTGCATGCGGGCGAGCCAAGGCTCGCCCCTGTTTACATTGCGAGCAGGAAACCCCCTCCCCTGGCCCCTCCCGCCATCTCTATGGCGGGCATCCCAGCAAGCTAGGGGAGGGAGCTAATCGCAGCGAGACGCAAAGTATTTTGCGTGGGCGGCGGCATTGTCGC
>CAZWCV010000243.1:0-2810 GCA_964632725.1 uncultured Anaerolineaceae bacterium
GACGCCATCATCGAAGTCGTCGAGCGCGCCGGCGTCAAATTCAGCATGTGTTATCAGATGCGCTGCGACCCGGTCAACCTTAATATGAAGGCGCTGATCGACCAGGGCGCGGTCGGCAATGTCGCCGTCATCCGCCGCCGCCACGCTATCCCCATGCTGCTGAACAAGGAGTGGGCTGTACCGGGCAATTGGCATATCGACCCGGTTCAGAATATGGGCATGTTCATGGACGACGCCTCGCACGCCGCCGACTGGTTCTACTGGATGTTGGGGCGGCCGGTCAGCGTCATGGCCGAGATCGACAATATCGTCACGGACATGGCGCCCGATGACAACGGCGTGGCAATCTACCGCTTCGCGCAGGGCGAGATGGGCATCCTCTTCAACAGCTCGACCCAGCTGGCCGCCGAAGCCACCACCGAAATCTACGGCGATGCCGGCACAATACATCAGAATTACGGCGACGCGCCGGCTTCGCTGCTTCCGGCGGAGGGCAGCGCGCTCAAGCTCTTCCGCGATGGCGCTGAGGACTGGGAGCGTTTCGACTTCCCCATCGCGCCGCAGCGCTCGCGCATAGAAGCCGTGCCGCGCCCGCTGGTGGACTTTCTCAAGGGCGAGGGCCCGCCGCTGGCGACGGCCGCGGACGGCAAGGTCTGCATCGAAATGATCCTGGGCGCTTATCAATCAGCGCGGGAAGGCAGACGCATTGCATTTGGTTCGGCGTAGGGGCAGTCTTCCATGAAGACCCTGGAAATGACCGGCGGCGCCAGCTCGCGCGTCATCGACATCCCGGCGCCGCAACCGGGGCCGGGCGAAGTCCTCGTTCAGACCGCGCGCAGCGCCATCTGCGGCAGCGAGATGAAAGCCTACCGCGGGGCGGGCATCCCTGGCGGCAACAGCGGCCATGAAGCCGTCGGCACGGTCGTCGAGCTGGGCGCGGACGTCACAGAGGTAACGCGGGGCCAGCGCGTCGGCGTCAGTGCGGTTGTCGGCTGCGGCAAATGCGACCAATGCGCGCGCGGGCGCTATACCTGGTGCGTGGCCGCCAGGTCGCGCTCGCTTATGCACGCCGAGCAATTTGTCATTCACGCGCGCTGTTGCAGCCCGCTGCCGGACGACCTGCCCTGGGAGCCGGCGACCTTGCTGACCGGCGATGGCATGGGTGTGCCCTGGCACACGGCCAAGAAAATCGACCGCGCCGATATCGAAACGATCGTGGTCATGGGCCTGGGCCCAATCGGCTTGGGCAATGTCTTGCTGCAAGCACACCTGGGCCGGCGCGTCATCGGCGTCGACCTGATTGATTACCGCGTCGACTTCGCCAAAGAGCTGGGCGCGGATGTCAGCATCAAAGCCGATGACACGCTGATAGAACGGCTCATGGACCTCACCGGCGGCGAGGGCGCCGACGCCATCATCGACTGCGCCGGGCAGCGCGCGAGCGTGGCTAACAGTTTCCTGGCCGTCCGCCGCGGCGGCACGGTCGTCTTCAACGGCGAGTCGAACGAGGAGACGCTGGCGCCCAGCCGAGATTTTAATCGGCGCGAGATTTGGGCGGTCGGCTGCTGGTATTATTTCATGAGCGAAGTACCCGAGATGATTGCGCTTTGGCGGGGCGGCCTTGATGTGACGCGTATGATCACGCATCAGTTTCCCCTGGCTGAGGCGCCCGCCGCTTTTGAACTTTTCGACCGCGGCGCCACCGGCAAGGTGCTGCTGCTGCCGTAGCTCTATGCTCTCGAGCTCGTCAATTGGGCTGGAAGTCCCTCCCTCCTTGTGGGTCGCGTAGACACTGACCGCCGGGGAGGGATTTAGGGAGGGGGCTAATTGCGCCCGCTTGCGCGATTCGTTATACTCCAACTTGCTACAAAATATCGTTCCAAATTCTATGAAGGAGTGAACAAAATGAAAGGCTTCAAGTATGTTCTTGCGCTGCTGGCGTTGCTTGCGCTGCTGGTAGGCGCCTTCGCTGGCTACGCGCAGGATGAAAAAGTGCTGGTGATCGGACACGCCGAATCCACCGATTCCCTGGACCCGGCCAACGGCTTCACTGGCACCGGGCACATGATCAACCATGTCGTCTATGACCAGCTGGTCACCTTCCCCGACGAAGACGCCAGCCAGATCCTGCCGCGCCTGGCCGACAGCTGGGAAATCTCTGAAGACGGCATGACCTATACCTTCTCGCTGAATCCGGACGCCGTCTTCGCCAACGGCGATGACGTCACCGCCGACGATGTCGTCTTCTCGTTCAACCGCCTGAAATACCGCGACGGCAACCCGTCTTTCCTGGCCGACCCGATTGAGTCGCTGGAAGCGATTGACGATGACACCGTCGCCATCACTGTGGTTGAGCCACGGCCCTCATTCTTGTCCGAGATCACCAGCGCGGTCTTCAGCGTCTCCAACGCTGATGTCGTGCGCGAGAATGGCGGCACCGATGCCATGGACGCGGCTGAAACCGATACCGCCGGCGCCTACCTAGATAGCAACTCGGCCGGCTCCGGACCCTATATGCTGGCGCTATGGGAGCCGCAAGCCCGGACTGAATTGGTCCGCAACGAGAATTACTGGGGCGAGCAGCCCTATTTCGACCGCGTGATCATCATCAACATGCCCGAAGCGGCCACGCAAAAAGCGGCGCTGGAAGCGGGCGAAATTGACATCGCGCTGGATCTTTCCAGCGACAATGTCGCCTCGCTGGTAGGCAACGAGAGCATCGAGATTTATCGCGGGCTTAGCAACTGGACGCACTTCATCATCATGAACACCGATGAAGAAAAGAGCGGCCCCTTCGCCGATCCCAAAGT
>CAZWCV010000244.1:0-2756 GCA_964632725.1 uncultured Anaerolineaceae bacterium
CCGATGTGCAAGCCTGTGTCATCGGCCGTCAGGAGCCGGATAGCGGCGGCAGCGTCTGGACCTTTGTGCGCGTCTACACCGACGAGGGCATCGTCGGCACGGGCGAGTGCAATTCGGGCGGACCGGGCTTCTCCGGCTTCGCCACCAAGCACGCCATCCTGGCTCTGCGCGAGCTGCTGATCGGCGAAGACCCCTTCAATATCAACATGCTCTACGAAAAGCTGCGCCGGGCCGGGCGTTACGGCGGCTCGAGCGATGCGCCGCTGATCTTTGCGCTGACCGGCATCGACAACGCCCTCTACGATATCGTGGGCAAGGCGCTGGGCGTACCGGTGTACAAGCTGCTGGGCGGCAAGTTCCGCAGCGATATACGGCTCTACGCCGACTGCCACTTTGGCGACGAGGACAGCCCGGCTTCCTTCGGCGACAAAGCGCTGGAGGCGGTCGCGGAGGGCTTCGGCGCCGTCAAGTTTGATGTCGATTACACCGGCCACGGCCAGCTGGACGCCTGGAACTGGACGGTTGGCGCGCGCGAAATGACGCATATCATCGGGCTGGTCGAAGGGGTGCGCGACGCCATCGGCTTCGAGATCGACCTGGCCGTCGACTGCCACGGCCACTTCGACTTGCCCTCGGCCATCACGCTGGCGCGGGCGCTGGAGCCGCTGCGTCTGCTCTGGCTCGAGGAGCCGGTGCCAGCCGAGAATGTCGACGCGCTGGCGCAGGTGCGCGCTTCTACTTCAACCGTCATCTGCACCGGCGAAAACCATTACACGCGCTACGACTTCCTTGAGTTATTCAGCAAAGGCGCCTGCGATGTCATCATGCCCGATCTGGCCAAAGCCGGCGGCATCGCCGAGGGTATGCGCATCGCCGACCTGGCCGACGCGCACTATATCCCCATCGCGCCGCATAATGTCTCATCGCCCCTGGGCATGATGGCGGCATGCCATGTCATGGCGGCCGCGCCCAATTTCCTGTTCCTGGAATTCCACGCCCGCTCGATTCCCTGGTGGAGCGAGCTCTGCGATGGCGAAAAGCCCTTCGTGCGCGACGGCGTCATGACCGTGTCGGAGGCGCCGGGCATCGGCGTCGAGCTCAACGACCGGGTGGCGCGTTCGCTGCTCTGGAACGGGGATAGCTACTTTGATTAAGGTTGGTTTTGCGGTATGATAATGAGGAATTGTTGACGGAATCAAAGGACGTAGCATGGCGGCGCAATCGGATCACAGTCAACGCATCGCGGCGCTGGAAGCGGAGCGGAAGCATCTGGCGACCAAAGCCGACATCGGAGACTTGCGGACTGACATGGAGAGACTGCGTACAGACTTTGTCGCATTTCAAGCCGAAGTCAAAGCTGAATTGAGAACCATGCGCTGGTTTATCAGCTTAGGTGTGCCAGCGAGCATTGCTGTCACGAGCATCGTAGTCGGCATCATCGTCCAACTCATCAACCAAGGCTGACCGGCTGACCACTGTCACAAGCGCGCACAACGCCGAACACCAACTCCATGGTGTTGAGATTGTCTTGCGCGGTCGTTGCCGTCTGCCCGCCCTCAGTGACCGCCTCGTAGAATTCCTGCAACAGATAGTCCTGTCCCTCGCGTTCCATCTGGACGAGCTTGATCGTTTCCAGCTCAGCGTGTTCGTTGACCAGCGCGCCCGCCCCCTCGCCGACGCGCAGCAGCCGCTGCACTGTCACGCAGTCGTCCCGCGCCAGCAGCACGCCGCGCTCGCATTCAAAGCGCCAGTTGGCGTTCCAGCTGGTCTCCAGCGCCTGCGAACACCACGAGCCGGTATAGGCGGCTTCGACGCCATTGGCGAAGCCGATCTGCGCCGAGGCGCTGGCGTCGCCCGCGAACCAGCTCCAGGGCGGGTTCCAGCTGCGAGCTTGTATCGACTGCGCATCGCTGTCCAAAAAGAATCGCATCAAATCGAAGTGATGGATGGCCATATCGACGATCAGCGGGTGGGGCATTTCTTCACGGAAGCCGCCGAAATGCGGGCCCTTGTAGAATTCGACCGCGACCGCGGCCGCCGCGCCCAGGTCGCCGCTATCCAGGACGCGCTTCAGCGTTTGCGTCAGCGGGCGATAGCGATAATTCTGCGCCACGCTGCACAAGACGCCGGTCTCGTCCGCGGCAGCGGCGATGGCGCGGGCGTCTGCCAGCGTGCCCGCCAGCGGCTTTTCCTGCAGCACGGGCAGGCCGGCTTCCAGCGCCATGACCGTGACGTCGCGGTGGAATTGCGGTGGCGTTACGTTGATGACGGCGTCGGCGTCGACCTGCTCCAGCGCGCCCGGCAAGGATTCGAAAATGCGCGCCTGGTCGAGGCCGTAGGTTTGGGCTTGGGCGCGGGCGATATCGGCGTTGATCTCGACGAAGCCGGCGAACTCAACCTGCGGCGAGCGCTGCACGGCGCTCAGCCAGGTATTGCCCATGCCGCCGATTCCCACTTGAATGACTCGCATTTTTTACCCCATCCCCGGCCCTTCCCCGAATCATCAGGGAAGGGTGACTCTACAGTGATTAATGGTGTTAAACCTTCGGACACGCAGGCATATTCACAATGAATACGTTGACGTTTAAGTCAATTGCAATTGCAGCGGCGTTTATCCCGCGACTAGCGCACGCGCCCGCCGTTGAAGCGCTGGAATATCAGAGACAAGATGATAATCATGCCGTAGAAGAACTGCGTGAAAAAGCCGGTCAAGCCGGCAGCGATCACGCCGGTTTCGATGAATGCCACGATGGAGG
>CAZWCV010000245.1:0-2672 GCA_964632725.1 uncultured Anaerolineaceae bacterium
AGGATACACAGAGGACAAGGAGTAAAGCAATGAAGTCACAGGTTGCCAGTGAAAATCGTCATGTCCTGGAGGGCTGCTGAATTGCGGCAGTATCCAAACGATACAATACGCGCTGTCCCGGCGGGCAGTGGCTACGCGCCCCTTTGTGTACCCTCCCTTTTCCTCGGTGGTAAAAGAAAAACCCTTGAAACAGAATGTGCATTACGTACTAGATTCCATGGAGTTGCCTTGATGTTCCGCGGGGCCCGTCCGCTTCCGCCGCCATACGCTGAATCACCTCGCGGTAAAGCAGCAAGTCGTGGCGAAAGTCTTGCGGCGACGCCTTAGGAGGGTCGCCACAGACGCAGCTATGGTGAAAGGCGCGCCATTCTTCCGTGAAGGCGTCGCCCCAGCCCGGGTGCGTCAGCGACTCGGTCTTGTTCACGCCGTCCTGGGTCTCCGTGATGCTTAGCGTGATGGGCAGGTTGCGCACGAAGGGCGTGTCGTAATCCACGCGCACGACGCGGCTTTCGCCGTAAACTTCCAGATAAGTATCGTAACGCGGGATATTGTCCGCCCCGGTCGAAAAGAGGCAGACGAAATCGCCGTAATCAAAGGCGGCGGTCATCGTGCGCCCGCCCCGCCTTTGCGCCGCGAACAGCACGCGTGCTGGCATGCCCAGCATTTCGCGCATGGCCGAGGTGTCGTGCGTGCTCAAACCCAGCATCATATTGTAGGCGGTCCGCAGCTCAGCCGGCGCGTCGCCGATTGCCGCGCGCATGAGTTCGTCTTGCCGCCGCCGCAGCGAGGCGCTGACCGACGCCGGAATGTCGTCGGCTGCGATAACGCGCGTGGTCGGGTCGATCACCAGCGAGTTGCGGCCAATCATATCGTGCACTTTCGCCAGGCGGATGTCTTCCATGCCCTGGACGATGCGACAAGCTTCGATAAAGGCCGGCGCGTAACGGCGCATCGTGCCGACTTGCGCGATTTTCCCCGAGCTGGCCTGCGCCGCGATGACGGCGTCGTTTTCGGCCAGGGTCAGGCACATCGGCTTCTCGACCAGGACGTGCTTGCCCGCGCCCAGCGCTGCTATAGTTACTTCGGCGTGATAAGCGCTGGGGTTGGCGATCAAGACGGCGTCGACTGTGTCCAGGGCCAGCAAGTCTTGATAATCGCGAAGCCGCGCCTCAATGCCCCAGGCCGCGCCGACGCCCGCCAGGACTTTCTCGCTGACATCGCAAATCGCCGCTACCTGAAAGAGGTCGCCCAGCTGATACAGCGTGGGCAAATGCGCGATCTGCGCCACGCTGCCGCAGCCGATAATACCGATTCTGATGCGAGACACAGCCGGCCTAACCCTTCGCGGCCACAGACGGCGCCGGGTGCAGGTGGCAGGCCACCTGATGCAGCCGCTCGATTTCAATCAGGGGTGGCGGCACAGTCTCACAGCTGGCCAATTTCTCGGCGTGGCAGCGCGGCGCGAAGGGACAGCCACCCTGCGGGAAACTATGCGCGAGATCGCCGCGGATGATGATTTCTTCGCGCTGAAGATCGGGGTCAGGCTCGGGAATGGCCGAGATCAGCGCTTGCGTATAGGGGTGCTTGGGCGCCTCGAATATCACTTCGGTCCCCGCCACTTCAACGATCTTTCCCAGATAAAGCAGCGCCACCTCGTCGCACATATAACGCACGACGCCCAGGTCATGCGAAATGAAGAGATAGGTCAGGTCGAACTGGTCCTGCAAGTCTTGCAGCAAGTTCAGGATTTGCGCCTGCACCGAGACATCCAGGGCCGATGTCGGCTCGTCCAGCACGATCAGGCGCGGCTCCACGGCCAGGGCGCGGGCGATGCCGATGCGCTGCTGCTGCCCGCCGCTGAATTCATGCGGATAGCGGTAGTAGTGTTCTTCTTTCAAGCCGACCACGTTCATCAATTCCAGCACGCGGGAACGGGCGGCGTCGCCTTTGAGGCTCTCGTGGATCCACAGCGGCTCGCCGATGATTTGCCCGACCGTCATGCGGCCGTTCAGCGAGGCGGCCGGGGCTTGATAAATCATCTGGACTTCGCTGCGCAGCCGGCGCAAGTCGCGCGCCTTGATATGCGTGATATCGGCGCCATCGTAGAGGATTTGCCCGGCGGAGGGCTCCAGCAAACGCAGGATGCACTTGCCGATGGTGGTCTTGCCCGAGCCCGATTCACCCACCAGGCCCAGGGTCTTGCCCTCTTGCAGCGCGAAGCTGACATCGTCCACGGCGCGGAAATCGGCCAGGCGCCGGTTGAGCAGGCCGCCGCGCACCGGGAAGTACTTGCGCAGATTATTGACTTCCAGCAGTTGGCTCATGCGTCCTCCGGATAGAGGAAGCACGAAGCGGTATGCCCCTCGCCCACGGGCACAGCGGCCGGAACATCACGGCGGCAAGCCTCCATCACATGCTCGCAGCGCGGATGAAAGCGGCAGCCGGCCGGCGGATCGATCAAATTGGGAATCATGCCCGGGATGCCTTCCAGGCCGCCGCGGCTGATGTCCTTCTGCGGCACGGCGGCGATCAGCCCACGTGTGTAAGGATGCTTGGGATTCTTAAATAATTCGCGCACGGGCGATTCTTCGACGACGCGGCCGGAATACATCACAGCGACCCGCTCGCAACTGCGCGCCACCACGCCCAAGTTGTGCGTGATGAGCAGCACG
>CAZWCV010000246.1:0-2539 GCA_964632725.1 uncultured Anaerolineaceae bacterium
CCATAAAGAGGGAAGGACTTCTAACCGCCATTGCTCCCCTTCCCTCCTTGTGGGATGCTCGCCATAGAGATGGCGAGATCGGGCTGGGGGATGGGGGCTAAAAACTCGCCGCCGATCATGTGGCCCAGTTCGTCGATGGTGGTAGCGCCGACGTCTGGCGCCTCGTGAACGCGGCCGGCATAGAATACGAAGATGCGGTCGCTGTAGGTGACCAGCTCTTCCAGGTCGGACGAATTAAAGATGATGGCCGCGCCTTGCCGGCAGCGCTCCAGCAGCTGCGTCCAGATCCAGCGGGCGGAATCGACATCCAGCCCGCGCGTCGGCTGCTCGAGAATCAGCAGCTTGGGGTCGTCCGGCAGCAGGCCGATCAAGACGCGCTGCTGATTGCCGCCGGATAGCTGCTCGATATTGTCGCCGGAGCGGCCCTTGACGCGGTAGCGCGCGATACGGGACGTCGTAAGTTTCTCGACTGAATTCCAGTCGATTTGCAGGCGGTCGTCGCTGACCAGAGCGGTGTGCTCGGTCAGGGTCAAGCCGGCGATCAGCCCCTCTTCCAGGCGGCCGTCGGCGCAGAAGATGAATCCGCGCCGGAAGAGCTGACGATAGCTGGCGTTCAGAATGCTCTGACCGGCGAAGCTGAGCGCGCCGCTGGTGACGCGCTGCAAGCGGGCGCAGGCGCGCATGAACAGCTCCTGGCCGCTGCCGCCCAGCCCCGCCAGCCCGATGACTTCGCCGGCGTGGGCGGTCATCGATATCGGCTGCATATCCAGGCGCAGATCGTGTACGACCAGCTGGTCGGCTATGAGCGCCGGCTGGCCGATGTCGAAATGCGGGCGGCTCTGCGCTTCGAGTTCTTCGCCGAACATCATCGTCACCAGTTGTCGTTTGGTTTCGGCGATGCGGCTGGCCGTCAGCCCCTCGTCGCTGGCGGGCATTACCATTTCACCCACCAGCTCGCCGGCGCGCAGCACAACCACTTCGTCGCAGAGGTCAATGACATCTTCCAGCTTGTGAGAGACCAGCAGTACGACCAGGCCCTCATCATGCGCCAGGCGCCGCAGCGCGCTAAACAGGATTTCTTTCTGCTCGGCGGAGATGCCGGTGGTCGGCTCATCGAGAATCAGCGTTTCTACGCCCAATGCCAGCAGGCGGATGATTTCCAGCTGTTGCCGCTGGGCGATGAGCAGATTGTCGATTGGTTGATGCGGATCGAGCTCGAAGCCGAAGCGCGCTGTCAAACGCTGCAAATCGGCTTCGGCTTGGGCGCGCTTGAGCGTGACGCCTTCCGCGCCGCCGTAGATGAAGTTCTCCAGGACGGTGAAGGCGCCGACATCAAGCGGGTCTTGCTGCAGCATGCCGATGCCATTGGCGATGGCGGCGGTGGGGCCGGTGTAGTCAATGACGCGGCCGTCGATCTGGATTTCGCCTTCGTCGGCGGGCTGGAAGCCGGAGAGTATCTTCATCAGCGTGGACTTGCCGGCGCCGTTCTCGCCCAGGATGCCAACGATTCGTCCATGGTCAAAACGGACGTTGATGTCATTGTTGGCGTGGACAGGCCCAAAGCGCTTGTGGATATGTCGCAGTTCGATGTCCATACATTCCGCCGCAGTTTGCGTTTGAGGCGACAGTTAATTGTAGCGCAGTCTATTCGATTGACCAATTCGGCCGATTTCGACGCTTTAGCTGGGCGGAACAACTTCCAAGGCGATGATGTGGGGGTGGCTGGCCGTACCATCCGCGCGGTAGGCGATCGCGGAGAATTTGTGCCAGCCTGTGCCTCTGGCGAGCCAATTGGTGGTGATGCGGTAGGTCTGCTGACTACCGGTCTCGGCGTCGCTGGTTTGCAGCAGCGCTTCGTCGACGTATAGCTCGACGCGCGCCACGCCCTTGGCGGGATCGGACGCGAGAATGTCGATATCGAATATGACGCCTTCAATGACGCGCTGGTTGTGGGGCGGGTAGAGAATCCGGACTTGTGGGATAGCCGGCGTTGCGCTGGGCGGCGGAGTAGGCGGCGCCGGCCTGGAAAGATTGCAGGCGCTGAGCGCCAGGATACAGGCCAGCAGTTTGAGCATGAATTGCGCCGCGACGACCGGCGCGCTGATGTCGGCGGGCAGCCGCATCCAAGATTCGCGCCCGGCTTCATCATCCACGCCAGGCCGTAGGGTGCAGCGAGATTGATTCATCTGCAATGTCGCAAAAGTCTACAATCGCTCACGTTTATTATGGAACTCCGCGCCGGCGCGCGCAAGCTCCGCGCAAAAGTCGCGGATAAGGCTTGATCTTGAACAATGTAAGCGCGAGTAAGTCATGCAAATACTTGCCACAAAGAACACCGAGGATACACAGAAGTAGAACAAAGTAAGTCATTGAAATAAATGCCGCGCTTTGCCCCCACCCCCAAACCCAATTCCCCCTCGGTCCCCCGCCTGACGGGGGAGGTATCCCAAAATGAGGGAGGGGGCTTAAGAGTAGCGTATTCGCGGCTTTGCTCCCCTTCCCCCTTTATGGGGGCAAGGGGCCGGGGGATGGGGGCTTG
>CAZWCV010000247.1:0-2537 GCA_964632725.1 uncultured Anaerolineaceae bacterium
AAGTCGTAACAAGGTAGCTGTAGCGGAAGCTGCGGCTGGATCACCTCCTTTCTAAGGGAGCGCGGGGGAGCAGACCTCTGCGCAAAGTTACAGAGTGTGTAGTACGAACGGGGTAAGTGAGAAAGCGCGAAGTGTTAGCCTGCTGCTGTGCTGTTAATCGTAAGGTTGGAAGTCGTGGAGTGGATTTGGGGCTGTAGCTCAGTTGGTTAGAGCGCACGCCTGATAAGCGTGAGGTCGCAAGTTCAAGTCTTGCCAGCCCCACAGGGCGGACGATGAGCAGGGGCGAGCGACTGGGTCGCCCTGAAGAAGGGGACATAGCTCAGATTGGGAGAGCGCCTCGTTTGCACCGAGGAGGTCAGGGGTTCGAGTCCCTTTACGCCATAATGAAGTACCGCCAGCCCTGCAAAAACAAACATGAATAAATTGAGAACGCGCCGCCCGGTGGACCGTCTGCCGGCTGTGGCGGTGGTGTCTATCGCGCTTATCTCGCTTGCGACGATCTTTGCGTCGCCGTTGAAAGCGGACGCGAATGTAGCCTTCTTTGTCGAGAAGGGGCGGCGCATCCTGGAAGGCGACATCCCCTACATCGACCTGTTCAATCACAATCTGCTGACCATACAGTACCTGTTTGTCGCGCCGGTCGCGCTGGCAGAGGCTTTGGGCGTTCACGCAATCAGCGTCTGGCTGGCTTTGGCCTTCGGATTTCTGGCCGGGATTATGGCGACGATCAAGCCACATTTTCTGCTGGCGCTAGGCATGCTTGAGCTGTATTGGATATTGAGGCGACGACGACTTCGTCCGCTTGACGCGCCGGAGACGGCGGGTCTTCTTGGCGCTTGCCTGGCCTACGCGCTCTATCTGCTGCTGAATCCTGAAGTCCTGACAAACATGCTGGCGATCATTCGATCGTCGCTGGAATTCTATCCGCATCACACCCACATAACAACGACCGATGTGATTGCACGGCCGATGTTTGCGCTTCCGGCGCTGGCGGGGGCGGGGGCGCTCATTGGTCAGTTTGCGGTTCAAGACGCCGAACGATTTGCGACAGCTGGTGTATGCCAACAGCTCGCCAGGCGACGAGACGCTCTTCATCAGCTACCAGATGGGGATGGTGTATCCGTGGCTTGCGGTTGCAGGGCGGCATCAGAGCGACAGCATGCACGATGCGTGGTATCTTCCGCAGCCGGGCGATACGCGGGACGTGGCGCGGCATACCCGGGAGCGTTACGCGGAGTCGGCTGCCGGTGACATAGCCAGGAGTCCGCAACTGATCGTGGTGGATGACAGAGCGTTGCATGCCGGCTGGCGAATTTGGGACTTCCTTGAGAAGTATGAACTTTTGAACGAGATCGGCATGCGCTACGTGTTGTCGGGGCAGACGAAACGCTTCATTGTGTTCCGTTACATCGGGTCTCCGCCAGCGCAAGATTCGACTTTTAGCGCGGACGAGATCTTCCATTTGCTAGCCTGGGATTTGCCGTCGCGCAGCGCGCCGCTGCCTCCATGCGATGCGCTGGACATGACAACTTGGTGGCAGGCGTCGGACGCGCCGGATGCAAACCGCTACAGCTTGCACATTGATTTGGTGAACGCCGAGGACGGGTCCCTGGCGCACGAGAGCCATTGGCGGCTGGGTGATTTGACAGATTACAGCTTTTTGCCGACGATCATCGACCAGCGCGAGCTTGAAGTCTCTTGCAACGCGAGCGGGCAGCATCATTTGCTGCTGTCGCTGGAAGACATGTGGGTCGAAGGCGGGGCGCTGTTGTCGACGCGGGATTCGCATGGCGCTGACTACGGGCGCTATATTTACTTGGGGACCTATGAAATCGCCATTTCGAAAATTGAGTCTTGATTCGCCGCAAGGCGTGTTATAGTGTTGTCAGGCTATGCGAGTTGCGGCTGGCGGTATGTTGGTCGCGTGCAATTTAACAGATGAATAATCAACGCGAAGGTAATACCTAAAAAGCGCGTGCCAAGAGAGCCGGGCACTCCGTACGATGGTACGGAAAGCGAATAAGGGTACACAGTGGATGCCTAGGCATCTCGTGCCGAAGAAGGACGTGTTATACTGCGAAAAGCTTCGATGAGGTGTATAAGACCGTGAGAGTCGAAGATATCCGAATGGGGAAACCCGGCGGGTTTCAAGCCCCGTCATCCTGTGTAAGCGGGAGGGGAACCGTCCGAACTGAAACATCTAAGTAGGGCGAGGAAAAGAGAAGATTCTGCGAGTAGTGGCGAGCGAAAGCGGAGCAGCCCAAACCAGTTGTTGCGACAGTTGGGGTTGTAGGACTTCGTATAAGCTGTTGCGAGTTGAAGCGGAAGGGTCTGGGAAGGTCTGCCGTAGAGGGTGATAGTCCCGTACGCATAGATGAGCGCAGCATGAAGTATCCTGAGTACCACGATACACGCTAACATTGTGGGAAGCTGGGTGGTCCACCATCCAAGGCTAAATACACGAGATGACCGATAGCGCAGCAGTACCGTGAGGGAAAGGTGAAAAGAACCCCGGCGAGGGGAGTGAAAGAGAATCT
>CAZWCV010000248.1:0-331 GCA_964632725.1 uncultured Anaerolineaceae bacterium
GCAATTCCCTCAAATTACCTGAGATTTTGTGTCCAATAATTTAGGACCACTACAGTAGAAAAAGCGCATCATCACGACCCAGTGGGTCGCCCGACAGTTGCCCTCGTGTTTGGAAAGGATCTTCGATGCCCTACCTGATGGGACTCGACATCAGCACAACCGGCGCCAAAGCGCTGATCATTGACCAAGCCGGCGCGGTCATCGCCGTCGCCAATACGCCGCAGCCGATCAGCCAGCCGCAGCCGCTCTGGAGCGAGCAGAACCCGGCCGACTGGTGGGCCGGGATTTGCGCCAGCATCCGCCAGGCGCTGGACGACTCGGGCTTGAGCGG
>CAZWCV010000248.1:402-2535 GCA_964632725.1 uncultured Anaerolineaceae bacterium
CACGGCCTGGTGCTGCTGGACGAGCAGGGTGATGTGCTGCGGCCGGCGATATTGTGGAACGACCAGCGCACGCAAGCGCAGTGCGATTACATGACCGCGCGAATCGGCGCGCGCCGCCTGATCGAGCTGACCGGCAACCCGGCCGTCACCGGCTTCACCGCGCCCAAGCTGCTCTGGGTGCGCGAAAACGAGCCTGAAATATACGCTCGTGTAAAACAGGTGCTGCTGCCCAAGGATTACATTCGCTACCAGCTGACTGATACTTACGCGACGGATTTGGCGGGCGCCGCCGGCACATCACTGCTGAATGTGGCCGAGCGCGCCTGGTCGAACGAGCTGCTGGCGGCGCTCGATATCCCGCGCGAGTGGTTGCCGCCGGTGCACGAAGGCACGCAGGTGACGTCCGTGACAAGCGCGGCCGGCGCTGTGGCGACCGGTCTCAAAGCGGGTACACCCGTGGTTGGCGGCGGCGGCGATCAAGCGGCGGGGGCGGTGGGCATGGGCTGCGTGGCGCCCGATAAAATCGGCGTTACGGTTGGTACGTCCGGCGTCGTATTCGCGCCCTTGAGCCGTTACGCCTACGAAGCCGAGGGCCGGCTGCACGCCTTTTGCCACGCCCTGCCTGACACCTGGCATTTCATGGGCGTCATGCTCAGCGCGGCCGGCAGCTTGCAGTGGTACAAAGATACCTTCGCGCCGGAGATTGCCTTCGACGACCTGATATCCGAGGCGGCTGACGCGCCGGCCGGCAGCGACGGTCTGTTCTTTTTGCCATATCTCACCGGTGAGCGCACACCCCACCCCGATCCCTTGGCGCGGGGCGCCTTTATCGGCATCACCAGCCGCCACAGCCGCGGCCACATGACCCGCGCCGTGCTGGAAGGGGTGGCCTTCGGCTTGAAGGATTCTTTTACCCTGATTGCACAGGCCGGCCTGCCGGATAGTTACGAAGTGCGGATCAGCGGCGGCGGCGCCAAAAGCCCGGTCTGGCAGCAAATCATCGCCGACGTGCTGGCTGCCCCGCTGGTCAACATCAATACCACCGAGGGCGGCGCCTTCGGGGCGGCCATCTTAGCGTCCGTGACGGCGGGTGTTTACGACGATGTGGCCAGCGCGTGTGAAGCGATGATTGAGACCGGCGAAGACGTGGCGGTCGGCGCTGACGCCGAGTTATACGCCGAGCGCTACGAGGTCTACCAGTCGCTGTATCCGACGCTGAAAGAGACCTTCAAGGCGCTTTAGCCAAAAAAACTAGGCAAATCAGCCGTACGCTCAATTTCGCGTCCAGTCTGCGGAAGCTCTCATCGCATTGCGAGTAATGTGTATCTCATGCTTCCATTCCCTTCGAAACTCCTCCAGGTCATTGTGCAAGCACCATGCGCAAATTACCACGCTCGCGACAACGAGGAAGGTTGGGATCCAATCCATCGCCGCACAACTCTCGACTATTGGAGAAGGGAACATTTCTAGGTGCATCTCCATTTGTGTCATCGCAGTTAACTCCCGTATCCTGCTCAAAGCGCGTGCGTCAGCACCAGCACGCGCGTCTCTTCCGGCAGATCGTCGCGGCTTAACTCCACCTCCCAATCCGACTGGAAATCAACTTCGCTGTCGTCGAAATGGCTCAGGAAGGCCGTGATCCACTGCATATTGCGCGGCTTGTAGCGCAGCGTGCGGAAGTGCATGGGGATGACCAGCTTCGGTTTGACGCGGTCGATCACTTGCTTGAGGTCGCCCAGGTCAATGGTCGGCACGTCGCCGGCCAGCACCAGGAAAACATCGAGGTCACGGAAGAACTCGTACTCTTCGGGAGTGAAAGGATTGCCGACATCGCCCATATGCCCAATGCTGATGCCGTCCATCTCCCAGCGGTACATGGCGCATTTGTCCGGCTCGTGCTCGGGGTGCGCGTACATCTCCGACGACTCGATGGCTTTGAAGGTCACGCCTTGGCAGGTCAGCTCGCCGCCGTCGCGGGCGACATCCAGCAGATTGAGGCGTTCGGGGTCGCCGCCGATGAGGTCCGAGCGGTCGTGGAAGCTGTCGTTCAGCGACGAGGTGACTACAATATCCGGGTGATCGGGTATCGGCTGATAACCGGAGGTCTCCGGCGTATAGGGGTCGGTGATTACG
>CAZWCV010000249.1:0-2378 GCA_964632725.1 uncultured Anaerolineaceae bacterium
ATCATGGCGATATCGGGGTCGGCAAACCAGCGGTAGCGCGGCAAGCCAATCGCGTAGAGCAGCGAGTTCAGCAGGCCCGCGCGCGCGTTGAGCACGTACAGCCAAATCACCGACAGCGCCACGATGGGCACGACTGACGGCAGGTAGAAGAGTGTGCGCCACAAACCGAGAAATCGCACTTTGGCGTTTAGCAGGAGCGCCAGCGCAAAGCCCAGCACAATCCGAATCGCCACCGATCCAAAGACATAGACAGCGGTGTTGCGCAATGACTTCAGAAACAGCGGATCGTCCGTAAAAATGTTGTTGTAGTGTTCCAGCCCGATCCACTCAGGCGGCTGGACAATATTGTATTTTGTGAAACTCAGCAAGAAGGAGGCGATAAAGGGAAAAAGCGAAAAGAGCAATACGCCGACAATCCAGGGGCTGATGAAGAGCAGGCCCATTTTGGCCTCGCGCTTGCGCATGGGCGACAAGTCGCGCCAGCGTTCCCGCCGGCGACCTCGCATCGCGCTGAATTGCGAACCAAATGATGTGGCCATCTGCTTTCTGTCGGTTTAGCGGACAAATAGAAAGGCATGGGACATCAGACGATGCCCCACGCCGTTTGAGCTCGGCTCGGTTTAGCCGTATTCTTCCCAGAAGGCGTCCAGCAAGCCTTGGATCTCGTCTTCGGCGCTGGCCAGCGCGTCTTCAATGCTGCTGTCGCCAAAGAGCACATCTTCAACCATGCGGTTGAGGACCTGATTGGCTTCCGGCTGGACGGGCGCGACCGGCACCAGGTAGTCCAGCGCGGCGACGCCCAGGATAGCTTCGGCGCGCGGATGCACAACGCCGTCTTTTTCGTAGCCGTTGCACTCTACCAAGGGCGACGGGCGCTGCTGCTGCTGGATGAACCAGCAGGCGCCTTGGCCCTCAACCTCGGTCGTCAGCCACTTGACCAGCTTCCAGGCTTCGTCTGGATGCGCGGCATTCTTGGGGATCATGTAGCCCCAGCCACCGTGCGCCCCGCCGCGGCGATCGGCGCTGCCGCTGGGGCCATACGGGATCGGCGCGACATCGTAGTTCAGGGTCTCGGCGTGGTCTTCCAGCTGGAAGAGCGTCCAGGAGCCGTTGGCTTCAATCGAAACCAAGCCCTGAATCAGCGGGCCTTGATCGAATTCGCCAGCCATCTCCCAGAAGGCGTTTTGCTCTTCAATGCCATAGTTGATTGCCGCCATCGCCTGCATGAATGCCAGCGTCTCGACGCCAGCTTCGTTGTTGATGGTAATACTGCGCAGATCATCGCTGATCCAGGTCTGGCCATTGGCGTTCAGCCAGGCCAGGAAGGGGAAGCCCGTTACCGCCGACGCGTTAAAGCCGATGCGCTCCAGGAAGCTGCCATCGCCAATCCGCAAGGCTTCGGACACTTCCAGCATCTCGTCCCAAGTCTCGGGGAATGACTCGATGCCGGCTTCGGCAAAGTGATCGGTGTTGTACCAGGCGATGGCGAACGCGCCGCCACCAGGCAGCGGCAGCAGCCAGGTCTTGCCGTTAAACTGCGTGCCGGCAAACTCTGATGGATGGAAAATTGCCGGGTCGACGCCATCAGCCGCCATATAGTCGTCCAGCGGGATGATGGATTCGGTTGCGGCGAAGAAGGGCAGGTCATGTCGGCCGAACATCGTCACATCGGGCGGGTTGCCGGCGGCGATAGCAGCCAGCAGATTCTGCAAGCGGTTATCCCAAGGCAGGAAGATGTTGTCGACGCAGATACCGGGGTGCGCGTCTTCAAACGCGGCAACTTGCTGTTCCTGCAACGGAATGCGATTGCCGCCCCAGTGATGCCAATAGGTCAGCGTAACATCGCCCTCGCAGTCGGGGTTCTGCGCGGATACGCTCATCGAAAGCGGCAGCATCGACAGCAGCATGACCGCGGCGAATAGCAAGAGCGTTGATTTCTTAAACATGGAAAGGTCCTTTCATTCCAGATTGTGAATTGGACAAATGTGAGTTGCTTGCGCAGTCGCCGGATGCCATCAGGCTGGTGAGGCCGACCATTGCACGCCCGGCTACACCGGCTTCTCCTTCGCTCTATTTAACAGACGCAATACGCTCATGTCGAGTCCCTGACGATCAACTTGGTCGAGACTGTCATCACATGCGGGTCGTCCGTGGCGCCGTCCATCAAGTTGCACAGGCGCAGCGCCGCCAGCCGCCCCATCATCTGCATATTGAAGCCGATAGTCGTCAGCGCTGGGTCGGCAAAGCGCGCGAAATCATAATTGTGAAATCCAATGACCGCGATATCCTCAGGCGCCTTGCGGCCGGACTCGCGAATGGCTTTTAGACCGCCCACAGCCATGCCGTCGTCGGCATATATGATGGCGTCCACCGGCTTG
>CAZWCV010000250.1:0-2332 GCA_964632725.1 uncultured Anaerolineaceae bacterium
CGTAATCTTCATTGAGCACACCCACCGTGCTGCTTTTCATGTTCAGCATCCAGCCGCCCAGCGTGGCGATGACATAAGTGGCGATCGGGAGCGCCGCGTGTTTGAAAACGCTAATCAAAAACTCAGCATTGAAACCGGGCGTGAGGCCCATATCGTATGTGCCGCGCAATTCGCCAACGTTAAATAAATTGAGTTGAATGCCAAGCACGATAATGATCAGCAGGCCCCAGATGTAATTGGGTACGCCGGTCAAGAATGATGACAGCAGGGACAAGGTGTGATCGAGAACGGAATCCCGATAGTAGGCCATGGTCATGCCCAGAATGATGCCCATGACGAAACTGATGAGCAGGCCCATGCCGACCGCGAAGACGGTCCAAGGCAGGAAACGCGCAATCTCGTCGATGACTTCAGTGCCGGGCGAGGTAATTGAAGTGCCTAAATCAAAGCGCAGCAGATCGCCTAACCAATCCAGATAAAGGTCCAGCAGCGACGCGTCCGGGTCAAAGTCGAAGCTGGCGGCGACGCGATCGTAGGCTTCCTGATACGATATGCCTTCCTGCGCCAGGATCTGTTCGATGAGTACGTCTATGGGGTTGCCCGGCATCTCGCGAACGAGCAGGAAGGTCAGCGTCGCGACCGCCCAAATGGTCAATATCGCCTGTACGCTGACGCGGACGGTGTAATTCTTGAGCGCCTTGCGCAACGCGTCGACAATTCTGTCGCGGTTTGATGCCTCTAGTGGCGCAGCGAGACCAGGGCTCACCAATTCTCGACTCCGGCGCTAGGCCTTCTTATCACGATACTCATAAACATTGGGACGGATAGTTATAAGGGGCGGGCAGTTGACCCGCCCCTCTGCGCTCGGGCGCTCGGCCCGTCGCGCGCAAAAGCTACTACATCTCGGCCGGGGCAGCAACACCCTTCAGGATGAGATAGGTCATCCAGTTGTCAGCGCCGCCGCCGAAGTTGGCGAAGATCGGATCGCTGGCGTCGGGCACGCTGATGAAGCTGCGATTCAGCGAATTGTTGGTATAGCGTTCCCAAAGCGGGATCGCCGGCAGCAGCTCGTTGTAGGAAACGGCCAATTGCGCCACCAATGCCGCCTGGTCGGCCTTCTCTACGCCCTGTGAACTGGCGTTGGACAAGTCGAATACGTTGACCATCCCGCCGCTGAAATCGACATTATTGTCGAAGTTCATCCCGCCGCCGCCGCCTTCACCCGCCAGGTCGCCCTGGCCGTTATAGCGGTTGTAGGCTTGCAGGTAGCTGCGGCCCGGAATCGGATCGCCCAGTCCCCAGTTGCGGATCGCCATCTCGAAGTTGCTCTGGTAGATGTCCTGCGGGTGCTGCTGGAACTGTACGCCGCGGTTGGTGATGTCGAAGCCGAAGTCGTTCAACTGGGCGGTGGCGTTTTCTGCCGCGGCCGACCAGTCGGCGAACTCTTGCGGGAAGGTCAGCTCGAAGGCCAGCGGATCGCCATTGTCGTCCATCCACATGCCATCGTCATTGCGGCTGAAACCCACGCTTTGCAGCAGTTCTTCGGCTTTCATCAGGTCATGGTCGTAGGTGTTGAGCGCATCCAGCGTGTCGTCGCTGAGCCAGGCCAGGGACAAACCGTCGCTCATGCCCGTCATGAATTCGACGGCGACGCCCGATTCGCCCAGGCTGACGACGCCATTTTGGATACGGTCAACCGCGTAGGCGATCGCCTGACGTACTTCAACCAGATTCAGCGGGTAAACGGCGTGATTGACGTAGATGCCCGGACCGTTGTTCATGCCGGAGCGAACGATGTCGATGCCCTGGTTGGCGAAGGCTTCCTCAGTTGTCGGCGGAATACCGTGCGTGATGTAATGGAGCTCTTCGTTGCTGACCAGCGGCGTCACCACCTCGGTCTCGCCATTCCACATGCGCACCATGTCGAAGTTCTGGATATCGCCGGCGAAACCGCCCGGGTTCAATTCCATCATCAAGTTGGCTTCGTTGATCGAGTCGGGCAAGATGGTGTAGGGGCCGCCGGACACGGGCGTTTCCGGACGGAAGGCCGTCAGCTCTTGCAGCAGATCATCCCAGCCGTCGCCGCCAGCATCCATCATGGCCGCGCGATCGGCAATATCGCCGAAGACGCTGGCCGGACGCAGGTTGGTGGTGAGGATGATGCGCTCCGCCAGGCTGGACGGGGCGTCCATGACGAATTTGACGGTGTGGTCGTCGACCTTTTCAATGCCGCTCATATTGGCCCAGACGGTATCGCCGCGCAGGCGGAATATGTTAAAGGTCGCCATCAGGTCGTCAGCGGTCATCGCGCTGCCGTCGCTCCAGCTATTGC
>CAZWCV010000251.1:0-2290 GCA_964632725.1 uncultured Anaerolineaceae bacterium
TATGCCCTTCAACGTCATTGACGAGGAGACCGGTGAAGCGGTCGGCTGGGACTATGACACGCTGGGCGAGATCTGCATCCGCCTGAATTGCATGCCCGAGTACATCGAGACCAGTTGGGAAGGCATGATCGTAGCCGTCTCCAACGGCGAATACGACATGGCCGCCGATGGCATCACCATCACCGAAGAGCGCGCCAAAATCGTCGACTATTCGATGGGATATATCGACCTGTCGCAGAAGATGATGGTGCGCGTTGGCGAAGATCGCTTCGCCACGGTTGAGGACTTCGTGGCCGGCGACTTCATCATCGGCGTACAAGTCGCCACGACCAACTTTGAAGCCGCCTCCGGCTTGGTGGACGAGAATCGCATCGTGGCTTACGGCGAGTTCGGCTTTGCGGTGCAGGCGCTAATCAGCGGCGATGTCGACGCAGTCGTGATTGACGATGTGGCCGGGCAGGGTTATACCGGCTTGAATGCCGACGCCATCAAGCTGCTGCCGGAAGAGCTGACCAAGGAGCAGCTGGGCTTCATCTACCCGCAGGGCTCGGACCTGGTCGAGCCGATCAACGCGGCGCTGGAGAGCATGATGGCCGACGGCTCGCTGCAAGCCATCAACGACAAATGGTTCGGCGCCGATGCCTGAGCGAGGCTGAACCCGACAACTGAAAACTGATTATGATGGGACAGGGACCGCCCTGTCCCATCGCTGTGGCCGAGACTAGCGCTGGGAATCGCCTGTGACATCGCAGCGGCTTGAGCCGGATCTGGACGAAATCATCGCCGAATCGCGCGGGCGCGCCATGCGCTTTTCGCGGGTCTATACCTTCCCCTATTGGTTCTTGTTTCTGGTGCTGCTGGGCGTGCTGCTGGCGATCAGCATTTTGACCGATTCGGTCTATTCCAATATCTTCAATCAGCTGATCGAAGGCTTGATAATGACGCTCTTCGTCAGCGCGACGTCGTACGCGGCTGCGCTGACGGTGGCGGTCGTGGTCGGCATCATCCGCTCGAACCCGCCCGATCCGCCACAATCGCGGCAGACGCCAAGCCGGGCGATTTTTCGCATTCTGCGCATCGCTGTATTCAACGTCTGCACGGTGTACGTGAACGTCATGCGCGGCATTCCCATTCTGATTGTGCTGCTGGTCACCGCATTTATCGTGGTGCCGGCCATGCGCGATACGCTGAATGATGTGGTCCTGGTAGGTTTGCGCGACATGATCGGCAATTCGGGCATCCCCGATGTCATTTGGCGCGGCAGCTCGCCTATGACCGCTATCGTGGCGCTGGGCGCGACCTACGGCGCCTATATGTCAGAGACAATCCGCGCCGGCATTCAGTCCATACCCAAGGGTCAGTTCGAAGCCGCTTATTCAGTCGGTATGACCTATTGGCAGACGATGCGCTCCATCGTCTTGCCGCAAGCTTTCCGCAATGTCCTGCCGCCGCTGGGCAATGATTTCGTGGCTATGATCAAAGACTCGTCATTGCTGGCGTTTTTGGGCATCCGCGATGTAACGCAGATCGCCAAGCTGTCGTCGGGCCGCTCCTTCCGCTACGTGGAAACCTACGCCGTAACCGCCTACATCTATCTGACGCTGGTGATCGTGGCGTCGACCCTGGTCAACTTGCTCGAGGACACCATCAATATCGAGCGCGAGACCCCGCGCCTGGTGCAGCGGCTGGGGTCGCTGCGCCCGGGCAAAAGCAAACGCGAGCCAGTCGTCGAATCTTTCGATTAGCGGCCTGCGGTCGCAATTATTCTGCCGAGTAAAGGCCGACCTTATTGCCCTCGGTATCCCGCACCCAGCCGACGAATCCGCCGCCGGCGTTTTCGCCCAGCGCCGTCCTGGGCAGCAGCACC
The DNA here is from genome assembly GCA_964632725.1 of uncultured Anaerolineaceae bacterium. Taxonomy (GTDB): domain Bacteria; phylum Chloroflexota; class Anaerolineae; order Aggregatilineales; family Phototrophicaceae; genus UBA6055. The sequence goes on from CAZWCV010000251.1 coordinate 1,868, forward strand.
TCGCCCCCGGCCGCGGGCACGCGCGCCAATGCGACATCCAAGTCGCCCGTGATGGTAAAGTACACCAACGTGCCTTCCGTCGAGGGCGCATAACCATATTGCGGATTGTGGACAAGGCAGCCGCCCACCACGCCATCATGGGGGAAAACGCCCAGCATACTGCCCATGGTCTCGCGCTGATCGTTGACGAAGAGCTGCGTATCCAGCACGGCTTCGTAGAAGGTCCTGGCGCGCTCAAAGTCGGCCACAGGCACCTCAAACCAATTGATTACGGACATGCTCCGATCCTATTCCTGGCTCAACAAGATGCAAAGCATATATCGAATCGGCGGGGAGTGAAAGCGCGGTTACACACTGTATACATTGCGAGCAGCAAACCCCCTCCCCCGGCCCCTCCCCCAGCAGGCTAGGGGAGGGGAGCTA
>CAZWCV010000252.1:0-2238 GCA_964632725.1 uncultured Anaerolineaceae bacterium
CGCCGGCGTCTTTGATCATCTGGGCTTGTTCCAGCATTTCGTCCCAGGTTTCGGGCGGCGCCATGATGCCGGCTGCTTCCAGGTGGGCGGCGTTGTAAGCCATGGTCTGGACGCCGGAATAGTAGGGCAAGCCGTAGACTTCGCCATCGTAGGACATCTGCTCGATGATGCCCGCCGGCAGATCCGCCAGCAGTTCATCGGCGCCTTCCAAACCGCTTATCGGCACGATCCAGCCTGCCGATGCCCATTCCGCCAGGTAACTGTCGCGGACGTAGGCGACATCAAATTCGGTGCCGGCCACGAAACTGGCGACCATCTTGTCGTGATACTCATTGCTGGGGAAAGGCAGGAATTCGGCCGGGTGGCCGGACTGGTCTGTGAAGCGGCCCAGGTTTTCCGTGACCACGTCGACTTCGTAGGGCCAGCCGGTCAGTTTCAAGCCATCGTCTTGCGCGCTGACAGCCGCGCCGATAAACAGCGCAAACACGACCATAAGCGCCAGCCATTTATATGAGCGGAGCATTTTTCACCTCGTTTCGTAAGGGTAACGCGAACGAATATGTGAAACGTGAATGGGTCAAGCGTTGCCTCCCTCCTCCTCAAATGATAGCGCAAGGTAGACTGGAATGGTTGACTTGCGCGTGGTGAAGACTGTCGATTGCAGCGGCGTCAGCGCTTCGAATCGGTGTATTCACCGTCGCTGCTCATTTCACCGTTTGCGATAGGCGAGCCAGTCTGATATAAGCGGTGCATGCGCTAGCCCATTTCGCTGCCGCCGAGCGGCTGATATAGTCTTTTCCACCTGCTTAAAATGTAGCTCGGTGAGACTGGCGCTGGACTGCCATCTTTCTGCCATAATCTTTCGGCGCGCTGTTGATGATCTACGACGAAGACTTTGAAGAGCATATCCGCGACTTGCTGAGCAGCCTCTTCGATTATCTGAAGTTGGCGGACAATCCGGTCGCGGCTTCGCTGGCGCCCGCGCTAAGCGGCAACGAGCGGCTCAGCGCGATACGTCGCCTGGTGCTGAGCGCCATCGACGAGTTGCAAACTGAGCACAAGGGTGGCCCCGGCTCGCGCCAAAACCGGCTCTACCACATCTTGCAGCTGCGTTACATCGAGCAGCAGAGCACGGTCGATGTATTACATCAGCTGGCGCTGAGTGAGCGGCAGTATTACCGCGAGCATCAACGGGCGATCCAGACCATCAGCCGCGTCATCTGGGACGAGCACTTCGCTCAGCCCGGCAGCGCGCCAGCTTCACAAGCGGCCAGGCTGTCGCTGGCCGATGAGCTGGACTATCTCAGTGTCGAGCGGGGCCAGCGAGCCTTTGAAGTCAGAATGGAAATCCTGGCGGCGGTTAGAGCAACGCGCGTCATCGCCCAGCGGCGCGGCGTCGCTTTGGATGTGCAGGCGACTGGTGAGCCGCTGAGCCTGAGCGCGTCCCAGCCGGTGTTCCGGCAATTCATCGTTCTGCTGCTCAATGAGCTGCTCTTGGCCTTGGAGCCGGGCGCTGGCATCGAAATCCGACTGAGCCGGCAGGCAGAGACGCTCTTGATCACCTTTGGCGGTCTCGCCTCACCTGCGCAGGCGCGCCAGTGTTGCGAGCGCCTGCAAGACGATGCGACCGCGCGCGCCTTGCTCGCCAGCCTGAAGGCCGAGGTGGATCACGCGGCGGCGCCGCCGCAGCTTGGTCTGCGTTTCCAGCGCGCCCGGCACAAGCTGCTGGTCATCGACGACAATCCCGACGCTATCGCCTTGTTCAAGCGCTACCTGGCGCATCAGCCCTATCAGCTGCTGTCGGCGCAGAGCGAGGACGAAGCCCTGCGGATCGCGGGTGGGACGCCGCTGCTCGGCATCATCCTGGATGTCATGCTGCCGGGCAAAGACGGCTGGCAGATCTTGCAGCGCCTCAAGAACCACCCCGCCACGGCCGAGATACCGGTGTTGATCTGCTCGGTGCTGGAGATGGAGGCGCTGGCCATGTCTCTGGGCGCCGATGGCTACCTCAAGAAGCCGCCGACTCGGGACGAGTTCCTGGCGCTGCTGGGCGACTGGCAATGACCTGCTCTCGTATTCACGTCTGGCGAGCCTTGGCTCGTCCGCCGTCCCAATGCTGTCACTTTGTGCCCTCAGTAGCGCCATGTTAGCTGTGAGAAATCACAAATAATTTCGTATTGTAGGGGCGACTTATTAAGTCGCCCGTATACTCGATCTGCAAAGCGGGCGACCTGATAG
>CAZWCV010000253.1:0-2069 GCA_964632725.1 uncultured Anaerolineaceae bacterium
GCTCGTCGTAGATATCGACCAGTTCGTCGCCGCTGCTGAGGATGACGACCTTGGGCTGGCGGATGACCGCGACTTTGGCGCAGCCGATGCCGGCCAACATGCCGATTTCAGCCGGGCCAATAACCGTGCCCGCGCGCATCACGCGCTCGCCTTGCGCGATGTTTTCGCCAGCGCGGCGGATATTCTCGCCGGGGCGCAGACTGCGGTAAAGTTGCACGCGTTCAGGAGCGCCGCTGCTGTCGCCTTTTGCCCAGTCATCGTCGGTATCCTCGACCGGTATGACCGCGTCGGCGCCGGCGGGGATGGGCGCTCCGGTCATGATGCGCGCGGCCTGACCACGCGGAAGCTGCTCGTCAGGCGCTCTGCCTGCGGGAATATCCATGACGACGGGCAGCGTCGCCGGACTGGACTGGCTGGCGCCGGTACTGTCTTCAAAATGCAGGGCGTAGCCGTCCATTGCCGAGTTGTCGAAGGGCGGCAGGTCGATGGGGGAGATGATGTCGTCGGCGATGACGCGATTGTGCGCCTCGGCCAATGAGATGGTCTCGGCCGGCAGCGTCTTCACGCTAGCCAGTATATTTTTCAGGGCGGTATCAACATTGAGCAGTGGTGTCACGGCGCTCCACTCCGGCGTCAAATTGCGCGTGCGCATTATAGCACAGAGTGACTGGAAACGCGCCGGTTGTGGCGCCGCGCCAAACGGAGGGAGGCTTTGACGTGTACTTTGCGCCGTGATAACATCAAGGTCGGGTCACAAGTAAGTGAACTGCAATTGAGTCGAGAATTGGAGATCTTACAATGAATAGGCGTAGAATGATAATTGCCCTGCTGCTCATAGTATCGTCGTTTTGGACTAGTGCGACGATAGCCCAAGACGACACGGCTCCTGACTTGGGAGAACCTTTCATCGGCGAATTGGTCGATGTTAACGGTCGCGATGTCCTCGTGCATTGCGTTGGAGAAGGCAGTCCCACGATTTGGCTGGAGAACGGCTGGGCGGCGATGGTAGTCACCTGGCAGCCGTTCCAGGACCAGCTGGGAGAACACAGCCGCGTTTGCGCTTATGATCGCGCGGGCATGGGCTGGAGCGCGCCCAACGGCTCTGACCGCACTGCGTACAATTCCGCCCAGGAATTCGCGGAATTGCTTGATGCGCTGGGCGAAACCGAGCCGTTTTATATCCTGGCGTGGTCTTGTGGCGCGCCAATCGCCCAGATTTACGCGGCGGAGAACCCGCATATGGTCTTGGGCCTGGTTTTGATGGATGCTTGTGGACTGGATTACGATCGCTGGGTGATGGAGACTTATCCGTTTGGCACAGGCCAAAGCCCGGCCGGGCAGGTGAGCTGGTTGGAAACGGTGCGAGCTTATGCGGAAGCGGCAGCGGCGGGCGAGTTGCTGTATGACGATATATCCTGGTGGTTTAATGCTACCTCTTCCGAGCTATACGGGGAATTGTATTACAACCTCATCTTGCATAATCCGCACTATTGGTACACCTACTTGTGGGAAACACTGTACGGCGTGATGGGCGTCAATTCTGATCAGGTTAAGGCGGTAATCACGCAGACGGATATGCCGATTACCGCCATCATTGCGGCGGACGACCCAAGCGCGGAACCGGTAGCGCAATCGCGTTCGTGGATGTTTAGCACCGGCCAGATCGCCAATACTGTCTATTCCAACAACCCGCGCGTGATATGGGCAGAGACAAATCAGCACGCCATTTTCCGCGCCGAGCCGGAGACGGTCATCAACGCCATGCTGGAAATGATGGCAGGAACGGCGGACGAATAGGGGAGGCTGAATCGACAGCGCATTGTACCGCGCCGGGGTATGCTTTCATGTCTTGACAGCGACCATTTGGTCGCGGTACAATGAGTCTCATATGAAAAGTGAAGAGATGTCACGATAGCTGTGAGGCGCAGGTATGGTTATGCTGTTGCCTTATTTGCATTTACGGTGGATTTATCGCTCACGGATCATTCAGTCATCAAGCTTCAATCAACAGCATCATAGCGCATAGGAGGTTACGCCTTGGAGGCGAAAGACTTTAGCGCATTACGCAT
>CAZWCV010000254.1:0-2038 GCA_964632725.1 uncultured Anaerolineaceae bacterium
CAACAAACTGTCGATGCTGGGTTTAGCCATGCTGATCTTCATCTTGCTGGTGGCCATCTTCGCGCCGGTGATCGCGCCCTATCCGGAAGACGCCGCCGGCAAAACCCGCGTCACGGCGCGCTTGCAGCCGCCGAGCGACGAATTCGCCTTCGGCACGGACAAGATCGGCCGCGACATCTTCAGCCGCGTGGTCATGGGCACGGGGCTGGCGTTGCAAGTCGGCACGGTGATCATCTTGCTGGCCACGACCATCGGCGTCACCATCGGCGCCGTCTCGGGTTATGCCGGCGGCTGGCTCGATGACTTGCTCATGCGCATCACCGATATCTTCCTGACGGTGCCGGCGCTGGTGCTGGCCATCGCCATTTCCGCCGCGCTGGGCAAGGGCATCATCAACGCCATGATCGGCATTTCGCTGGTCTGGTGGCCCGGTTTCGCGCGCCTGACGCGCAGCCTGGTGCTGTCTCTGCGCGAGGAGCCCTTTGTAGAAGCGGCTTATGGCATCGGCGCCGGGCACATGCGCATCATCTTCCGCCACATCCTGCCCAACGCCGTCTCGCCCATCATCATCAAGATGACGACCGACTTCGGCTTCGCGGTGTTGACCGCCGCCGCGCTGGGATTCATCGGCCTGGGCGCGCAGCCGCCGACGCCGGAATGGGGCGCCATGATCAACGACGGCCGGCGCTATTTCCCCGATGAGTGGTGGATCGCCACCTTCCCGGGTTTGGCCATCTGGCTGATGGTCTTCAGCTGGAATTTGATCGGCGACGGCCTGCGCGACGTCCTGGACCCGCGCTCGCGGCGCTAATTCGATTCACCACGGAGACACAGAAGTAGAATCAAGCATATGATGCGAAAACCATCCCCAAAGGCTCAAAGAGCACAAAGGTTGTTTGCCACAGAGACACCGAGACACGGAGATGTAGGCGCCGGTGTAAGGAGCGGTGGATAGTGCGCACTTATCAATTCCGGGTTTGGGTTGGCGCATTGGAATGGGAGGGGACTTGTGCCATTTCCGAAATTTGAGCGGCCGCTGTTGCCGGGCGAACAGCGGCAGTTATATCGGAAGTTGCAGCAGTTTAGTTCGCGCAGACGCTGGGAAGAAGCGCCCTTCAGCGTTAGGCGCTGGGTTAAACGCTGGCTGGTTGCGTGGTTTTGGCTTTTGCTTATCGGCGTGGGATTTGCTGTTCTGGCCAATGTATTGCTACAGTAAGGCAGGTCGTCAGTCGCGATGACCATGCCAATCTCTGCGCCCTCTCTGTTTCCTCGTTTTCTCTGTGGTAAAGATATCTAGGTGTTGCGCTTAATGACCGACCTGCTCAACATTGATAACCTGCACCTGGAATTTGACACTTACGACGGCGTGGTCAAGGTGCTGGCCGGCGTCGACTTGAGGATGCGGCGCGGCGATGTGCTGGGCCTGGTGGGCGAGACCGGCTGCGGCAAATCCATAACCGCGCTGTCGGTGCCGCGGCTTATCCCCATGCCGCCGGGGCGCATCACCGCCGGGCGCGTGACTTTCGACGGCGAGGACATCCTGAGCAAAACCGAAAGCGAGATGGAAGCTTTCCGCGCGCGCCGCCTCGGCATGATCTTCCAGGACCCGGTGACGAATCTGAATCCGCTCTTCACCATCCGCGAGCAGTTGGTCGACGCCGTGCTGTATCAGCGCGCGCAGGGGCGGAAAGTACCCGGACGCTGGCGCGGATTCTTGCCCTCCGCCCGGCAGCTGCGCAAAGAGGCGCACGAGCGCGCCGTCGAGCTGATGCGGCTTACGGGAATCCCGGACGGGGACAAGCGCATCTTCGATTACCCGCATCAATTCAGCGGCGGCATGCGCCAGCGAGTCTTGATCGCCATGGCGCTGGCTGGCGACCCCGACTTGCTGATCGCCGACGAGCCGACCACCGCCCTCGATGTCACCATTCAGGCGCAGATTCTGCGCTTGATTCGCTCGCTGGTTTCGCAGCTGGGTTTGACCGTGCTGCTGATCACTCACAATCTCGGTGTCGTGGCGCGCAGTTGTGAGCGGGTC
>CAZWCV010000255.1:0-2026 GCA_964632725.1 uncultured Anaerolineaceae bacterium
AAACATAAAATATCATCAAAGTCTTTCAACGCGCTCCCCCTCCCTGACTCGTCGGGGAGGGGGCCGGGGGGTGGGGTAAAAACAGTCGGCGGCGACTTTTAAAACCTGTCCTGTCCTCAGTGATGCTTCGGGGAGGGGGCCGGGGGGTGGGGTAGACCCAGTTCGCGGCGCTTGGGGCTGGGCGCGGCCAGCGCCAGCAGCAGCACTACCAGGCTCAAGCCCGTCCCAATCCATAAGGCCAGGTCGTAACCGCCGGCATAATCGTAGCTCAAGCCCAAAAGCGCCGGGCCGATGGCGCTGCCTATGACGCTGGCGGTATGGACGAAGCCGCGGATCTGCCCCTGGAACTTTCGACCGAAGAGATTGGGCCAAACGGCGCCATCAAAGACGTAGCCGATGCCCATGCCCAGCCCGAAGGCCAGCGCGTACATAATCAGCAGCCAGGTCTCGCGCATAGTCATCGCCAATATTGACGCCGCCAGCAGCGCCAGCATCTGCAGCGCCACCACGTACGAGGGCTTGAAGCGATCGATGAGATAACCGGCCAGCAAGGCCGATCCGGCGGTGATGATCGAAATCAGGGCGAAGGTCTCGGTCGCCGTTTGTATGCTGTGGTTCAGGTCGGCGAAGATCGATACCTGGTGCAGGATCAAGCCGGTGCCCCAGGCCGACGGCAGCATACGCGAGACGACGAATATCCACAGAATCGGCGTTCGCAGCGCTTCCGCCAGCGTCCAGTTGTCCTCGGCGTCCGTGTCCTGGCCCTTTGCGCTTTTCTCAGCCGGCGCAGCGCTGTCCGGCGACAGCCCGTAAATCTCGGGCCCTTCGCGCATGAGCAAGGCGAAGGCCGGCACGGCAAGCAGCGTAACGGCAGCCCCCAGCAGAATAAACACCTGCCGCCAATCCATCGTCTCCAGCAATACGCGCACGACATTGACATAGAGGCCCTGAAACAGCGCGAATGCCAGCGCCAGCAACGCCATCATGCGGCCGCGGCGATAGCGAAACCAGTTGGCGACCGCGGTGGAGCTGACGAGCGGAAGCGAGCCCTGACCCAGGCCGCGCATGCCGGCGAAAGCGATAAACAACAGGATGGGCCCGCTGATCAAAGAGCAAAGCAGCAGCACGATGCCGAATAAAGCGCCAACCGCGACACCCACGCGCCGGTTGCCCAACAGGTCGATCTGGCGCCCGACCCAGGTCAGACCGAGCGAGGCCGCGAAGGTGCCGGCGCCGTACAAACTGCTGACCGCCGTTCGATCCATGCCAAAGTCTTCGATGAAAAAGTCCATGAACAGGGAAACGGAGAAGCTCTGCCCGGGCGAGCTGCATAATACGCCGATCAGCGCGGCCAGCCAGATGATCCAGCCGTAATATATCGGGCTGGCGGCGATTATCCGGCTATGTGCGGGCGCTCGCGCATTCATGCGCGGCGCCAGATTTCCAGGCGCGCCGCCATCAGTATCTTTGTCATTTGCTTAAGCAAGCCCCGATTTAACCATATTTCGTCCGCGCCATGTTAGAATTAAGGAGCAGTTGCCTCAGTCTGCGCCGTCGCCAGCGAGTATCAAGGCTAAATCTCATGGATATGCCATCAGACCTCTCCATCGCGCAAAACGCAAACCTCGTCCACATCAATCAAATCGCCGAGCAAATGGGACTCGATCCCGATCAAGACCTGGAACACTATGGCAAATACGTGGCCAAAGTCAAGCTCGAAGTCCTCGACCGGCTGAAGTCGCGGCCAGACGCCAAGTACGTCGATGTAACCGCCATCACGCCAACGCCGCTGGGGGAAGGCAAATCGACTACGACCGTCGGCATCGGCCAGGCCATGAAGCATATTGGCAAGAATGCCATTATCACCGTCAGGCAGCCCTCGCAGGGCCCCACATTCGGCATCAAGGGCGGCGCCGCCGGCGGCGGGTACAGCCAGATCGTGCCCATGGAGAACTTCAACCTGCACCTCACCGGGGACATCCACGCCATTAGCGCCGCGCACAATCTCATCTCGGTCATGCTGGAC
>CAZWCV010000256.1:0-2025 GCA_964632725.1 uncultured Anaerolineaceae bacterium
GTGGTCGCGGAAGATCGCCTTGACGTCGGCCTAGCGCGTGACCACCCAGTAGTCGATGGCCGGGCTGTAGAAAACCGGCTGCTCTTGCCGGGCATGGGCGAGCAGGGGGAAGGGGTCGCTCAGGTCGAGCGGGTCGAAGTCGGCGCTGAGGTTTGTGACGGGGCAAGGGAATGATGGGGACATTTAACAGCGTTCCGCCTCAAGCGCTTGCGGGCATTCCGGCACGGGCAATTGGCGACTTAGACTTCAACTTCCAGCACCAGGCGTCGATTCTCCGAGATGCTGATGTCCGCGTCGTCGGTTTTCGAGTAAATCGTTAGCAAGACAACGCGATCGCTCAACTGGACATAATAGAGGACACGGAAGCCGCCGCTCTTGCCGCGCCGCGCTGCTCGGTTGGGCAGGCGTGCTTTGTAGACTGTGTAGCCGACGCGCGGGATATGCTGACCAGGAAGCTGACCCCGCTCTAATTGCACCGTGAGCTTATCAACTTCATCAGTTGTTCTTGGATACTTGCGCTCTAGCCGTTCAAGACGCCTTTCAAACCGCGGCAGCGCTTCAACTGTCTTTGGCATCGCCGTAGATTTTTCGTCGAATCGCTTTAATTGATTCTCGCGCGGGCCTCCCTCTCTCGCCCGCAAGAACCTGTCGTAGGCCTATTCTGATATCCTCAAGGATCTCTTCTTTGGTCGGCTCGCGGTCTTCATCCGCCTCCGTCTCTTGCGGGACGTCCTTCGCGCGCGACTTCAGCCTCGACGTTTCCATAACTTGTTCTCCATGACCGTTCACTCCGAATATATCACAGCCTAACGCGCCCGAGCAAGCAAAGTCGCCGCGCCGCAATACTCAATTGGCGCGGAATGCGTTACCATAACCGGCAACCCGCAGCGCTTGCAGGTGGCCACATCCGGCCGATTTCGCGCTGCGAGCGCTAACGTGCACAATGCGCAATTTACGTTGCGCGGAAAGGGGAAACGATGCCGCTTAATCTGGGCATCATCGGCGCCGGGCGCATCGGCCGCGTCCACGCCAATTCCTTGACTACCCGCATACCATCGGCCAAGGTCCTGGCCATCGCCGACATCTTCGCCGACTCGGCCCGGTCAGCCGCCGCCGACTACGGCATCCCCGACCACAGCAGCGATCCCGCCGAAATCATCAACAGCGGCGATATCGACGCGGTCGTCATCTGCTCGTCGACCGACACCCACTGCCGTTTCATCATTGAGGCGGCTCTAGCCGGCAAGCATATATTCTGCGAGAAGCCGATCGCCTTCGACCTGGCGGAGATTGACGCGGCGCTGGCGGCTGTGGCGGAAAGCGGCGTGCAGCTGCAGATCGGCTTCAATCGCCGCTTCGACGCCAATCACGCGCGCATCAAGGGCGCCATCGAGGCGGGCGAAATCGGCGAGCCGCATACCATGACGATCATCAGCCGCGATCCGGCGCCGCCGCCGCTCGACTACATCAAGGTCTCCGGCGGCTTGATGATGGACATGATGATTCACGACTTCGACCTGTCGCGCTTCCTGCTGGGCGAGGTCGAGGAGCTTTACGCCATCGGCGATGTCAAGGTCGACCCCGCCATCGGCGAAGCGGGCGATATCGACACGGCCAAGGTGATGCTGCGCTTCGCGAACGGCGCCATCGGAACCATTGAGAACAGTCGGCAAGCGGTCTATGGCTATGACCAGCGCGTCGAGGTCTTCGGCAGCGGCGGCGCGGTTAGCAGCGGCAATTGGCACCCCAATTCCGTCACCATCAGCGACGCCGGCAGCGTCCGCCGCGACCTGCCGCTCTACTTCTTCGTCGAGCGCTATATGGACAGCTACGCCGCCGAGATGATCGCCTTCGTAGACGCCATCGAGAGCGGCGCGCCCGTGCCGGTGGTGGGCAATGACGGGCGCGTGCCGGTGCTGATGGCCATGGCGGGCATGCGCTCCATCGCCGAGAATCGCCCCGTGAAACTGACGGAAGTCGAACCACGATGATGCGTCAGAGATTCTGTCACAATCCCCCACCCCC
>CAZWCV010000257.1:0-1865 GCA_964632725.1 uncultured Anaerolineaceae bacterium
GCGGCTGTGGCGTTGAAGGAGACGACGATCAAGGTCTCGGCGATATTGGGGATAACGTAACGAAAGACGAGGCGCGGCTGGCGCAGGACTTCGCCAACCGTCTGTACGAACTGGGCGTTTACGTCAGCGGATTCTTCTATCCCGTAGTGCCGATGGGCAAAGCCCGCATCCGCGTACAGATGTCGGCGGCGCTGTCAAGCGAGCAACTGGAGCATGCAATCGTTGCTTTCACGCCGGCGGGACGCGAACTCGGCGTGATTGCCTGGCGCGCATAGCAGATTCTATCGACTTGGGACAGGCGCCATCGCCGGTCTTGCCTCTCTTTTCCAAGCGAGCAGAACCGGAAATGACGGATTCTTTCAGTCTGCTCAGTATACCGCGATCGCTTCTGAAGCATGGCGCGCGCTGCGCTTCGTGCGCGACATCCGTGTCCTGCAGGAAAGCGCTGACGTGGGCGAAGCTCAAATCGAGATAGACAATCTGATAACGGTCGGCGAAGGCGCGCCATGAATCATAGGTATGGCGATACACCCGCCGCGAGCTGGGAGACAGCGTGTCGGCGATCATATCGACCAGCGCCTGGAAGGGATGCTCGGGCCGAAGCAGAACCGCGCCGGCGTTGGTCATCACGAGATCGGCCATCGTCAGCGATTCTCCGGCGGATTTCTTCCAGCGCTTCGCGAGCAGGCCGGCCTTCACCGGCGGCCGCCTGGCGCAAGCCGATGCGGATATCGTCCATGATCTCCGCTTTGTCCGGCTCAGCGTCGGGGCGCCCCGGAAGAAGTGGCGCTCGATAAAGTTCTTGGCCTTAATCATGTCATCCTCTTTGATACCGGCAAATGATAAGAAGTAAATTCATAGCCAGCACATGAATCAGTAAGAGGCGCGCTGCCGATGTCTACTGCGATTGCGATGCTTAATCAAAAAGGCCGCTCCGGCAAATCACCCATCACTATCAACCTGGCCGGCGCGCGGACGCAGTCGGGCATTCGCGTGCTGGTCTTCGACCTCGATGGCCAGGGAGACTAAACCACCGGCGTCGGCTTTGACGAGACGTAGTCTTCGCCGACAGCGGCGAGAGCATCTTCAGCTTGCTAATTCAAGGAGCAGGCAATCTGCGCCAGCTGGTTCGGAATTCGTCATGGCGCGCGGCCAAGCGCTAGGCAGCCTCCGTTGTCGGAAGCGCGCGGTGGCGGGATGATTTGCCGGGTCAGTCTCTTGCCGCCATCTAAATCACCTCAAGGTAATCCCGATCCGGCAACTCGGGAAATGGCGCGTGCGGCTCTGCTTGATACCAGAACGCCGTTGATGCAATGTCATCTTGCAGCGGCAGGTAGCGGTAATCTTCAAAGGCTGCCCCGTGCAGCGTACTGGAGCGCCAGCCCAGCGCTTGAATCGTCACTCGCAAGTCTTCCTCAAAGCGAATCGGGTCGGGAATATGCCAGCGATACATGCCAAAGCGCTGCTGACTATGACGAAAGCCGTCCGGCTTTATGACTTGGGGCAGTCCCAGATAGGGCGTTGTAAAGGGTGTGTAGTATCCGTCCTGATTGCCGAAGCACCAGGCGCCGCCGAAATAATCTTCGGTACCGGTGCCGCAGATGGTAGGAAAGTCGCCGTCGCCATCCATGTAGAACTTGATCTCGCCCTCGCCCCACCAGCCGCGGTTGTTGCTGCCCCAGGCCATGTAGGTACCGACGTAGTGGCCCATGCCCTGGACGCCATCGAGAATGGTATAGACCTCTTTGTAAGGCAGCGGATTGCTGCGGCGCCATTGCGCGTGCAAGTAGCCGACATCTTCCGGCACATCGGTCAACGTGAAGACAAAATGAAAAAACATAAACTACACAAAAAAAACAACCAAA
>CAZWCV010000258.1:0-1726 GCA_964632725.1 uncultured Anaerolineaceae bacterium
TGCTCGCGCATGGAAGCCAAAGACGGCAGCTTCGGTTTCGATTTCGAAGCGATTTACGACGAAGTTGAACTCGAGTCCAAAATCGCCTACACCATGTCCGATGGCCGACAAGCCGAAACCACTTTCAGGGACCTGGGCGACTCGACGCGCGTAGCCACGACCTTCGACCCCGACAAGGAAAACCCGGCCGACATGCAGCGCGCGGGCTGGCGGGCCATCCTCGACAACTTCAAGAAATACGCCGAGTCGGCTTAGCATGTGACAACGTCCATGTCTGGTTTGGACAGCGTGCAGGCGCCCGGCTCGCTTGAGTCCATTCTCATCTCGCTAGCGAAGATGATGTCTTGAATGATTGTCCTCGGCCTGATGTCCGGCACATCCGCCGACGGCGTCGATGTCGCCATCTGCGAGATCCGCGGCGCGCCCGGCAACTTGACCGCCGACTTGCTGCACGGCGCGACTTATGAGTACGACCCGGCCATGCGCCAGCGCATCCTCACTTGCTGCGACCCGACAGAGAGCCGCGTCGATCAGATTGCCGCGCTACACGTCGACCTCGCCGAAGTCTTCGCCCGGCGCGCGCTCGAATCCATGAAACAAGCCGGCTTCGCGCCGGGTCAGATCGACCTCATTGGCTCGCACGGGCAGACGCTTTGGCACAATGTCTTGCCCAGCGGTCAGGTCAACGTTTCGCTGCAAATCGTGGAGCCGGCCGTCATCGCCGAGCGAACGGGCGTCACCACTATCAGCAACTTTCGCGCCCGCGATATCGCCGCCGGCGGGCAAGGCGCGCCCCTGACCGGCTACGTCGACTGGCTGCTGCTGCGCCATCCGCGGCATTGGCGCGCCATCCAGAATATCGGCGGCATGGGCAACGTGACCTTTCTGCCGCCGCTCGCGGACGATGCGTCGCAGCCCATCGCCTTCGACACCGGACCCGGCAACTCCCTCCTCGATATCGCCGTGGCGCGCCTCACCGGCGGCGCGCAAAATTACGACCGCGACGGCGAGCTGGCGGGGCGGGGCCGCGTCAATGAGGAGTGGCTTGACGAATTGCTGGGGCACCCCTACTACGCGCGCGACTACCCCAAGACCACCGGCCGCGAGACCTTCGGCACAGCCGCCGCGCTGGACCTGGTCGCCGAAGCCGGGCGGCGCGGCTTGACTTCGGCTGAGATCATCGCCACCTTAACTGCGCTGACCGCCACCAACATCGCCGACGCCTACCAGCAATTCGCCCCCGCGCCCGTTCAAGAAGTCATCCTCGGCGGCGGCGGACGCCACAATCCGGTGATGGTGGGCATGCTGCGCCAGCTGCTCGCGCCCGCGGCCGTCAAGTCGCACGAAGACATCGGCCTGGACAGCGACTACAAGGAGGCGCTGGTTTTCGCTGTGCTGGCTTACGAAACCTGGCATGGCCGTCCCGCGTCCTTGCCGGCCCTGACCGGCGCTCGGCTCGCCTCCGTCCTCGGCCAGATCACACCAGGCGACAATTACGCGGACCTTCTGCGGCGCGCATAGCGGCTTCATGCGCATTATCCACCAGCGTCGCATCGCCTCATGCTATGATTGGGTAGTGGTGACACGTGGTTCAAAGTGGTTGCAAATAAATGGCGCCAATCATGCTGGGTATTCTCGCTACAACAGCGAGTCACCCTTCCCTGATGATTCGCTGACGACAGGACAGTTTTTTCTACCCCATCCCCGACGCTTCCCCAATGCATTA
>CAZWCV010000259.1:0-1675 GCA_964632725.1 uncultured Anaerolineaceae bacterium
ACCTTTCCCTAATGCATTGGGGAAGCGTCGGGGATGGGGTAGAAAAAACTGTCCTTTCGTCAGCGACGAGTCTGGGAGGGGGAGCCTCATTGGGTGGATTCCGCAGAAATCTACCGCGTTACACATTGATTGACATGCATATTGTTATAGATTTGGTAGTTTTCCAGCTACTCTTTCGGTAGATTTGCAGTACCGGTCAAGCGTTACAATTCTACTCGGTGAACTCTATGGCAATAGATTTCAGCTAGCCGCCGTGTTGACGCAAGAGGCGCAGGGCGCTTTCGGCCATGACGCCGACGCCGACCGGCAGGCAATCTTCGTGAATATCGAATATCGGGCTGTGATGGGGCCGATTCTGCTCGTCCAGTTGCGCGCCCAGGCGCATCATGGCGCCCGGCGCCTGCTGCGTCATGAAGGCGAAATCCTCGCCCGCCATAATGGGCGCGCCCTCGCCGGTATTGGCCTCGCCGATCAAGTCGCTGCTGACCGAGCGCATCAGCGCCGCCACACCCGGATCGTTGTAAAGCGCCGGATAGCCGGTAGAGATGCTCAGTTCGTAATCGCCGCCGAAGTGACGAACTAACGCAAAAGCCTCTTCGACCAGGCGATGGATCTCCTCGCGCGCTTCTTGCTCGAAGGTGCGGATGGTGCCGGTGATGAGCACTTCGTTGGGGATGACGTTGGGGGCGATGCCGGCGTGGATGGAGCCGATGGTGACGACCGAGCGCTCGGTGGGGTCGCGCCGCCTGGAGCGGATGGCTTGCAGCGCGTTCACGACCTGGGATTGCAGCCAAATCGGGTCCAGGCCGTTATGGGGCGCCGCGCCATGGGTGCCCTCGCCGATGATCTTGGCCTCGAATGTATCGGGCGCGGCCAGCGAGAATCCATCGCAAACCTCAACCAGCCCGACGGGCGAGCCGCTTGATACGTGGCAGGCGATGACGGCGTCCAGGCCGTCGAGCGCCTTCTGCTCGACCATGAGGCTGCCGCCGCTGTGGCCGTCGGACGGGCGCCATTTTTCTTCGCTGGGCTGGAAGAGCAGGCGAATTTCCCCGGCCGGTCGATCGGGCAGGTCGTTGAGCAGCCTGGCCACGCCCAGCAGCATGGAGGTATGGGCGTCGTGGCCGCAGGCGTGCATCAACCCGGGCGTCTGCGATTTATAGGGCACATCGTTGGCTTCTTGAATCGGCAGCGCGTCCATATCGGCGCGGATGCCGACGGCGGGCCGGCCTTCGCCGATGCGCGCCACCACGCCCGTCTCCGCCACGCCGACTTCAATCTCAATGCCCATCTCGCGCAGCGAATCGGCCACCAGGCGCGAAGTGCGCTGCTCCTCGAAGCCGAGCTCGGGATGCATGTGGATGTCGCGGCGCCAGGCGACCAGCTGCTCCTGCATGTCCTTGGCTTTGTCCAGCAATGTCATAGGATTGCCCCCTGACTGTGAATTTGAATGGCTGAATGATACCGCATATGCGCGGCGGCACGTAGGGGCGAGCCACCGGCTCGCCCGCACGTACATCTTATGGGGCGCGGGCGGCGGGTGACCTGGGCGGTCGCCGCTGTTTACATTGCGAGCAGCCAACCCCCTCCCCCGGCCCCTCCCCCAGCAGGCTAGGGGAGGGGAGCTAATCGCAGCGAGACGCAAAGTATTTTGCGTGGGCGGCGGCATTGTCGC
>CAZWCV010000260.1:0-1656 GCA_964632725.1 uncultured Anaerolineaceae bacterium
TTGGTGGCGCTGATTACCTCGCGCTGGACCATCGTCAGCGAGGCGACCATGCCCTTCGCCATCGCGGCTAATTCCGTGCCGATTATCGCCTTCGCGCCCATCATGAACAATTGGTTCGGCATCACCAACCCGGCTTCCAAGATGGCGATTGTGGCCATCATCGTCTTCTTCCCGACCATGATCAACACCGTGCGCGGTTTGACGCTCGTGGACGCCAGCCAATTGGAATTGATGCGCTCCTACGCGGCGGCGCCCAGGGACATCCTGCTCAAGCTGCGCATACCCAACGCGCTGCCCTATATGTTCAGCGCCTTTCGCGTGGCCAGCGCCCTGAGCCTGATCGGCGCGGTCGTGGCCGAGTTTTTCGGCGGCCCGCGCGCTACACTGGGCGTTTACATCACGCAAGAAGCCTCCGCCTTCGATTTCGCCAAAGCCTGGACGGCCATCATGATGGCGTCCATCATCGGCATTTCGTTTTATCTGGTGGTCTTGTTCGCGGAGCGGCGGCTGATGCCCTGGCACGTCTCGCTGCGTGGGGACTGAATGGGGGCGATTCATGGGGGTCTGGCCGCTAGGCAAGCGTCGAAGTTCGGATATCCGCTTTACTCGTCGGGGAATAATTCGTCAGCCGCCAGGCAGTTGTTGAATAACTTCAATCAGAAGCCGTCGGATTTCTGCAATCTCGCTCAGCGTGGAATTGTGCAAGTGGAACATGGTATTGTGCAAGTGGACCATCAACCCGCCCAAAGTCGTGAGTGTCGCGATGAATAACATCAGCAACGCCCGATGCAATTCCGCCTTGGTCGCGGCGTGCAGGGAGCGTTCTTCCAGCGTGGCGATGCGCTCGCCGGATGTTCTGACATTTTCCGTCGGCAGCGGATTGTCATTGGAGGTTACAGCTTCCATGCGCGTCACCGTAAAGTGCATTTACTATAAGTTGATTATCACGGAAAGCTGCGCATTCTACAATTACTCGGCTTCTGCGCCCTGCGGGCTAGCGGCTAATATTTTGGTCAGTCCGCGATTGGGATATAATCCAGCCCAACGCGATTGAAGTTTAGTCAAATTGATGGAGGAAAACATCATGCGTAGAGCACTTGGATTGTTGATTGTTCTTGTATTGATATTGGGCGTGTCCGCCACCGCGGCTGATGGGCATCTGACGCCGGTCAAGCTGCAATTGCAGTGGGTGGCGCAATCGCAATTCGCAGGTTATTTCGCGGCTGTCGATCTCGGCTTCTACGAGGACGCCGGTCTCGACGTTACGATTCTGGAAGGCGCGGTCGAGATCGTGCCGCAGCAAGTGGTCGCTTCGGGCGGCGCCGAATTCGGCCTGGCCTGGGTGCCCAAAGTACTGGAATCCAACGAGCAGGGCGTCAACCTTGTCAACATCGCCCAGGTCTTCCAGCGCAGCGGCACCCTGGAAGTCTCCTTCGTCGATACCGGCATCGAATCGGTCGATGACTTTGCCGGCATGCGCATCGGCACCTGGGGCTTCGGCAACGAGCACGAGCTCTTCGCCGCCATGCGCGCTGTGGATATCGACCCGGAAAACGCCGATGACGTCACCGTCATCCAGCAGCCCTTCGATATGTCGCTGCTGCTCAATGGCGAGCTGGACGCGGCGCAAGCCATGACCTACAACGAATACGCGCA
>CAZWCV010000261.1:0-1573 GCA_964632725.1 uncultured Anaerolineaceae bacterium
ACTGTCCTTCATCTGCGCCAGCACGTGGCCGATGCACTCGTCTACTGTCTTGAACGGACTGTGCGGCAGACTTTCCATGCTGAATCGCAGGTCGTTCGGCCCGAACGCCAGCAGGTCGACCCCCGGCTTGGCCAGCTTGCGCGCGTTGATGACTGCCTCCACCGACTCCAGCTGGATCGCGAGAAAGCCGTTGCTGTTCCACCAGTCGGCGTAGGCAAGGCGGTCGATGATAGAAGGATCGGTCGGTTCACCAAAGGCGCTCAGATTGCGGCGGTTGACTCCGCCCGAGCTGCGCCGCCCCACCTGTGGATAATAGAAATACCTGATCGCCTCGTCCACTTCCCCCGTAGTCTCCACTTCCGGCACCATTATCCCCGTCGGCCCTAAATCGAGATAACGTCCGACCAGGTATGTATGGCGCGTATGCGGGATGCGAAACTGAACGGGTATCCCCAGCGCTTCGGCGTGGCGGCAGAAGTTTTCCAGGTCGATTTCGCAAAACGCCGTGTGCTGGCTATCGACGTAGACGAAGCTGTAGTCGCCCTGCGCCAGCAGATCTTCGAGCTGGCTGCGGTTGAAATGCACCTGTGCGCCGACGCCGAAGATCGGTTCGCCGCGGTGAATGCGCTTTTTCAGATTGACAACGTCCGACATGCCGGAACCTCCCTCAGTACTCTCTATCCAATCTCCCGACCGGTACTTCAATCAAGGTCGGTTTGCCGTTCTGGTCGGCGGCCGCTTCTTCCAGCGCCGCTTGCAGTGCCGCGGCGTCCTCGGCGCGCACGCCATGGGCGCCGAAACTTTGCGCCAGCGCGACAAAGTCGGGGTTGTGGAGTTGTGTGCCGAGAACATGCCCGTCAAACTCCTCCATCTGCGCGCGCAGGACATTGCCGTAGGCGTTGTCGTTGAAGACGATGGCGACCGCGTTGATCCCGTACTGCACGGCGGTGGACAGTTCGTGCACGTTGTAAAGAAAGCCGCCGTCGCCGGAAATCGAAACGACGGTCCTGTCCGGGCAAGCGACCTTCGCGCCCAGCGCGATGGGGTAGGCGCAGCCCAGTGTGCCGTGTGACGAACTGGTCAAGTAGGCGTGCGGCGCTCTGGGTCTGAAGTAGTTGCGGCTGTAGTACCCCATCTGGTTCATGCCTTGAATGACGATGCCGTCATCGGGCAAGGCCGCGTGGATCGCCTCCATGAAGTCCCACTGCGGCTGCAGTTGGGAGGACGGATCGAAGCGGGCCCCGTTGATGGCCGCGACCTCTGCCTGGACGGCCTCGGCCTTGTCAGCGCGGGATGGGCAGGCAGCGGCGACGGCCTGATTGAGCGCCATCATGACGGGATAGGCATCGCCCTGAATGGCCAGCTGGTCGCTGTCGCCATCGAGCTCGGACTCGTCAACATCGATGCGGATGACCTTTTGGCTGTCCCCGCGCCTGAAGTTGCTCGCGCCGACTGCGAGAATCAGATCCCGACCGGTGAGCCAGCTGCGAAGCGGCTGAAAGCGCATTTCGGCCATGCCAAGAGAAAGCGGATGGCGTTCCGAAATTGCCCCCTTGCCCTGTCTCGTCGTCAC
>CAZWCV010000262.1:0-1557 GCA_964632725.1 uncultured Anaerolineaceae bacterium
CAGCAGCGCTTCGACACCATCGCCGCCCTGGGCAATCGCCACATCAACACGCCCAACCTCGATCGCTTCCTCAGCCACTCGGCCGCTTTCACCCACGCCTACTGCCAGTCGCCGATCTGCACGCCCAGCCGCGCCAGCTTCCTGACCGGTATGTATCCCAGCGCGGTCGGCGTCAATGGCAATGGCTTCCAGACATTTCCGCGCCACTACGAAGACCGGCTGATCTCCAAGGCGCTGCATGACGCCGGTTATGACTGCGGGCTGATCGGCAAGCTGCACCTGGCCAGCGCTTTCTTGCGCCGCGAGGAACGCGTCGATGACGGCTACGACTACTTTCAGTACAGCCATGATCACAAGGGTGGCAACGAGAGAGGCAACGAGTACGTGGAGTGGATCAAGGCGCAGGGCATCGACCATGATACTGTCTTGCGCCCGCGCGGCATTGCCTCCAGCGACGACTATCGCAACTCACATCGTCATGCCGACTTCGGCGGATTAAGCGAGCCGACGCCGGAGCAAGACAATGTGCCGCCGCATTTGCATCAGACGCATTGGTGCACGGAAAAGGCGATTGAGTTCATCGGGCGCAATCGCGAGCCGGACAAGCCCTGGTTCCTCAGCATCAATCCCTTCGACCCGCATCCGCCCTTCGACGCGCCCTGGGAATACTACCGGCGTTACCATCCGGACGCGCTGCCCGGCGCCCACTTCGCTGACGGCGACCTCGAGCAGCAGCGGCGTTTGGAAGCGGCCGGCATCGACTTTCAGAATCGCGCCCGCCATCCCGACGAATTTCAGCACAGACAGATGCAAGCCTCGTATTACGCCATGATTGAATTCCTCGACGAGGAATTCGGCCGTCTGCTCGACTATCTTGACGCAACCGGACTGCGCGAGAACACCATCGTCATCTTCATGAGCGACCACGGCGAGATGCTGGGCGATCACGGTCTCGCGCTCAAGGGCTGCCGCTTCTACGAGGGACTGGCGCGCGTTCCGCTGATGATCTCCTGGCCGGGCCGCATCCAGCCGCAGGTGTCGGACGGGCTGATCGAACTGGTCGACATAGTTCCGACGCTGTATGAGCTGCTGGGCATGGATGTCCCGCTCTATGTGCAGGGGCGGTCGGCAGCGGCAATGCTGCAATCGGCCACATCCGATGCGCGCCATCGAGAGTTTGTACGCGCCGAACACTATGCCGCGACCAACCTGGCCGACGAAACCCACGCCACCATGTATCGCGATCGCCGCTGGAAGCTCGTCACGTATCATCAAAAGGGCATCTGCGAGCTGTACGATTTGGACGCCGACCCTTGGGAGCACAAGGACTTGTCGCGGGAACCCGACTACGCTGATGTCAAGTGGGACTTGCTGCAACGCAGCTACGACGCGACGGTCTACGCTCATCCCGGCCAGATTGACCGCTACGGCCCGTTTTGATGGGCGCGGTGAATTGCCTGGAGTCAAAAACTTTTGCAGACGGACAAGAATAGCCGGCGTCCTCTTTTTTATGAAACCCCCACCCCAAACCCCTCCCCCATAAAGAGGGAGGGGCTT